>NZ_CP037452.1:900000-1082500 GCF_007754425.1 Gimesia fumaroli
TGGAAGAATCTAGGGAATAAAGCGGATGGCAACGTGATCGGCGAGTTCTAATCGAAGTCTGATTTGAATTCAAAACAATTAAAACGGCCAGCGGAGAGAAACTTCGCTGGTCGTTTTTTTATGGGCTACCACGAAAAACACGAAAGCACACGAAAAGTTTTGCCGCAGGCAACAGGATGTGTGAGAGCACGTAAGTAGAGCTGAAATCTTGAATGTGTTGTGTTTCACACGTAGGGGGCTCAAGAAGAATATCCCAGGTGTTCTCTGACAATTTCCCGCTCGCTCCGCTCGGACCGAATTATTTTCGGTCACACCCATCCTTTGTTTCGTTGTTTCAAACAAAACCGGTATTGTTATGATGGAACCTGTTTATACTGTTCCTGTCAGGTTGTGTTCAGGAGAGATCGATGTCACGAACGGGAGAATTTTGGGGATGGCCGTGGTATAAAAAGCTGTTGAGTATTCTGCTTTCTCCGTTCGTGTTACTGATCGGCTTGTTTGTGTTACCGTTGCTGATGCTGGTCAGTTTGTTTGTTGTTTGCAGTAATTTCACGGGCGAACATCTGTTTTATCTCAGCATGTGGAATGACGGTCGGACGCTCAGTCGGCGGAAACTTCGTCGTCGTTTTGACGCGGGTGAGACGGGGACATTGATCCTCGAATCTCCTACGATGGGGTGGGGATTCACCCATGCCTGGTGGACTCCCGATGATCTGAAAACGCTGTCCCCCGTTATAAAGCAGGAAGACGATGTATATTGGGAACAGGTTCTGGACTTAATGGAGGAAGATCAACCGCATCCCTGGGATGAATGGTGCTGGCAAGAATATGTCTCGCCTCATCAGGGAAAGGCATTTTTGCTTAAGGTCTGGAATGGAAAGAAATATGCGAATTGGCTCAAACGGCATTTTCCCTCTGTGACGATTGTCGAAACCGCATCTGCGATCGCACGTCAACACGAATTCGAAGCCCAGCAGGAGACGCGCTGAAACGGATCTTGTCGCCGTTTGTCTTCTGCCTTAAAATCTCCGCCTGTGAGCAGACACTGGAGATCATCACCTCAAGGCGGGGAAGACAAATGCAGAAAACAATCCTGGCAGTACTCTTTGGTCTCGTTCTGGGGCTGCTCATCAGACCGACTCAGCCGCAACTGGCCTCTGGCAACGAACAGACAATACCAAGTAGTGTGGAGACGCAGTCCAACATTGTTTCAGGTGATCTGAATCAAACAGTCTCAAAAAAACTAATGCTATTGCAAGAAGAACTGGCCTTGTCCCGTTTTCGAATCATTCAGCGGAAGTTACTTGAACTGAGCAAAAAATATCCTCAGACGGTTGCCGGTAAACGGGCACAGAAAATCATCGAACAGGAAAATCTGAGTGTCTTGGCGAACTATGGTTTTGGTCCCGAAAATTATTTCATGGAAGGTATTCCCGCTTGTCGCTACCGTTTCCGCACAGCCATTTCAAAATCAACACCTTAGAGGCCACCCCTACGAGGAAGTAGGGACGCTGATTCACAGCCACGGTTGACGAGTCACCCGTGGCACACAAGCGTTGAATTTTCATGAGGCTTATTTCCTAGAATCTATCTTCCGGGTGGTACCGGATGCAATCCGGTATTGCCGCAGGCAACAGGAAGTAGCGGTTTCAACACACAATCAGGAGCCAGGCCACCGATCTGTTTCCGTAGGGTGCGGACCCATGTGTCCGCCCTCAGTGTTTGCGTTCAATGCAGGAACCAGGAGTACAGGCGTAATCCGGTGCCATTGCTGGATAATCTGGAATTGAATTTCGCCAGGCGGGCAGACACATGGGTACTGCCCCTACAGTTCTTTAATCGCAGAGAATTACTCTACCGAGCTGTTAACCAGATACCGTTTCAGCATGGCTTCATCAATCTCGACTCCTAAGCCGGGTTTGGTGGGGACGGCGATCGTGCCTTCGTTGATTTCGAAGCGGTCGGTGATGATATCGTTTTCGAGGCTGTAGTAGGTGCAGTCATTGGCGAGTGGGAAATTGGGTGATGAGGCGGCCATGTGCAGCATGGTGGCGGTTCGGAGACCGAGGTCGTGAGCGCAGTGGAAGATACAGGGGACACCGGCTGACGCGGCGACTTCGCCCACGAGTTTGACGGCCCAGATGCCGCCGCACTGGTAGGTGTCGGGCAGCAGGTACTGCGCTGCATCCAGTTCCAGAATCTTGCGGACGTTTTCCATCGTGGTCACCGATTCATTGAGCGCGAGTGGCGTGCTCGTCTGCTTGCGGATGTCGGCGGATTCCTGCAGCAGGTCTTTGTGCATTGGCTGTTCGAAATATTGCAGCTCGTAGGGCTCCAGATCTCTGGCCAGTTGTAGGGCGACCTCGGGCGTGTAACCCATGTTGGGGTCGATGCGGAGATTGAGTTGGTCGCCGACCGATTCGCGAATGGCGCGAACCATCGCCAGGTCTTCTTCGGGCTCGCGGCCGGCTTTGGTTTTGAGGGTCGAGAAGCCGAGGTCGACATAGTGCTTCGCGATGGCGGCAGCTTCTTCCGGACCGCGAATGCCCATGCAGCAGGTAACTTCGACGCGGTCGCGATACAGGCCGCCCAGCAGGCGATGCAGGGGCAAGCCTGCCTGTTTGCCGAGGATGTCCCAACAGGCCATTTCGACTACTGATTGCAGATAGGGTTCTTCCATGCCCCAGTCGGCATAGAGAGCGGAAATGTCGGTCGGATCTTTGCCAAGCAGAATCGGGCGGAAGTAGTCGGCTTCGTCGCCGGTGAAGCTGGTTGCGTTCTGAAAGGAGAGCCGTTGTGGAGTTTCGCCCCAGCCGATGATGCCGGCGTCGGTTTCGAGGCGGATCAACAGGGCGCCGGTGCTGGTGGAGAAAATATACCGGGACTGATACGGAGAGACCGGGACTTGCAAGGGAACATCAACGAGAAACGTTTCGACGCCTGTGATTTTCATGGAAGGCTCCATCGGCAGGGAGGATCAATTGTCGGCGAGAAATTCATGCTACCAGTTCCCTGAGGGAGCGGCAAGCAGGTTCGCGGTCGTTGCCTGATGGGCCACGGTTGTTGTGAGCACCCTGCGCGCTTAAAGTACACGTTGATCTACTTTTTTTCTACATGACAGTAACAAGGCAGCGACGATGGTCCCTGAAATCAGTAATCTATTCACTCCACAGAAGACATTGCCCGTAGCGGAATTATTTGAGGAGCTATTTCGCGGCCAGACTTTCCGGGTGGAGCGGATTGTTTCGACGGGGCAGGCGACGCGGGAGGGCCAGTGGTATGATCAGCAGCATGCAGAATGGGTGGTTTTGCTCACGGGTTCGGCGGTCCTGCGATTTGAGGGAGAAACCGAGGGGCGGCCGCTGGTTCCCGGCGATGCGGTGAACATTCCCGCTCATTGTCGGCACCGGGTTGAGGCGACCGCCGACGATCGGGAA
Source organism: Gimesia fumaroli (assembly GCF_007754425.1). Classification (NCBI taxonomy): domain Bacteria; kingdom Pseudomonadati; phylum Planctomycetota; class Planctomycetia; order Planctomycetales; family Planctomycetaceae; genus Gimesia; species Gimesia fumaroli. The sequence goes on from NZ_CP037452.1 coordinate 903,438, forward strand.
AGCGTTTGGCTTGCAATCCACTATGAGCCTGTCGAGAATGGAGAAACCGCATAGCGGTGCAGACAGACTATTTATTTCAAATCGATTACAGGAAAGAATTTCAGACTGATGAAAAAGAACCCGGTCAAGGCGGCGTTAAGTGAAGGAAAACCTCAAGTAGGAACATGGCTCTCGTCGGGGGATGTGATGATGACCCGTCTGATGGCCCGCGTGGGATTTCCGTGGCTGACAGTAGATATGGAGCATTCGCCGATCGACTGGTCGCAGGCAGGGCTGCTGTTCGGTGCGATTGCGGACGCGGGCTGCGTGCCTCTGTGCCGGGTTCCCCTGGGAAAATATGAATTGATCAAACGGGCGCTGGATGCCGGAGCACACGGCATTGTTGCACCCATGATCAATACGGTCGAACAGGCCAAAGAAGTGATCGACGCGGTCAAGTATCCGCCGCTGGGAAACCGCTCTGTGGGTGGTGTTTTGCATGCGATGAACTTCGATGCGACGGCCGGCGACTATTACAAACATGCCAACGATGAGATTCTGGTGATTCTGCAGACCGAATCTCCCGAAGGTGTTGAGAATGCGGAAGAGATTTACAGTCTGCCTGGTGTGGATGGAATTTTTGTGGGACCCAACGACCTGACGTTCCAGATGAGCAAAGCGACTGGCGTGCATCCTTCGCCTGACGAATTGGAAGCAATGCTGCAGCGCATTCTGGAAACCGGCAAGAAGACCGGCACTCCCGTTGGCCTGCATGTGCAGACGGTGGAAGCGGTCGAGCAGCGGATTGCAGAAGGCTGGCGATTTATTGCGTGTGGCTCTGAAGTCAAATTCATGCTCAACGAAGCGCAGCGGATTGTGAGCGGTTTGAATCTCAAAGCAGAAGCAGCCGACCTGGCCCGGTACTAAATCGTGGGTTGAGTCTCAATCAATCGAAGCAGCCATTCGGGAACGGGTGGCTTCTTTTTTTACGCGCTGTCTGCGTCGTTATTCTTCGCTGATTTTGATGATGGTGCGTTCCTGGTGCGTGCGGTTCAGGAGACTTTCGACGGTCTCCTTGACCTGTTCCAAGGTGATGGCTTTCGCACGGGATTCGAGATCGGGCAGTTTCCAGTCGGTGGCCAGTTTCTGCCAGAGAGCCGTTCGGCGTTCGATGGGATACCAGGCGGAGTCAATTCCATCGAGGGTGACGCCCCGCAGAATGAAGGGAAAGACGGTCAGGTCCAGCTGGGCGCCTCCCGCATTGCCACAGGCGGCAACACAGCCGTGGGGTTGAATCGAACGAATGACATGGCTGAGCAGGAAGCCGCCGACGGTATCGATGGCGGCGGGCCAATGTCCTTTGAGCAGTGGTTTGTCGGAACTGAGATCGATCTCCAGTCGGTCGATGACTTTCGTGGCGCCGAGTTCAAGCAGTCGCTGGTGCAGTGCATGCTTTCCTGAGACCGCGGTCACCTGATAGCCGAGTTGATTGAGTAACGAGACACAGAAGGAACCGACGCCCCCGGAAGCACCGGTGACGAGAATATTGCCTGCGTCAGGGGTGATATGATGATGAATGATACTGTCGACGCACATTGCCGCGGTCAGGCCGGCGGTGCCGAGGATCATGGATTCTTTGAGCGTGAGTCCTTCCGGCAGAGGGACAATCCACTCGGGTTCTACACGAATGAATTCGGCCCAGCCTCCCCAGCGTTCGACGCCGAGTTCATAGCTGGTGACGACGACCGGATCGCCAACCTGGAACTGATCGGAGTCGGATTCCACGACATAACCGGCAGCGTCGATGCCGGGAACGTGGGGGAATTTACGCACGACGCCCGGATGTCCGCTGGCCGCTAATGCATCTTTATAATTGACCGAAGAATAGACCACGCGGACCGTGATTGCGCCGGGAGGCAGGTTATTATAGGGAGCAGAAACAAGGCCGGCAGAAATTTTCTTTTGTTCGTTTTTATTAACTTGATAGCAACGAAAGGAATCTGTCATGATGTATCCGGTTTTCGTAGAGAATAAAAGTGAGTTCGAGTTTACCAGGGGCCGTCGGGGGTTTCCATTTCGAGGGTCCGCCAGCAGTACCAGCTGGCGACGGTACGATAGGGTTGCCAGCGCTCTGCGATTTCGATGCAGGTCTGTTTGTCGGGGCGGGATTTCAGTTGGTAGATCTGCTGAATGCCGTTCTGGATTCCCAGATCATCGTGGGGGAAGACATCGGGACGACAGAGGCCGAACATCAGAAACATTTGCGCGGTCCACTGGCCAATGCCTTTGACCTGAATCAATTCTGTCGTGACTTCTTCATCGGTCATGTGGTGCATTTTGTGCAGGCGGACATTGTTCTCCAGAACCATCTCCGCCAGGTGATGTACGTAATTAGCTTTCTGTGTAGAGAGACCCACCGCGCGAAGTTGTTTGTGCGAGAGTCGCATGATTTTTTCTGCCGTGGGTTGGCCTTTTCCTGTGAGTGCGTGCAGACGCTTGTAAATCGTGCGGGCTGCTGAGGTAGAAATCTGTTGTGAGACAATCGAACGCAGCAAAAGGGCAAAGCGATATCGGTATGGTTTGAGCGGGCAGGGACCGACGGTATCGATGACGGTTTTCAGACGCGGATCTGCTTTTCTCAGATGCAGTGACGCTTTGCGGAATGTGGCTGCGTGGTCATTCATTGTAAATTACCCGCGGGGGTGTGCGTGGCTAAATCGGCAATCATATCATGTGTGGCGGCTTCGATCGCCTGTTCCCATTCTTCGGGTGCGAATTTTTCAGAATACGGGGCTTTGCGGATGGCGAAGTTAATGCCGCGCGAACTGTTGATGATGGCGCCGAGGCCTTGCTCATCGAAGGCGCCGGCGACATCGCCGGCACCTGCGCCCTGGCTGCCATATCCGGGGACGAGCAGAGGTGTGTGTGGCATGAGTGCACGCAGCTGGTTGAGTTCTTCGGGATAGGTGGCACCGACAACAGCGCCAATGGAACCATAGTGACCCGCGCCCTTGGTTTTCAGTGCGAGTTCTTCGACGGCGGCGGCCACACATTCGTAGAGGTTGGTGCCGTCGGTTTTGCGATCCTGAAATGTACCTGCGCCGGGGTTGCTGGTGCGGACGAGAACATAGATGCCCGCACCCCGTTCGACGGCGACATTCACAAAAGGCTCCAGCGTGTCGCTGCCCAGATACGGGTTCACGGTCAGGCAGTCGGCGGCCCAGAGAGCACTGTCGGGATTTTCGCCGGCGAGGTAGCCGCGGGCGTACGCTTCGGCTGTGGAGCCGATGTCTCCCCGCTTGGCATCACAGATGACAACGAGGCCGGCATCGCGTGCTTTTTTGATGACGCGTTGCAGAGCGGCACAACCGGCGGGCCCCCATTCTTCAAAGAAGGCGGCCTGCGGTTTGACGGCGGGCACGAGGGGGGCGACGACGTCGATGATGCGGAAACAGAATTCTTCAAAGGCGGCAGCGACGATGTCGGCTTTACTGGAATGCGTTGCTTCCGCAGCCGAGACAATTTCTGCGGGAAGCCAGTCAAAGCGGGGATCAAGGCCGACCAGGGCGGGTGTTTTCTTATTCTGAATGGCGGCATGTAAACGATCGGCAAAATTGTGCATCGGGTAACTGCTTTCAGTATTATGAGTTAAGCATGATTCTTCTTGATGGAACAGCGGGTTTCTTTCATGAATCATACAAAGTTGAGCCGACAATGGAATCATACCGGTTTTTGAATTGTGGATGTGTATGAGGGTTTTCCCTTGGACATGTTTGAAAAACGGGTGTTTTCAAATGTATAGGCGGGGCGAATTCTCGTTGACAAAAAACGGATTGTCTGCGATGCTCGCCGCGCCAAGTGGTTCGCTTCTCTTTGGATTCATGGAAGAGTCATCAAAAATGGTGGAAAAAACGCTGGATATAGTCAGCCCGTATCACTTTAGTGAACAGCGCGCCGCATATGACGCGGGGATTGCCCGGATGCGTCATTCACTGTATATGGACTATCCAAAGCATGTGCATCTGGAAACGCAGGCTCGGTGTAATGCGAGCTGTAATTTCTGTCCGTATCCGAATCTCAATCGCAAGCACACCAAAATGAGCGATGAGCTGATTGATAAGATTCTGAATGAACTGACCGAGATCCCCCGCGAGATGAATTTGCAAATTTCGCCGTTTAAGGTGAGTGAGCCGTTTCTGGAGGTCCGGTTGTTTGATGTTCTGGAAAAAATAAATACTCTGCTGCCTCAGGCCAAGATTGCACTGACTTCCAATTCGACGCCGATTACGGAAGACAAACTCGAAGCTTTGCAGGAGGTCAAGAACATTCAATATCTCTGGATCTCGTTCAACGATCATCGCGAGGAAGAGTACGAACGCGTGATGGGATTGCCTTACCAGCGGACGCGACAGCGTCTGGAGATGATTCACGATATGTTTGCCGATGGCGATGTATATTTTCCGGTGGTACTCTCGCGCGTGGGTGATGGCACCATCGTTGATCGTGAATTTGTAGATTGGGTGGGGATCAACTATCCATTGTTCCAGTCGAATGTATTTCCCCGGATGGAATGGATGGGGCAGGTCGAGGGACTGAATGTGAACCCGGTTCCCAATATGGGATGTGAACGCTGGTTTGAGCTTTCGATTACCGCGACGGGTGAGGTGGCCCACTGCTGTGCCGACGGTCAGGCGGAATTCCCGATTGGCAATGTGAACGACCAACATGTGCTGGAAGTCTATAATTCACCCGAGTATCGCAAGCTCCGCGAAGCAACGGTTTCTCGTTTGAGTGTGGAGCCCTGTAATCGTTGTACTTTCATGTGATGCCATTTAGTGGTAGGGGCGAACCCATGTGTTCGTCCGCAGGGGCAACGTGTGTATGTTTTAACTGGTCCCATCGGCAAGATAATACAAAATTGTGTCCCGCCAGACGGGCAGACACACGGGTACTGCCCCTACGACTCAGTGACCGGATTACGTGATCTTAGTCCTATGATATTCCGGATGCTTTTCCTGCTCACTGCGTTCGGACCGAATTACATTCGGTCCCACCCAATGTCGGGGAATAGTCAAGTGAAAATTTTATGGTAAAGGTTGTTTGAGATAGGGTTTCAGATCGGGGACCTGGGTGGGGATTTCTTCCGCGACGAGGCGGGCGATTTCCTGGGCGCCTTTTCTTGAGAAGTGGGTGCGGTCGGATTTGCTGGGGCTGAAGTCGTTGCTGCCGACGTCTCCCAGCTGGTTGAAGAGAGTCACGCTTTTCTGGTGCAGGTCGATGACGGGCACGTTTTTTTCGCGGCCCACTTTCAGCATGGCTTCCGCATAGGGGCGGAGAATGGTCATGATTTTTCCATCGCTAAATCTGCGACGCGTCATGGGTGTGACCAGCACTGGTTTGATGTTGGCGGCGCGGGCTTCGTCAATGTATTGACGCAGATAGTCCTGATAGGTTGTCTTGGGGTCGGTCTCACGGTCTCCTTTGCCGGGGCAGTCGTTGTGGCCAAATTGAATAAATAGATAATCGGCCTTTTCTGCAACCGCTTTTTTCCAGCGACCTTCTTTGATGAAGCTTTTCGAGCTGCGACCGGAGGCGGCACGATTGAGCACAGTCACATCGTCAGTGAAGAACTCGCCAAACACCTGACCCCAGCCAGTGAGATCGGGGCGGTCTTTGGGAGGGTTATTATAAGTGGCCATGGTGGAATCGCCGATCATCAGGATGCGAATCTGTGGTTTGGTGGGTTCGGCGGCGGTGCTTTTTAAATTTGCGAACATCAGACTGAAAAACAGAACTGCAATCGTGAGCAGGATTTGAGGCGGGGCGGGTTTCATAAGAGGGCTTTCTATGGTGTTAGAAGCGATTATAGAATGAGCTCTATCTGAAAAAGCTTGTGATTCCCTAGTTTAGGTCGATATGATCTTAGAGAAAAGTCAGTTGACACAGTAAAAAAGTTGATTAAAATGGATGTTTGTATCCGATATTGATTTTGTTTCCTGCCTCACGCAATTGATTGCCGTATTTCATTGAATTGTGTGATTGATTCCCGCCTTTAAAAAATGAATGTCAAACTCATGTATGCGTTTGAAGAATCCCGATTCGTCTCTCTCTTCAGGAGTCTTACGGCCCGTGGTTTACGGTTGATGGTTTTATGCTTTGTCTGTTGCTGTTTCTCGATGCCGGCGGCGTTAGCGCAGGTCAGTTTTGAAGAAGCACCGATTAATTATAATCAATCGAAACCAGAGAATCTGATCACGCGTCTGCAGACAAAACTGGATGCAGGCAAGGTGACGCTGTCTTACGATCGGAAAAAACGAACTGGTTATTTATCTTCGGTGCTGGAGTCGCTGGAGATTCCGGTCTCTTCCCAGGTGCTGGTCTTTTCCAAGACGAGTTTGCAGGTGAAGCACATCGATCCGCAGTCGCCGCGCGCGTTGTATTTTAATGACGATCTCTATATCGGGTTCGTTCAAGGTGGTTCTGTGCTGGAAGTTTCTGCCAGTGATGCCAAACTGGGAACCGTATTTTATACGCTGTCTCAGACCGAATCCTCCAAACCTGCTTTTGTACGAAAAACGTTTGAATGCACTCAGTGCCATGCCTCGTCGATGACGCAGGGAGTGCCGGGGCATATTATGCGGTCAGTTTATCCGGGTCCGGACGGGATGCCTGTCTTTCGAGAAGGGACGTATCGGAGCGATCATACCAGTCCCTTCGAGGAGCGCTGGGGCGGCTGGTATGTTTCGGGAACACACGGAAAAATGCGTCACATGGGAAATCTGATTTTCCGTAGCGGAGACAGTTCGAATCATCTGAATCGTGATCGCGGGGCGAACGCCGTTGATCTGGAGAAGTGGTTTGATACGGAAGAGTACCTGAGTCCGCACAGTGATATCGTTTCATTGATGGTTCTGGAGCATCAGACGAAGATGCACAATTTGATTACCCGGGCGCAGTTTGAAGGTCGGATCACGGAGCGGGATGCGACAGTGATGAATAAGATGCTGGAGCGGAAAGCGACGTTTCAGAGTGACAGTACCAAACGGAGGTTTGCGAGCTCGGCCAATCGTCTGGTGGATTACATGCTGTTTGTGGATGAGCTGGCGCTGGAAGACTCGATTCGCGGCGTTTCCCGGTTTCAAACGGAATTTCCCCTGTCAGGTCCACGGGATCAGCAAGGTCGTTCTTTGCGTGACTTTGATCTGGAGCAACGGTTGTTTAAGTACCCGTGTAGTTTTCTGATTTACTCGGAATCATTTGATGCGCTGCCGCGCCCGATTCTGGATTTTGTGTATCAGCGGCTGTGGGATATTTTGACCGGCAAAGAGCAAAGTAAGCAGTATGCCCACTTGAGTGCCGAGGATCGGCGGGCAATTCTGGAGATTCTGATCGAAACAAAATCAGGACTGCCGGAATACTGGAAGCTGTAAAACGGCTCTGATTGTCTGGTTTCCCGCAAGATGGGGGTTTGCGTCAGCGTGACCGGTTTCCCTTGAAAATCGGACTTATACCCCTACATCTGCTTTGATAATGGTTGTTTCAGTGAATTGGCCCGCATAGAATGACGGGATCACTGAGACTGGCTTTGAGAGCGCCCGTCTATTGGGCGTTTGTTTTGGGAATCATATAACGATACGGCTCTCAAGCAGTCTTTGCTTTTCTGAACGAATGAAATCAATCACTGAGCTTAACCATACGAGGAGCTTACGGGAATGTTGCCCCGACGCGAAGTTTTTCCACACGTTATCGAAATTAATTATCAAGCCAGACAGCGTTTGGGGTGTTGTGTTTACCTCGTATTCAATGATCAGAATGAATGGCTGCTGATTGATATCGGGTACGAAGACACAGTTTCCGAAATCATCGAGATGATCCGTCAGATGGATTTTCCACTGGCGAATTGCAAATATCTGATTGCCACGCACGCCGATGTAGACCACATTCAAGGGTTGAGCCGTGCCAAAGAATTATTGCCTGCAGCGCAAGTCGTAGCGCATCCGAGTGCGGCTCGCCTGCTTGAAGTAGGAGACCGCATCAGTACTTATGCCGAGATCAGTGCACAGGGAATTTCGATTGATATGCCCGCCTGCCAGGTCGATCTGGAAGTGAATGAAGGGGACGTGATTGATCTGGGGGGAGACATCAAGCTGGAAGTCTGGCATACTCCCGGTCATACCGACGGCCAACTTGCTTTCCGTTTCGGTGACTTGCTGTTCTCTGGCGATAACATCTACCGTGACGGCTGTGTGGGGCACATTGATGCCCATCATGGGTCGGATATTCCTGATTTCATCAAGTCTCTGGAGCGAATCCGCGACTGTGATGCCAAATGGCTGCTGCCCAGCCATGGTCCGATTTTTCGGAACAAAAAAGAATTGCTGCAGGCGACCATTGATCGTTTGGATACGTATCTGCATATGGCAGATTTCGGCACATGCGCCATTGATTGGCCGTTGCAGGATCAGTGGGACGAAGAACTGCTGAAGGGATTTGACCCCAAAACGGCAGAGTAAGCGGCACGATTGTTGTGGTGTTATGTTCATATTTCTGCCGTTTTAGAAGAGTATTTTCTCTTTCGTGTGCTGAACAGGCAGGCTGAAGCGGGGGGAGAGTGCCGTTTTTTTCTGTTTTTTGCAGGGAAGCGGGGTCTCTAACAGGGAATTCCTGCTGCTATAATCCGCAAAATTGATATCATTATCAGAATCTTTATCACAAATACAAATGTTGTTTGTGTTGCGACAAGTTCAACCCGATACGACGACGAAAAATACCGATGCGGGGCGATCGTAAGAAGTGATATCAGAACGGAATCAGCAGAGAGCTTTTCCGTTTTTTTGTACATTCGAGATTGATTCAGATTGTGAAAGAGTGACAATTCAGGAAATCTGATTTGAGAAAGCGCGGGAATTCTCCCGGATTCTGCTCAAGTTGGATGTACTTGGTCTGCATTTCTGAATCACACAATTTTCAATTTGAATTTCACCTTCGTTGTGGCAGGGCTGAGATTCATTGATTTGATAAAGCCTCTTGGGGCAATTGGAATAGTTAATGGCTTCGTTTTTTCAAAAGCGCGATCCTTGGGGACACAGTTTCTCGTTATGGGTTGTGGTTTTCATGATCTTCATCACCCCGGTTCTATTCGGGGTTTTGCGTGAGATCCGGCAGGAAAACAATGTTGAGAACTGGTTGCCCCCCAACGACCCTCAGTCAAAAGTTCTCTCCTGGCACCGTAAGAGTTTTGGCATTGAAGACCGTCTGCTCCTTTCCTGGGAAGGGAGTTCGCTAACTGATTTGCGGGCCGATCGCCTGAAAACACTGCTATTGGGAACACCCGATGAAAAGGGGATTCTCCGCGGCGGTTCACCTTACATCCAAAATGTCTTAACGCCTCAGGATGCCATTCGGAAGATGGTGGAGTACCGGGTTGAGCCGGATGAAGCCCAGGAGCGTTTAAAAGGTGTTCTGCTGGGTACTGGAGCTCTGAAGATCCAGTTAACCGAAGCCGGCCGAAAAAGGCAGGAGCAGACGATCCAGGAGTTGATCGGCAAAGCAAAGAGCGAGTTGGGGATCGAGCTGACGGTAAAGCCTGCTTTCAAAGAGTGGGTTGAGATCGTAGATGAATCGAATGAGGCCGAGATTGTCGAGACACCTGCCAGCGATGATGAAGAGCAGGTTGATTTCCAGGCTTTGGTGGCCGAGATTCCCTCTCATGATTTTCAAGTGACCTGGCCGCGGATGCAGCCTGCGTCTCAACTGAGTGAGCAGATTCAGCAGTTGGCCTTGTCTCTGAAGCGGCCTACGATCCTGCCGGAAACCAAGTCAGAGAAGTCAGAAAAAACTGCCGATGCGGCGGCGACACATCCTGCTCTGGTGAAAGATTGTTTCTTTGCCGTGGGAACACCGATTGCCGTTGCGATTGAGCTGTCTGACACGGGAGACGCCGACCATGCTGCTGCGGTTGCTGCCGTCAAAGCAGCCGCCTCGAAGTCGGGCATTCCCGAAGCCGGCTTGCATATGGGAGGCAGACCTGTTGCAGGAGCTGCTTTGAATCGAATGGTCAAAGAATCTTCCTGGAATACTGCGTATCCGGTCTGGCAGTTTCATAAACGGTCTGTGACGCTCTTCTCCGGGTTGATTGGGATTGCACTCGCATTTCTGATGTTACGCAGCCTGCGTCTTTCGTGCCTGGTGCTGCTGGTGTCTTATTATACAACGTTTGTGGCTGTCTCTATCGTACCTTTAACAGGGGGAACCATGAATATGGTTCTGGTGGTGATGCCGACCCTGTTGACAGTGCTGACGCTATCCGGCTCGATTCATGTGGCCAATTACTGGAAACACGCCGCGCATGTGGACATGAAAAATGCGGTTTCTCAAGCTGTCGAAATGGCACGGGCGCCCTGCATGATGGCCAGTCTGACGACCGCCATTGGTCTGGCTTCGCTCATGACCAGCCCGCTCTCGCCTGTACGTGATTTCGGCCTGTATTCTTCGATTGGCTGTCTGATTTCACTGTTGATGATCTTATACGGCTTACCGTCGTTGCTACAGTTATGGCCGGGTAAGCCTCCCAAAGAATCTGATGTGGATACCCGACATTGGCAGAAGCTGGGGCGCGTCTTATCCCGGCATCAGGTGCTGGTGTCGATGAGTTGCCTGATTATTTTTGCCGTTTCCTGCTATGGCTTTAAATGGTTTCGGACCGAAACAAAGGTCATCAAATATTTTCCGGATTCCTCTCGGGTGATTCAGGATTACCTGTTCCTGGAAGAGAATCTTTCGGGAATTACTCCCGTCGACACGGTGATCTGCTTCGATGAGGCCGCTCAGAAAAATATGAATTTTGTTGAGCGCGTGGAACTCGTACGCAAGATTCAACAGAAAATTGCAGAGCATCCTGAAATCAGTGGTTCGATTTCTCTAGCTGATTTTCGTCCTGTCTCAGAGCCGTTACCGGAAAATGCGAGCACGTTTCAAAAATTACGCAATGCCAAACGCGTAAATGAAACAGAACGACGCGTGCGGGAAAGTTTAAAAACCGGTGATGCGAAATCGTTTCTGTATATTGCCGATGAAGCGATCGAAATGGAGCAGGAGACCGCCAATGGTGACCGATCGGTCGCTGTGAATAAAGGGGACGAACTGTGGCGGATTACCGCCCAGGTGGCGATTATGACCGATCTGAATTACGGTCACTTGACACGCGATTTGAACCAGGTGACGCAGTCGGTTCTACGTGACCACGCCGGCACGACGCATCTCGTAACCGGCACAATTCCGCTGTTCCTGCGAACGCAGCAGGCAGTTCTGGAAAGTCTGATTAAGAGTTTCGGTCTGGCGTTTGCCGTGATTGCGGTTGTGATGATGATTCTGCTCCGCAGTCCGACAGCGGGCTTGATTACCATGTTGCCGAACCTGATGCCGATCGGCGTGGTCTTCGGGTTGATTTCCTGGATGAAAATGCCCGTTGATATCGGGACGATGATTACCGCTTCGGTGGCGCTGGGGATTGCCGTTGATGGAACGCTGCATTTGCTGACCTGGTTCAAAATCGGCATTGAAGAAGGCAAAACCAAGAGCGAAGCCGTCGCGGCTGCAATGGGGCATTGTGGCCCGGCAATGTGGCAGACGAGTGCTGCCGTGGGGATCAGTCTGGCGATGCTCTACCCGGCAGAACTGCTGCTGGTGAGCCGATTCGGGATTCTGATGTCTGCCTTGATCGCGGCTGCTCTGTTAGCGGACATTATCTTTCTGCCGGCTCTGTTAGCGGGCCCGCTGGGTTCTCTGATCGTGGCGTCCCATAAAAAAGATCAGGCTGCGGCCGCGAATGCACCGCTGTTACAGGACGGCAAAGCCACGAAGCCGCATCTTCCACAGGCAATTAAACGGACTCAGTCGGAAACAACACTGGAAACCTGATCAGGGAGTCCTCCGGGTTTTCTTTGCGTTTGTGATGCGATTGAGAAATGCAAAGATTTTCTGCGTAGGCATGTCATCGGCTTGACCAATTTCGCGATTGATCGTCATATGTGTTTTGCCGGGTGCGGGAACCACGCTGACGTCGACCTGGTTCGCTTTCAGTTTTTTAGCCAGACGCTCTGACTGCCGTCTGGAGTCGGCTCGGCTCGCGACGTGCAGAATCAGAAAAGGGGGGATTGATCGATTCCTGCGAACGTAAGTCAGTGGAGAGGCTGCTTTCCAGATTTTCTCATCTTCACCGAATACGCTGGTATAAATTTTTTTACCCGTTCGGCCAGCGGTCTTGATGCGATCAGCGATATCATAGCCGGCACCATCGAGTAAAATGGTGCCCTTGATGGTTTTCAGCGAGAGCGACTCCTGTTTGAGGTAGGCAGGATTGGTCGAGACCAAAGCAACCAGGTGTGCGCCCGCAGAGTGGCCCATCAGAAAGATTTGATTGGGATTTCCGCCATACTCCTGCGCATGATCGTGAACCCAGTGAATGGCCTGTGCGACGTCCTGAGCCTGTTCGTCATAGGTAGCCTTTGGGTGGAGTCGATAATTGATGCTGACCAGCAGGTAGCCGTGCTGTGTGAATGCCAGAGGTTTCTGATCGACGCCCCGCTTATCACCAATTTTCCAGGCACCGCCGTGTACCCAGACGACGATGGGATGGTTCTTTCCCGAATTGGGAGCATAGATGTCGAGGCTTTTGAAATGCTTGCCGATGCGGATCGAGGAATCATAGGGAACGTGGCGCACCGTTTTGAAATTTGCAGGCGTCTGATTTTCCGAACGTGCCATCTGGCTGGAGACTGTGAGCAGCAGGGCTACGGCGAGTATCTTCCAGAAACAGCGGCGGAAAACAGAGCGGTGTGTCATGTGGTCTGGCCTTGTCGTTTTTTCATGAAGTGCAGGTCCATGCTTGATTTTTGCAGCAGGTCGTATTCTTCCCAATCCGGGGGACATTCGAATTCGGCATCGCGCGGGGCTCTGAGGATCAGGTGGCAGTCTGCGGAAGAGACCGTCTCCCGTGCGAGGCGTTCCATCGATTCATAAAGTCTGGACCCTGGCTTGAGATCGTCGAGCATTTTATAGGGGGGATCAAAGAAGATCAGATCGAAGGGAACAAAGTCCGGGACGTTTTTCGGGCGGAAGGAGGAAAGCAGGGCGTTGGTTCTCCAGCAGAGTGTTTCTTCATCTGCGCCAATGGTTTCCACGTTGCGTTTGAGGAGCTCGTGGGCTTTGCGATCCTGCTCAATAAACACGACGCTGCTGGCACCCCGACTGAGGGCTTCCAGGCCGAGCGATCCCGTGCCGGCATAGATATCGGCCACACGTCTTTCTTTAACCGTATCGCCAAGCCATTCGAAGAGGACTTCTTTCACAAAATCGGTGATGGGGCGTGTGGTCTGGCCGGGATTCACTTGGAGTTTTCGGCGACGGTATTTTCCTGCAATAATACGCACTGCTTAATCTTTTCAATAATAACAGGTGTGAACCGAATGGCCCCCACGGGGAGTAGAACTACTGTAAAACGTGATTGTATAGAGACTTGTCAGCAATGAGAAGCATCACTCAGATTCCTGCTTTTGTTGCGCGACGCGTTCCCAGTGTTTTTTGATAATATCAGCGGCCTCCTCGGCAACCGAGTGATATTCCTTTTTTTTCGGAGGTTTTGGAGCGGGGGGGACGCCAGTCGGTGGAATGTTTGAAGTGGGAATCACCGTAGTATCGCCAGCGGAGGACGCTTCCTCTTCAGAGACTTCTTCCGAAAGCCAGCTTGAAATATCGTCGTCTGACAGTGGTGCCGCTTTATCGGGCTCCAGATTACTGGGTTTTTTGATCCTGGTTTTTGTGCCCGCTAATTCGAAGACCATCGGCCCGATTCTCAATTGATCACCTGTCTGAAGGGGGGTTTCTGTCTCGATGGCGATGTCATTGATAAACGTTCCATTACGGCTTTCCAGATCATCCACGAACAGTTTCCCGTCGCGGATTTTAATCTGGCAGTGCATTCGGCTGACGTCAGTATCTGAAACGCGGATGTCGCATTCCAGGTCTCGTCCGACGGTGATATCTCGATCAGGAAGTTTCAATTTTTTTCCTTGATATTTGCCTGTCTTGATAATGAATTTTGGCATGGGGCCCTCAAAGCTAAGTAGGGAAGTGGTCTTGTGGAATCAGTTGGTAACAGGCGATCTGCTTTTGTTTTTCAATTGGAAGCTGCAGGTTGGTTATATCAAATCTCACCTGGGTGAGAGAGTGAGCGAACAGGCTGGATTGAAGGATGAAGCTCATGTATGCAAAATCAGGAAATCCATATCTGAACTGGAGTTGGTTTGATTAATCATGCAGGGGAACCATCAGTGACTCATGACACGCCGGGCAGGTCATCGTACGCCCGCGGTGTTTGATGCGCACTTTTAATTTTTTACCACAGGGGCAGAAGAAGTGAATCCGTTCTTCCGTTTTCACTTTTTCCGGAGGCAAGTGTTCCTGCTCCCAGAGGTCGTTGGAAATTTCCTTGATCAATTCGAGTAGTTCATCCGGGTTACAGGGTTTGAGCAGATACCCGTCTGCCCCGACACGTGTTGCCAGCTGGCGCGATTCCGGAGAATCGATTGCTGTGAGAATCAGTATGGGAACATGGCATTCTCTTTGTTTCATATGTTCGCAGATTTCAAATCCGCTTTCATGAGGCAGAATCAGATCAAGGATGACGAAATCCGGTTTGTGCATTGAGAAGGAAGAATGCGCCTGGCCTCCATCCTTGGCAATCGTCACGTGATAGCCATGTTCTTCGAGTAGTGTTCTCAGGAATAAGGCGGTGTCTTGTTCGTCTTCGACCACGAGTATGTGATTTACAATTGAGCGCGTCATATCCCGGCGAAGTTCATTTGTAGCCATTGTGGAGGCTCCCTGTTTCAGTGTACCCGATTCGTTCGGGCTGCATCATTTTTATATCTCATAGGCAGTTCAATCTGATCTGCTTGAAGAATGGGTTGGTGTGGAAAAATACAATTCGTCAATAGTAGTTCGCGGTCAAATCGTAAGTTCTTAAATAAAAGCCATCTTTTTATTATCTCAAAGCAGCAAATAAATGACACGACAAAAAAAATTTTTTCGTCGGAAATGACAAAAAGTCCTGAAAAATAGGGCAAACACATTGACTTTTGGAAATAAGATCACTTTACTTACGCTTGGCTTGGGGTGACTTCGGTCTGTGAACCAGGCACAAACTAATTTCGCAACTCATTATGACGAAGTGGGAAACCACTTCTTTCATTTTCAATTCCAGTATCAGGAGTTCACGATGGCAGCAAAGGCTACGACTAAAGATAAGCCACTTACCAAAACAGAGATCCTCAATGCACTGGCTGAAGGTTCTGGACTCACCAAGAAAGAAGTGACTGCAGTTCTTGATGAATTAAGCACACTGATTTCGAAGAACCTTGGAAAGCGTGGTCCTGGCGTCTTTAACATTCCTGGGCTCCTGAAAATTCAAGTGCAGCGGAAACCAGCTACCAAAGCCACAACCCGCCCCAACCCATTCAAACCAGGCGAAATGATGCAGGTTGCTGCGAAGCCAGCCCGCAATGTCGTCAAGGTTCGACCTCTCAAAGCACTGAAAGAGATGGTTTAATCGCTCAGTCGACTTGAATCTGACCACACGATCATGAAGATGCAGCTTCCCTGAAGGGGGCTGTGTCTTGCATGAGTCGCGTCTCAGTTACAAGAAGATAATGAGTTCCCGCATCTGTTGTCATGCTTCTCTCAAAGTTACCGAAGTTTTCTTACGCTTAAGTAAACTTTCAGGTCAAAAACTCTCAAAAGCCAAAAATTCTTTGAAATTTAGGGCTTTTTTGTGAAGCCAGGTGCGAATGAACTCTTTTTCTAATCTGTTCTCGTAAGTGTAGATTTGATTACACTTTACGTCTGCAGTGTTAAGCCTCAGCTTCGGGTGTGTTTCTTCTCTTGATGCCGCTTTGCGCTCTCTCTGCGCGCCCACCTTGCGCTAGCCTCTTGACGCTATAAATGTAGGCTTGTAAAATCTCTGAGTGAATGATTGATTGGTATTTTTACTAATTCATGACAGTAGCGCCAGCCCTACCAGACGGCGTTAGATCAGGATTTACGTAGGATGCATCAGGTATCCTGAAAGAGAAGATGGCATGTTAGTATTATCTCGTAAGAAGAATGAGAAAATCGTAATCGACGAGAATATCGTCATTACGATTGTCGAGATTCGCGGCGATAAAGTCCGCTTGGGAATTGAAGCACCCCGTGAAGTTCCCATTCATCGTAGCGAAGTTTATGAAGCAATTCAAAATGAGCAGAATTCGGTTCCAGAGGCTGAAAACGATACCACTGAGCTGATGCAGTAATTTCGGATTGTGCAAATATGGATACTAAAAAAAGCCGCCATCAGGTGGCTTTTTTTATGGAATGGTTTCCCGGCCTCCTTCCGCTTAGAGGGCAGAGTTCAAAGTTTTTTTAGAGAAGATGAATTCTGTTAACGCCGTCCGCTTGACTTATCCGATGGAAACCTTAGATTACTATTTCGCTTCGGCCCCATCGTCTAGTTAGGCCCAGGACATCGGGTTTTCATCCCGAAAACAGGGGTTCAAATCCCCTTGGGGTCAGTCGACAGCGAGGATCATTCAAATGAAAGGTCCTCGCTTTTTTTACGGCTGGTGTCAAGTTGGCAGCTGGTGGACATCTGAATGATTTCGTCAGCGTGCTGGTGTATGCGAAGAACGGCTTTGGCGATCTGGTCCATCTGCTTTTGCCCGGTGAGTAAAATCGGATGATGCAGGACCACGAGATTCTGATCGCAGGCGGTGGCGACCGGGAGTGCATCCATTTTTTTGAAGCGCCGCTTGCTGTGAATCGTGTGAAGCGCTCTGAAGCCCGGGTAGAAGGCAATCCCTTCTGCTTGCATTGATGCGCAGAACAGCGCTCTGGAGAGGCCTGCAAAGTGCTCTGTGGAGTACTTAAAACCCAGTTTGTAAAAGCCGGGGCAGGAGTCGGTTCCGTTAGTCGTGTTCACCTCGTAGAGACTGGTTAATCCGGCGTGCCCTGCGAGTTGTTGCACCAGATGCTTTACATTCTCCCGGCGTTTTTGATTCTGGTTTTGCAGTGTTTTCAGCTGGGGAATCAGCAAGGCGGCCTGTAGCTCTGTGAGAGGATAGGCTTCATTGCCACGGAATGAGTAGAGCCGGATGCGTTGGGCGATCTGAGGCGATGATGTCATAACCGCACCCCCTCGGCCAGCTGTCAGCAGTTTGCTGCCACCAAAACTGAGAACGCCAATGTCTCCAGCACTGCCTGCGGTACGTCCTTCAATTTTGGCGCCCGGAATCTGGCAGGCATCCTCTACTACGGGAATTCCCCACTTTTTGGCGAGGTTCATCACAGCCGACATGGGAACCAGGCCTCCGTGTAGGTGTGATACCAGAATACATTTTGTCGAGTTAGTGATAGCCTGCTCAAGCAGGTTAAGATCCAGATTACAATTTCGACTGTCGACATCAACGAGTACCGGCGTGGCACCGATGGTCAAAATATTCTTGAAGTTTCCTTCGAAGTCATAAGCGGCGAGGATGACTTCATCGCCCGGGCCGACGCCCAATCCCCGCAAGGCAAGCTCGATGGCAACGGTACCGCTCGAACACAGAATCACTTCTTCGGTTTTGTGGAAGGCCGCCAGTTCCTGTTGTAACTCCTGAGAGCAGGGGCCATGGTATTTTCCCCACAACCCTGTTTCCTGTGCCTGCTGTAAGGCCTGGTTGATGTCGGGCGAGGCAAAAGGCCACTCGGGAGGGCCTTCCGGGAAGTAGGGAGTCCCCCCCAGGATGGCCGGCTTTTCTTGTGTTGAACTGTTCATAAGCTTCGGTGTCAGGGTCCGTTTTTTGGTTGCCAAATGGGAATTCTGAAACAACATCCTATCGTACTTAAGAATGTTTGATTAAACTAAATGTAGACGAAATACAGGAATTTTTGTTACTAACGACCGTCTGTGAGACCAGTCGGTGTTAATATTGAGTATTCGAAAATCAATTTTATCGTGAATGGGTGCAGTATGTCACATCAGATTAAATTTATTATGGTTGGTGGTTTCCTGGGGGCGGGGAAAACCACGACATTAGGTCGGCTGGCAAAGTATTATGCGGATCAGGGCTTGAATGTAGGTGTTGTGACCAACGATCAGGCTGCAGATCTGGTGGATACCAATGCACTGCGTTCCCAGGGGCTGCATGTCGGCGAAGTAGCCGGTGCCTGCTTCTGCTGTCATTTTAACGCACTGATGGAAACGATTGAAGAACTGGGATCAAAATCGAAGCCGGATGTGATTCTGGCAGAGCCGGTGGGAAGCTGTACTGACTTGGTGGCAACGGTGATTCAGCCCATTAAGCGATTGTTTGATGCTGAGTTTACGATTCACCCTTATGCGGTTCTGATGAAGCCCAGTCATGGCCGAAAGATTTTGAAAAATGAGACGGGCTCCGGTTTCTCCCCGAAAGCTGCTTACATTTTGAGGAAGCAGATGGAAGAGGCGGATCTGATTCTGGTGAATCGAATTGATGAACTCACGACCGAAGAGGTCGACGAACTCACCGGTCTGATTGACGAGAATTTTCCGGGGACTCCCGTTTTGAGAACCTCCGCTCTGACGGGCGAAGGCTTTGAAGGACTGGTTGAGTTTCTGGAGCAAGAGGGCGATTTCGGCAGTAAGGTTCTGGATATCGATTATGATATCTACGCCGAGGGAGAAGCGGAGCTGGGTTGGCTCAACAGCAGCGTGCGTCTCACCTCAGAGACGTCCTTTTCTCTGGATCAGTTGTTGCTGGACGTGATTACCCAACTGCAGGCTTCGTTCAAGGAGCAGGGAGTCGAGACCGCGCATCTCAAGACCATCGGACTGTGGGAAGGCTTTTTCGGCGTGGCGAATCTGGTGAGCAACGACAGTGAGCCCAAGTTGTCTCTCGCTTCTGACTGCACGGTGAACGAAGTGGATCTGATCGTGAATGCCCGCGTCGCCTGTGATCCGGAATCATTAACGGAGCAGGTAACGCAAGTCTTGCAGAACTGTGCGAAGGCATTGAATGCGAATTTGGAGATTCGTCAGACACAGAGTTTCCGTCCCGGGCGTCCTGTACCCACGCATCGCTACGCCGCGCCTCAGTAAAGTTTGATGTCAGGCTTGTCACTTTTCGCATGTCTGCTACAGTAGCGACAGAGCCATGTCTGATCTGAATACTTTATTTGAAACGAAGCGGCGGCAGCGATTTCGTCGGCAATTAATTGCGTGGTATGCTGCGCATCAGCGTGATTTGCCCTGGCGACGGCTGGCTGACCCGTATGCAGTCTGGATCAGTGAGATCATGCTGCAGCAGACGGTCGTGGCAGCTGTGATTCCCTACTTTGAAAAGTTTCAGGATCGCTTTCCCGATGTGCATGCGCTGGCATCTGCTGACGAGAGCGAAGTGCTGCAACATTGGGAAGGGCTCGGATATTACAGCCGGGCCCGGAATATTCATAAGGCGGCCAAAATCGTCTCAAATGAGCTGCAGGGAGAATTTCCGCAGACGGTAGAAGGGTTAGAAAAATTACCGGGCATCGGTCGCTATACGGCAGGCGCGATTTGCTCGTTTGCCTATGATCGGCGGGCACCGATTGTGGAGGCGAATACGTTGCGGCTGTATTCCCGGTTGATCGGTCTTGAAGAAGATCCTCGATCGAAGGCCGGGCAAAATCAGCTGTGGGAGTTTGCGGACTTGATTCTGCCGCGGAAGTCACCCGGCGATTTCAATCAGGCGTTGATGGATTTGGGGAGTCTGGTTTGTACGCCTCAGAACCCCGACTGCGGTGCCTGTCCGGTGAGTGCAGGGTGCGAAGCCTTTTTGAGCCAGCGTCAGCATCTGATTCCCCGTCCCAAGGCACGTCCCGAGATCACGCCGTTGACTGATGCCAGCATTGCCGTTTTCAGGGAGGACGCCGTCTTGATTCGGCAGCGGGAGCCAGACGAGCGCTGGGCCGGCCTGTGGGACTTTCCCCGGTTCACGCTGGAGGATTTAAATGGTGTGTCGCATCCCGCTGCCACGCGCAAGAAAAACAGTGGGCAGAAGCTGCTGTTTGAAGAGACACGGCATCAAACGGCACGAGGCGTTGAGATGCCCGTCGGCTTGCCCTGCGATGTGCTGGGGCGACTGGAAGCATATGTGCGAGATCACGCGGGTGTGGAGTCGGCCGTTCAACAGTTTGTATCCGAGATCCGTCACAGTGTGACCCGGTATAAAATCCGGTTGCTTTGTTTTATCGCGCAGGCGGAGACTGCGGATTCAGGAGATTCCGCGGGCCGCTATCAATGGGTCAGGGTAAGCGATCTGGAATCGTACCCGCTGTCAGTGACGGGACGCAAATTTGCGAAACAGCTGGCGGAACTGGTGTGACCGTTCGCAGGGACGAACAGGATTGCTCCAGACCCGAATGGCACTGCCGGTTATGGTTAAGTGTACTTGCTTGAGTCAACCTCAAGTCGTTCGAATTTCCCCGAGGCTAGGAGGATTGATTCAATGTCGCCAATGATCTCGTTTGCTCTTCCTTCTGCAGTGATGAATAGCCCACCCCCCTCGTCTGTGATCGTGATAGTCCCCTTTTCACATCTGGCCTTGGTGATGAATTCATCCGTCGCAATGGCGTATGAAACCATGCCCTCAGATACCGGTTCAATCGAAATACCGTAATTCTCTTCGAGGAAACTGACCATGTTCGGGAAGCCACTAGATCGGTGGTCACACCGGAATTCGATCAAAAGATCATCACTCCCGTAGCACGGGCGCACAACGAATGGGTATTTATACGTAGGTTGCTTTGACCATTTGAGTTTCATTTCTTCCGCTCTTCCACATAACTATTGGACAGTCGCTGACCCCTTATTCTGTCCTCAAAGCCAAATTGTCCACCCACGGAAGTATCAAGCAATTTAATTTGTTGGGTTTTTATATCTATTTCCATCATCAGTGGAATTGCTTTCGTAAATCAATTATCCAAAAAGATATCACTGGTGTTTTAGCCGATCACTGCCTTATCTAAATGAATATTGCTGTCAACAAAAAAGCGAAACATGATGCTCTGTGAACATGTCATCTGGGTTATATATAAACTCTCCATACCATTCTTTTTGATCAGGTGAATTCAGATTTCCAAACACAATTTGAATCATGGTAAGGGAAAGTCGACTCATGAACTCGGAATCAGATAATTCAGGTCCATCGTCAACCATGTGGTGCCATTCGTCATTATAGATTGGTAACAGAGACTTGGTTATGTATTCACGAAATGAATATTCATATTCGAGCAGGTCTTCTAGCAATTTATCTACGTAATCTTGTGCAACAGAATCGTCCCCTTCTTCTGGTATTACTGTGATCGGAATATCGGATTGATTTATTGAAACGAATCCTCCCCAACATTCATGATCAGAATACCATTTCAATTCACCACACAAATTGCTCGTTATATTATTGCGAGTCATATGATATCTCATAGATTGCAGAGATTATGGACGACTATTTTTCCACGCAAGGCACTTTTTAAGATACAGGTTCAAATGCTTAGCAGCTTCAGGACAGTCTTTCCATATTCTTTCAAATTCAGATAATCGCTGTACCACAATACGGGATCGCTTCTGACCTTGTGGAGAATTGGGAATGAATAACCGGGAAGTTTGATTATAAAGAACCTCACTCTCTGCTTCTACTTTAGCAATATCTTCAGCTAGCCGTTCTGCTGATTTTAAATCGACGACTTGAGACACCAGGTCAAGATAAAGTGCTTCACAATCAAGATACTTTTTGATTAAATCCTGTTCTTCCGACGAAATGGTTTCTGGTGGTCCGCCTCCTCGTTCGCCAGCCCCTGCCCAATTCACAGCTTTTCTGCGATGCGTTAAAATGCTAAAGCCGTGTTCGTAATCTAATGATGTTCTGAAATCAAATGCGATATAAGCAACTTTGTTTTTATGTTCTGAAAGAATGGTAACTGTATTCGGTTCTACTAATTCACAAAATCCATCTAAAGTATTCAACCGTTTGCGAAGCTCACGCTTTTCACCTTGTAATGTCTTGGTTTCAGGCAGTGATTCCGAATAGTAAGCTGATTTACATTGTTGAAGGGCATATTTTAATGCAGCTTTTGCAATTGTATCTTCATTTGTACATAAATATTCAAAAGCAGCTTCTTGTTCTTTCGTAGGCGGTTTCCCATCTGTTGATTCGATTTGAAGCTGTAACAAAACCGGCCCATTATTTGGCTCACTTTTTTCGTATGCTTCAGAGAGATAATCCGCATCGCAATCCCAGAGAATCCCACAGGTTTCAAACCCTGATAATTCCACTTTTCCAAGCCACGCTTCATACTCAGATTTATATTTTATATTGCTAAATACACTCATGAAAATCGATCCTTATCGCTATCTACATGAACAAGTACCCTACTTCTTAGGGTTGTTTTTGCCTGTCATTAACTCCCAAAAGAAGAAGACTAAAAAGGGGTCAGGACCGAATGGCACTGCCTGTTGTAGCGTAACAGTTTGCGCTCATACGATTGCCTTCCGTTGTTGATGGTAATGATATCTTGGTTGCTTCAGTAGAGCCAGCACTTTGGTGCGGCGTTTATTGGCTCTGGGTTCTGTTCGGCCGGTGCGATGGCCTACCTGTTCGCTGCTGGGAACCTGTTGTCCGAGTGTAACCAACTCATCCGTGAGCTTCGTGACGGCTCCCAACAACCAGCTTGCAGCCAGCATCTGTTGCGTGGTGGTAAACGAGAGGGAACGCGGATCACGGTCTGTGGCAATGCCACTCTGCAGCATTTTCAATCGAATCAGATTGTACGCCAGCAGGCACGACCAGAGTTCGGTGAGCACCATGTCGGGCGCTTTCGCACGCAGAATATCCATACCCAGCGAACACTTGATGCTGCGAATATCCAGTTCGATCAGCCAGCGGCTCTGATACACGGCGGCGATCCAGCGCGCCGGGTATGCTTTCCGATCTGTGATGGTGGTGGCAATCGTAAACGTTTTGGCGCGATACCCCGGCTGACTGATCTGCACATCGACCAGGCGCAGAGTGAGCGTCAGCGGTTGTTGCCAGAATTCCTGACGGGGCATCCAGTCAGGACGTTGCAATGGTCGTGACCAGGTCACCAGTCGCTCCCGTTTACTCAGCCGCCGTGCGGCTTGCGGATGATCGTCACGCAAGTGATGATTCTTCATCAGAATCTGCACGCCCCGCGCACGGCACGCACTCACCAGCCAGTACGTGCAGTAATACGAGTCTGCCACCAGGGTATCTCCCGGTCGGAGTGCATCGCGCATTTGCCAGAACAGGGCCGTTTCGCCACTGCCTTTTCCGCTGTAAGGCCCGCTCACTAGATCCACCAGCAGTCCGGTTGTCATCGAGATCAGAGAAACGCAGCGTAGAACGGGGAACCCGAGCCCCGGTTTCTGAGTCGGGTTCTGTGGATAGGCACGCTGATTCTTGGGAGTGTCGGCGGCCGTGAGGGTGAAGCCATCAACCAGCAGAATGCGACCGCCGGTGCTCCGTGATTTCACATCAGCGATGCTGGAAGGACTGAGGCGTGCCGCCGACTGCTCTCTGGTCTGGACACGATTCTGATCACAGGCCGCTTCCGCATCAGCGGCAATTTGTTGGACAATGTCGCGAATGACGATAAACGGGATTTTGAGTCGTGCCCGACAATAAGCACCGGTATTGGTGCTGCAAATCTGTCGGCCCAGCGCGGCACACAGGTTGGCAACACGGATCACAGCTGCTTTACAGCTGCGTTGCTCCTCGGAAAAGAAGACCTGAGAAATTAATGCCCAGAGCGTGACTGCCGGTGTGTAAACGTCATCCTCGCCGGAACCAAAATTGATTTTGTGTTCATCGAAGATCTGCTGCCAGCCCTGGTCATCGATCACATCGGCCAGCGGAAGCGAAGCATTTTGCATCATCGAGCGTTTGAAAAGAGAAAATGATGCTGCATTCAAACGGGAAGCTGATATAAATGGCATAGAACCTTCCTTGGTCAAATGTTTTACCCACACCAACCCAAGGAAGGTCTTGCCAGAACGCAGCATAATGCCAGGAAAGGTTTTGCCAAACACAATTTCCAGCGAACTGGCAAAAAATCAGAAAATTAAAACCGTGACTGCGTCACGCGGGAGTCGTTGCGCAAACACAAACTCAAAAAACAGCGGCAGTGCCATTCGGTCCTGACCCCTTTATGATTGCCACTATGCAAGTTGGAGCTTCTTGACTGGTTCCCTCAATGCGACATCAATTTTCAATGCCACAAGGCGGGCGGACACATGGGTCCGCCCCAACGTTGAAGTTAGGCTGACAATAACAGAACATCTGCGTTTTGAAGTCGATGTCGTGCCTCGCAAGCGGTGGCAGGCGCCAATCCGCTTATGGTGGGAGTGCTGATTCTGCCAATGGGAATTCGCTTTTCGTGTGGTTTCGTGATTTTCGTGGTAGCAAACATGCGATTGTTGAACCGGACTAACGTCCCGCGACTAATGGTCCAGTACCGGGGCAGTTGTGCCAAATCGCTTCGTGGTTTTCTTTAGACAGCGCATAAAAAATCCCCATTCTCAAAATTGCCTGAGATTGAGAATGGGGAAAACGCATTTGACTCAAGAGAAGAAAGCGGCATCCGTGCCAAAAAGACCTTCCATGGAATTAAGCCTTTAGGGTGAATCGGATGTGATGGGGATACTGAATGAGTCGCCCACTTCTCCTGTCGTCAAAGACGCTAAAGAACAATGTGTATTGTTTTTTGATTGTGAGTATCGTCAGGCAAGGGGTTAGCTGGACAGGTCTTTAAAGAGTGTCCCGAATTCGGGCATGTCCTGTTCCAGCAGGTTTTGCCAGGCTTCCAGGTTCCAGATTTCAACACAGATCACTGCGCCGACAATCATGACTTCCTGGTTGGGTTGCACTCCCAGAAATTCCCGAAATCCTTCCGGGATTGTGCAGCGAGAGCGATTTGCTAACTGGATGGTCCGATTTCTGGTCGACAGTAATCGTCCCAGGCGTTGCACTTCGTCCCAGCGGTTTTCCAGTCGGTGTGCCTGAATTTTTTGTTTAATCAGGTCCACACCCTGCTGGTGTCTGGCTTGCCAGTCTGCGGCTTTCCAGAGGCTGAGACATCCGGCTCGTTCCTTAGTCAACAGCGTTTCCCCGGATTCGTCAGTAATTGCCTGGGCCATTTCTACGGGAAGAGAAATTCGAAACCGGTCGTCGACCGTTCGTTTTGTTTCTCCCGAAATAAATGTTTCGCCGTTCATGGCCAGCCTGCGAAAGGGGAATGCGTGTATCAACTCTCCACAATATTGAGTGATATCAGTATTGTACTGGGTGGATAACCCACAATCAACTAGTTATCAAAGATCAATTGGGCAGGAAACCCACATAAACAGAATTTACAGTTCGTCGATCAAAAAGGCAATCATCGATTGTCCAATTCTCCCGATTTTATCAATTTTTCTGTCTGGCTTTGATTCAGGTGAAAATCTGTCACAAGCGATGGATCACAAGTACGACGTGATTTTCATCTACCTTCGCTGGTGGCGATCCATAGAATGTGCCGCCTGGGGTTCGTTTTCGAAACGCCAGATTGTGTTTCTGAATTCGAATGGGGCCTTGTAAAAGCAAAAGAAAAAACATCACGCTGTGCAGTTAAAAACGGACAGCACAGGAACCGGGGCTGCCGTGCTTCGGTTCATCGCGAATGGCTGACTGCGTTGTTCGCAGACAGGTGTTTTTCAGAAAAGGAGATGAGTCATGTGGTACTTGCTGCACTTTGTCGTGAAATCTGTTTTCTGTTGTATCGGAAAGAGAATGAATCATGAGGGAGGGCAGGAAGGTACCCAGTTCCGAAGGTGTGCTGAAGAGCGTTCAACTGGTTCCGAACGTGTACCATTGCGTGTTGTAAGCGCTCCGAAGTGTGTCGAACGTCATAAAAAAAATGCTGAGCAAACGGCAGCAGGTCAGATTCTGCAGGTGATGATCAGCGAAACATCACCGCTGAACCCGCTGCGGAATGATCAGTTAGTGAGCTCGGTTCAGGTGAAGAAAATGGTTTTCTCGCGCGCGACGCATAACGGGGAATCGGTGCTTAAATGGAACTAAAAAAGCGAACCCCGAAATGGTTTCGGAGTTCGCTTGTCGTTACATTTTTCTGAACATTTTATTCAGAGACGAACGGAGTCGTCAGTGAATCTTAATACTCACGACGTTTCAGGATACCCGGCAGTGGAACAGGGTAGGAGCCATCGGCGCGAGCGAGAACAGGCGCGGGTGAGTCCATCGTCAGTTTGTCGACATCCGGAGCGAATTCCTGTTCGCAGTTGAGCATTTCGTCGTAGGTGACGACCTGTCCGGTGTGAGCGGCCATACGTCCCATCGAAGTGACCAGGCTGGCTTCCGCACCGCGTCTGACTTCGTTGTAGGGCTGATCGTTTCGAATCGCGCTGATCAGGTCATCCCATTCCACCTGATACGGATTCGGTTCTGGTTGCGGGTAAGCCCAGAGGAGGTTGTCTTTATCTTCGTTATAGCCTTTATAGATTCGCGACTTGGCGGGATGATGCGCCGACGTGGAAATCACGGCGAGCCCTTTTGTGCCATGTGCAAAGCTGGCAAATTTCTGCCGGCAGCCAGGAATCGTACGGCCGCGGAGGAACATTTTGGTTCCGTCGGCGAACGTGTATTCGACGCTGTAGCTGTCGAAGTTCTGGTCGACATTATCACCACGATAGTGACGTCCGCCGGATCCATCGGCACGAACGGGCCAGGCATTTTTCATCCAGCAACTTTCGTCGATGTTGTGAATCAGGAAGTCACTGAAACCGCCACCACTGGCCCAGAGGAACCCGTGGAATCGGGAGATCTGATACATCAAATCACTCATGTCAGTCGTATTGGGGCCGGTAGCTGCGGAACCTGTGGGACCCGCCATACGGTAGGCGCGGAGTTCGAGGACATCGCCGATCTGACCATCCTGGATGCGGTCGTACAATTCCTGTCGCGCTTTACAGTGACGGCACATCAAGCCGACGCCGACTTTGAGGTTTTTCTCTTCCGATTTTTTCGCCAGCTCGAGCATCTTACGAGTGCTCGGGCCGTCCACGGTGATCGGTTTTTCCATGAAGACATTGATGCCTTTTTCGATGGCGTAGCCGAAGTGGACCCAGCGAAATGCAGGTGGAGTGACAAGCAGAACGATGTCGCCGGGGCTGAGGCAGCTGATTGCTTTTTCGTATCCGTCGAAGCCGATGAATTTCTGATCGTCGGGAACGTCGACTTTATCGCCGAATTGTTTTTTGAGGCTGTTGTAGCTGGTATTCAGACGATGGTCGAAGACGTCAGCCATAGCGACCAGTTTGATGGGGCCGCTGGTGGTGGAGAGTGCGTTGGCGGCGGCTCCGGTTCCACGTCCGCCACATCCGACGAGGGCAATTTTGATGGTGCTTTCATCGGCGGCATAGACATGTGGAATTGCCGTTCCGGCTAATACAGAAGCCCCGGCTGCGAGTTTACTTGAATTCTTTAAAAAGTCGCGGCGTGATGAGACATTCTTGGGCGCTTCACTCATTATTGGGGCTCCTTGGTAGTTGATAGAAAGTAGATCAAAGCAGGTTGTAAATTTATCTGATCAGCTGATTGAAACAGGCATGCGGAATCAAGGCTGTTTTCTCTGTCTATGTAAGCATACGAAAAGAAATCAGATAATGACAAAGGACATATAATAATATCTGATTATATCAATGCGAAAGAGGCACTTGCAACTTGATAGTGTGCATGACTCATGGGAAAGAGGAGAGTGCCGACTGCGGTAAAAGGCACGGTATGAAGAAAAACAGCCGAAGGTCAGGGGCTAACCTTCGGCTGTTGATTTATAAGAGAAGTTAATTTATATGGTCGTGCTTAGAAGTTATAAGCAGGGTTTTTGGGATCGAAGTCAGCGTCACTTAATCCGACGTTGGTGCGGATGTTTGTGTAGGTGTATTCTTCGACTAATTCCGGCTTAGGATTTCTTCTGGTGGGCCAGTCGTACTGTTCGACTCGGACCGGAAGGTTCGTTGCTTTGTCGATGTACAATCTTGTCATCTGGAAGCGAATTCCCTGCTTTTGTTGCGGGTAGCTGGTCTGCAGAACTTTGCACTGCAGGTTGCCGAGCTTGGCATCCGGGAAGTATTTGACGGAGACGCCTGCTTCAATTTGACGTTCTTCTTTCCATTGTTTCAGAATCTGATACAGCATTTTTCGAATGCCGATGGTTGTGATCGGGTAACGACTTTCGTCCATTGCCTGAGGGCTGTTTGGTTGGAGAGAGACAGTACCGACCAGACCTTTGATTCCGGTTTCGTGGGCCAGGATCTGGTTCCCGTTTCGGCCGTGGAAATAAATGACTTCTCGGCCGGTATGTGGTTTTTGAAAGTTGAGATAAACGCTCAATGGTTTTTCACGAAACTTAATTTGCATGGTATGTGTGGCCTGCATTTTTCGGCCTACTTTTTCCCGTTTGATGAAGGTCGCCTGAAAATCTTTGATTTCCGACGTTGTTTCATAGCTCTGCAGTGCGAGCCGAATGGCGGGATCGAGTTTATGTTCGTTGGGGGCTGCTGCCATCAGCGTGCCGACTTGTGACAGACAGGCAGTCGCTGCGAGGGTTAAGACTCCTGCGATGGTAGCCACCTTTTTTGCCTGGCGGGCCAGTACGTTGTCTGGTTGGTAACGGTTTTGTTTTACCATTGAATTTCGTGACTCCCTTTGTCGAAATCCACTCGTTTTGAGCTATTCCCGAGTGAGCGCTTTTGCCCGAGACAATCTCTCAAAACCAGTAAGAAATATAGACCACACTGCTGTATGGAAACTGCTGACTGAGTTTCCGCTTATTGAAATGATAGGGTCCGATCAAGAATTGTCGAGAACAGATCCAATCTGTTTTTGGCTCGAATCTATATTATTAATCGAACGATTCGATCAACCTCAATTACTTAGATGACGTGTTCTCCTTGTTTTTTCGTAAATTGTCAAGACAGATTCTTTAGTTTATCTGTTTGGGTGTTTGGCCTGCTTGCTGCTTATGTTTTCTATGGCTGCCTGTTGCTCTATTTTAACAGTGGGCGACTTGAGTGAAAAAAGAGAAATGTCCGGGATTTCTTGAAATCAGGAGATTTTTCGAAACTTCAATTGTCCGTTTAGAGGGGATTCTGTATGATTCGCCCCCTTGAGGCAGGTATGGGGAGCGATTTTCGCTTCGTGTGATTTGTTCTTAAGGGCTAATTGATCAGTAATTTGCCACGCCAGATGATCATGTCTCAGGCAGTTTCTGATCCCGTAAGTATGTGGTTGACCACGATGGTTTCTGGTAACCAGACATTGAGAACAAGGAGTGTTCCCATTGTTCAAATCGGATATTTTTCCGATAGCGTGATTGCGAACATGGAGGAGAAACGCAAATGCGCTCCAAATCAAATGACTTTTTTTCAACCTTGCTGGTGCTGATCCCTTTGGTCGCCGTTCCGATGCTGGCGATTTTCGGTATTCCAGAAATCGCTCCCGTTAAAAAGTCGGCTCTCAATGAAAACGATCCATTTGACGGCGAAAAATCTTCCCACTCCCAGTTTGAAGAGATTTCGTTTGATGCTTCATCACATGAAATTGAGCTGGGGGGTGAAGGAAATCTTGGCGGCCCGTCTCGGGGAAATCGAAAGCGGTCTCCCCAGGGGAGTCCCTTCGCAAAAACGTCCTCTTCGCGAAATGGTTCGATTAATGGCGAAGAATGGTTGCCACCCGCAGATGCGATGGAAGGTTGGGAGCTAGATCCCGTTCCTTCTCAGCTGGAACCAGACCAGAAAATGGCGGAACTTCCTTCGGCCGAGCAGATGCCCGAACGTGGTTTTCAGAATAATCCGATTGAACAGGTGGGCTTTGAAGACGAGCAGTTTTCACCCAATACCGGTGGTGCATTCGGCCAGGAAATCCAGCAAATCGAGAATGAAACGAATCCGTTTGATAAAACGAATTCTGTCAAGCAGGCTGCGGTCAAAGAAGTCGATCCCCAGTTTCGCTTACGTGCTGAGACGATGCTGCGTCGCGATCCGGCAACGTGGAGCGCCGCTGTTCAGAAGTTGAATGAACTGGGCATCCGCGATTATCGCCTCGAACCAGGCGTTCGGCCGAACGAATTTTTATTCAGTTGTTCGTATTCGCCTCCGAATAATCCACGGATCTCCCGACGGTTTGAAGCTGAAGCTCTTGACCCGTTGAAGGCCGTGATTAAAGTCTTACAGCAGGTTGACGAGTGGAATCAGGCGAAGTGAGCTAACCCGTTCAAAATGAAGAAAGCCCTCTTTGATTGAAACTCCAAAGAGGGCTTTTTTATTTGTTATCTGGAATTGCTTAGCAACCAGATGAATCAGGCTTCATTTTTCTTGTTCTGTTTTTGTTTGGCCTTTTTCTTTTTCGCTTTCAGCTTTTTTCGCAACTCTTTTGATTTCGGAGGTGCTTTGCGTTTGATGACGGTTTCTTTCTCAGCAGCCTGTTCTGCCTGCTCAGTTTGGCCACAGAGGTCGGCGAGGGAAACAGCCACATCCTGCTGGCGGTACGAAGAACCAGCGGTCCAGGCACGGCAGCTTTTGTGGCCTTCAATATGATAACTTTGATCCAGACTTCGGATAGCGTGGCTGAATTCCACCATTTCATCGTTGATGGCGGTGGAAGCAGCACTGAGCCCTACGGTGGCCCCAAGGACACCCACGGTTCCCAGCATGACCAGTTCAGCAGACATGACTAAACCAGCTTCCTCACTCCAGAATGTTTTTAACAGATTCATGTTTGACCTCTCAGTAAGTGGTGGCGGTTTTATTGAGAGTGAGATGAGAGTGAGTTCCGCCTGTGCCGATTATAACGATTATTCGGGTTGAATGGATTGTATCGCCTGGCTTTTGTGTGTAAATATAAATAATTTAGAAAATCTGGGTAAATAGTATATTTTGTGGTCCAGGGGCGATAAATGTCTTCTATTAAAGGGGATACGGTGTGATCGTTTTTGGCATTGATACGAAGATCATTGTAGAGTAGCGGCTTTATTTGAGTGGAATAAGGTGGCTGTGTTGTCGAGAAGCGGCCATATTGAAGTGGAACGGGGACTGTTTGATGCTTTATCAGGTGGTTCGTGGGACGAAACTGGGACTGTTACTGCCGAACATTCAAGAGAAATTCGTGGGAGTGGATCTCTTTATACTTGCCTGATTTGTGAATTCGGGACATGATCGTAACGATCAAAATCCGAAAGGCTCCGTACTCAGCCCGATTTCGGGTTCTTAGTAGTGTCTCGACGGCTGATGAAGCCTGGAAGAAAATCAAGAGTCGCTACAGTTTCATTGAACGTGATAAAACAACAGATCAGGAGAAGGGCCCGCCCACTATGTCATCACAGCAATCGCCATTATCTATTGGTATTCGACTTTCCATCATGATGTTCCTGGAGTTCTTCGTGTGGGGGGCCTGGTATGTTACCGTGGGTAACTACATGGGGGCCAACGGGATGGGGGATGCCATCTATTGGGCTTATACCGTGGGGCCCATTGCCGCGATTGTCTCGCCGTTCGTGCTGGGGATGGTGGCTGACCGTTTCTTTTCCTCGGAACGCGTGCTGGCGGTGCTGATGATTATCGGAGGCGCGGTGCTTTATATGGCACCGAGTGTTGTCGGCGAAAATGGTGAAGGCAGTAAGACGTTCATTTTATTGCTGTTGTTACACATGTTATGTTACATGCCAACATTGGGGCTGACGAATACGATTGCATTCTCTCACTTAAAGAATCAGGAAGTCTGGTTCCCTTTAGTACGTGTATTTGGAACATTGGGGTGGATTGTGGCTAACATCATCGTCAGTAAGGTGATGGGAGCAGATATGACATCGAAGCCGTTGCTCGTTGCGGGTGGGGCTGGTGTCTTGATGGGTCTTTACAGCTTAACGCTGCCTCACACGCCGCCACCTTCGAAGGGGAAGGCCATTTCTGTTCGCGACATTTTGGGGTTAGACTCGCTGGCTTTATTAAAGGATCGTTCATTCCTCGTGTTTATGGCGAGTTCCTTACTTATCTGTATTCCACTAGCCGCTTATTATGCTTATGCACCAGTATTTGTGGCTGATGCGGGAATCACGAATCCGGCATTTAAAATGTCGTTCGGGCAGATGTCCGAAGTACTGTTTATGGTATTGATGCCAATCTTCTTTAAGTTTCTGGGCGTCAAACGGATGCTGTTATTCGGCATGTTTGCCTGGGTTGTCCGTTATGCATTGTTCGCAGCAGGTGCTTCTGACGGTGTTGCCTGGATGATTATTTGTGGGATTTTGTTGCACGGAATCTGTTACGACTTCTTCTTTGTGACAGGACAAATTTATGTTGATCAGAAAGCGGGTCCTGCTATTCGAGCCCAGGCACAAGGGTTTCTTGTTCTGGCGACACAAGGGGTGGGGATGCTGGTTGGTGCCTTGATTAGTGGAAACTTAATCAATGCGATCGTGATCGGTGAAGGAGCCGCGAAACTTCAGACCTGGAAAGAATTCTGGATCATTCCGACGGCGGCCGCCTTTGTGATTATGGTCATCTTTATGATTCTGTTCAAAGATGATCCCAAGGGATCAGGTAAAGTCAGCGAAGAGGATGTCGAGAAAGCCGCTGGTACCGAAGAGATGATGTAAGCTTCTCTTTCGATTTAATAAAAAAATAAAAGCCCTCTGCTCACAAGGAACAGAGGGCTTTTTTATGTATGGCATTGATGTCTGTTTATCGATTGGGGACCGGAGCCGCTTGCAGACGGACCGGCATCATGGATTCGACCAGGATGTAGTCGCCGCGTAAATCAGAGCGGAACCAGCGTTTACCGGTGACGCCCATGGGATGTCCTACTGCGGCATCCAGATTGATTTGTGGTGAAACCGGCTGTAAATAAGCGAGGAACTGACCATTGGGAGCAACCAATGCATGGGTTGGCATTCCCTGTCGGGGGGCTCGTAAGCGGCGGACAATGCCAGCTCCCGAGAACCGCGGTTGAGCCGGTTGCGAGGGTTGTGGTGTTGTCTGTGGTTGAGGAATCGTTGGTGTCGGCGCGCTGGGTTGAGGCAGCGGAGTGACTGGTTGGCTTGGTGTTACTGGTTGTGAGGACGGTTCGGGAGTTGGTGGGATCAGGGATTCTGATCCTGGTGTCGTCATTTCAGGGGCAGGATAGCGGCTGGTTTTGTTCTGATCGGGAGCCATGGAGACGAGTTCGGCGTCTCGTTTGCTGGTCTCTTCTGCCAATTTCAGGAAGTCCTGATATTCTGCCTGTACTTTTCGATAGCGAGTAACAGCGTCCAGCCTCAAGTCAATTTTACTGGCGATCGCAGGGTGTTTGATCTCCTGCTGCAGGGTTTTGTAGTCCTGTTCTAAGGCATTCAAATCCCATGCCGTTGGTTCGGCTTCGATCATGGAACGGAATTGGGTATCGATGGTTTTGATGGCCTGTTTGGCGGCGGCAATCTGTTCTTCTTCCGGAACGCTGCGACGTGCAGAGCCGTCGGTGGGGGTTTTAATCATTTCCTGTTGTGGTGCAGGAGCTTCATTTTTTGTGATGTTTTGAGTAAACGGATCAGTTTCATTCGTAGCGAGCGGTGAATCGACGGGGGTGGGTGGAGTTTGTCCGGGTTGATATTGATTAGTGGGAACCAGCAGATGTCCTTCTACCCAGCGCCATTCACCCGTTGGTGGCTTGATCTGATACATGAGGACGTTGCCGAATTCTGTCGGGACATTTTTCGTTCCCAGAACAGTCACTTCATCATTTTTGGAGAGCCGAATCTGTTCTACATCGCGCGAATCACCAAAGGCACTTCCGACACGTACTACGACTCCGTTTTCTGTGACTCGACCACGATTGCCGGCTGCTTTCTGCACATATTCAGCACGAATCCAGCTGAAGCTCCCTTGGGGGGGCGTAATCATGAACCAGCCACCCGGATCGTGCCGATGTACGGTGACACGGCTGCCTCGTTTGAGTTTGAGCGTGGGATAATAGCGGCGTCCATTGCCGCTTCTTACCAGAGCTTCTTCCGCATTGACGACGGCTTCGTAGGGAAATGTCCGTTTTTTTGCATCAACGTCATCAGCAAGGCAGAGTAGCAGCCCTGTAATTAATAAAGGTGTCAGGATCCAGCGGTCTAGCGAACACATGGAATAAGCCTCCGTGCTGACTTTAAACAGCCCATTTGTAAGGTATTAATTGTGGAGTCGAAGGTGATTGAGTAAACAGAATTGTTTTTGAATCACGAGTCGAAATGGATTCGAATGAGGGGGTAGGTAGCGATAGAGATTATGAAAGAGAGCCGTTTAATAATAGAATTAGAAATTTAAGGCAAGCCCAAAAAAATAACATTGAATCCGATAGTTTTGTTTGCGGCTTGTCGAATTGATCAAAAAATGTGTGAAATAATTTGTTATGTATCGATTCCTGAGAAATTAGCATGACAAAGCCCGGTTTTTCGTATTGACGTAAAATCCAAACTATGCAAAATTATCGTTCTCTCAGTATGGTCAGCAGGTTTCATATGACATGATTTCCTCAGCGCCATACAAGACAAAGCAACATTTCCAATAGAGTTTGATCAAGAATTTGTGTATTAGAGGCTGGGATCAAATTCGTCACCAAATCAAGAAAAATCTAATTTCGTTTGATTGCCACTACGGAGAGTGGTCCATTCTGCAAAGGAGTGCTTCGGTCGTGAAAAAATTAATTACATCAGCTACGGTTATTGCTATCGCCGGTTGTTTTGCCTGTTTGACTGAAACAGCGTCAGCACAAGGCACAGCATCGACAAATGCAAAATCAGTGGAACACAAAGTCGGTCTGATCGACATGGCCCATGTGTTCAAAAACTACACAAAATTCACCGCTCTGCGTGAAGAATTGAAAGCAGAGATTCAGCAAAGTGATGCCAAAGCCAAGGCAATGGCTGAAAAGATCCAAGCTGTGCAGAAAGAAATGCAGGACTTCAAACAGGGTAGTCCCGAGTATCTGGCTCGCGAAAAACAGTTGGCCCAGGCCGCTTCAGACTTTGAAGCATTTCGTAAAGTAGCACAGCGCGACTTCCTGCGAAAAGAGTCACGCATCTATCACACCATTTATATGGAAGTGACAGACACCGTCAAGAAGTATGCCAAGATCTACAACTACACTTTGATCATGCGGTTTAATCGTGAAAACCTCGATACCGATGATCCCAAGAAACTGATTCAAGGCATGAATCGTCAGGTTGTTTATCACCGTGCCGATGATGACATTACGCTGTCTGTTCTGGATTATCTGAACCGAAGCTATAAGCCAAGTTCAGGTGGTTCCTCTGCCGCTCCAACTCGTTCGACAACTCGTCCAACGCCGGGTACGACTAATCGCTAAACCGAATGCTTGGTTACCACTCTCTTTGGATGTAGTGCAGGTGTTCCGACCTGCCTGCATCCTTTTTGCGATTGTTTCAGCGCAGCAGATAGTATCCCGTCATCGAAGGAGTAGGCAATGCGAACTCGAAATCAGAGAACGCTGGCCAGATCATTAGAATGTACTGGGGTTGGGATTTTTACCAACTCGGATGTTAAAATTCGATTCTGTCCGGCTCCGGAGAATCATGGAATTCAGTTTGTCCGAACGGACCTTGCTGGTTCAAAACCGATTCCGGCTTTAATTGAATATGCGGTATTCAAACAGAGACGGACTGCAATTGAATATCAGGATGCATCGGTCGAAATGATCGAGCACGTCATGGCTGCACTCGCGGGATTACAAATCGATAATTGCCGCATCGAGATCAATGCTCCCGAAGCGCCTTGTTTCGACGGTTCTTCACAGGAATTGTCTCTGGCTCTGCTGGATTCAGGCATCGTTGAGCAACCGTTTCAGCGAGAATTGATTTGTATCGAACAGCCTCTAACCGTTGAAAACGAATCGGGAAGCTTTATTCAGGCCAAACCGTTGAATCGGTCGGTTCTGGCGATTGGTTATTATCTGAATTACGGTGAAGATTCGCCTGTAACGCCACAGTGTTTGACGCTGGAAATTAATCCTGAAACCTGGATGAATCAACTGGCTTTTTCACGAACTTTTGTTCTGGAAGAGGAAGTCGAAGCAATGCGTGCACTGGGATACGGTCAGCGTCTTTCAGCAGAAGATTTACTGGTCCTGGGGCAAGAGGGACCTGTTGGAAATGAATTTCGAACACTTGATGAATGTGTTCGTCACAAAATATTAGATTGTTTAGGTGACTTCGCCTTGATTGGATGTGACATGCATGGATATTTCAGTGCGCATCAATCGGGGCATGCTTTAAATCGAGAGTTAATCAAAAAAATTAAATCGACGCACCGTTCCACTCTGTCTGAAACAGTATGGAAGGTTGCCTGACATTGCAATTTTCGGCTGCTGAATGGCAGTCATTTATTCACACTCTGGTACGTCATTGACTGCAGACTTTTAGGGATGTCGAACATGCCGACAAATATATCAAATCTTTCCTATGTCGACCCTAAAGCGGAGATCGGGGAAGATGTTACGATCGGACCATTTTGCCATGTTGGTCCTCATGTAACGATTGGAAGCGGGACGGTATTGCAAAGTCATGTTTCCATTACCGGGCATACCACGATCGGAGAGCGAAATCGATTTTTTCCCACATCGGTCATTGGTGCAGAGCCACAGGATGCAGGATATAAGAATTCTCCCACCAGATTAGAGATCGGTGATGATAATCTGTTTCGGGAAGGTTGCACCATTCATCGCGGCGCAGAAAAAGAGGATCACCGTACTCGTATCGGGAACCGGAATACATTTCTCTGTAACTCTCATGTAGCGCATAACTGTCGGATTTTTGATGATGTAACACTAGTCAATGGCGTCTTACTTGGCGGCCATGTGCATGTGCATGATCGGGCGATTGTTTCCGGTAATACCGTCGTGCATCAGTTTTGTACTGTGGGGACGTTGGCCTTTGTCAGTGGTTCTGCACGGGCGACTGTGGATGTGCCTCCATTTATGATATGCACCGGTGCTGATGATTTCCGGGTTCGGACGGTGAATATTGTCGGTATGCAACGCGCAGGGATTTCTGAGAATTCTGTTGCCGTTATCCGCCGGGCACACCGACTGTTTTATCGAAAAAATAAGAAACTGGATGAAGTAAAAGACATCTTCAGCCAGGAACTGGACGGGGTGATGCCGATGGCATTGCAGACCTTGTTCAACCATTTTGAAGCCATTCAAGGAAGTAAAGCCGGCCGAGGCCGCGAAGAAGCAGCGCGCAATGCGAAATATGTTCCTGAAGAAAGCGAACAAAGTTCAACACGGAGAGCAGCATGAGTTTAATGAATGTAGCTGTAGTCGGGGTCGGTGCCTTAGGACGTCATCACGCCAGAATTTTAGCCGGTCTGGAAGGAGTGAATCTTTCAGCCGTAGCGGATACAAATCCGGAGCAAGGCCGGGCAGTTGCCGAACAGCATGGCAGTCGCTGGGTTGCCGATTATCGCGAATTGTTCGAGGGAATTGATGCGGTTTCTTTGGCCGTTCCGACTCACGTGCATCTGGCAATCGCCAGTGAGTTTTTATCCCGCAACATTCCGGTTCTGGTGGAAAAACCGATTGCCTGTAATCTTGAGGAGGCAGAAGAACTGGTGCGGATTGCTGAAGCACATAACACTTTGCTTCAGGTAGGGCATGTCGAGCGATTTAATCCTGCGACGCAAGCAGCATTCGCGCGTTGCGCGAACCCACGTTTTATTCGCAGCGAACGCGTCAGTCCTTATACATTTCGATCTACTGATATCGGCGTGATTCACGATTTGCTGATTCATGATATTGATCTTGTGCTGTCTCTTGTTGACTCAGAAGTTAAAAGCGTCGAAGCCTTTGGCGTTTCAGTCATGGGAGAGCACGAAGATGTTGTTCAGGCTCGCTTACGCTTCCAGAATGGCTGTATCGCGGACCTGACTGCCAGCCGAATTTGTCCTACCGCCAAGCGGGATATGCAGATTTGGGGTGCCTCGGGGTGTGTGACCGTTGACTTTACCAGTCGCGAAGTGACCTCGTATCAACCATCAGAAACGCTGCTCTATGGAACGCCGCCACTGGAGCGTGCAAGAAAAGCAGGCGCGAACATTGAAGCGTTGAAACAGGATGTGTTTGGCACATTTTTGAAAGTCGATTCGCCCGATGTTTCTTCGGCAGATGCATTAACGGCTGAATTGAGCAGTTTCGTTGAAGCAATTCGAACTGGAGCCGAGCCCCTGGTCGGAGGCCCACAGGCGCTTCAGGCGATGCAGATTGCAGAACGAGTGCTGGAGTCGGTGAACAGCCACGAGTGGGATGGAAGTCAACAGGGAGCAGTAGGTCCGTTTATCCAGTTTCCTGCAGAACAACGCCGAATGGCTGGTTAATCCAACCATTCGGAGTAAAAGTGAATTCAGTCGAGCTCTTTCAGAGCTTCTGTGACTTCTTCAGCGTGCCCTTTGACTTTGACTTTCGGCCAGGCAGCAGCAATTTTTCCATCCTTATTAATCAGGAAAGTGGAACGCTGAATGCCCATGTATTTTTTGCCGTAGTTCATCTTCTCAACCCACACGCCGTACTTTTCGGCAATCTCATGGTTTTCATCGGAGAGCAGGATGAAAGGGAGATCGAACTTAGTTGCGAACTTTTCGTGTGACGCGACGGAGTCGGGACTGATCCCCAGAATCACGGTGTCATTTCGTTTGAATGTGGCGACTCGATCCCGAAAATCACAGGATTCGGTAGTGCATCCTGGGGTATTATCTTTGGGGTAAAAATAAAGCAGCACATTTTTCTCACCCTTGTACTGGCTCAAGCGAATTTTTCCTTCGGGGTAAGCGGGAAGATAAAAAGCAGGAGCACGTTTGCCAACTTCAGGCACTTTGCTTTCAGCAGCCATTTCAGAATCCTTCAATTAGTGGGGGAAGACGGAATCGAATCCGTCGGAATTTACGTGGTGAAAACATCCTGAAGAGAGATCAGGTTTTCGGATTAACAATGCTTCACGCAATTACATACTAGCAGGCAGTCAGCTAATTTTCGACTGAGAGCGGCTTTGACCGGATCGGGAAAGTCTGAATTCAGGATCGCCAGTACTGCTGGTGATACTTGGTGATGGTTTTCAAGGCGGGTTTGGCCTGGCCTTCGGAGTTGATCAAGCCCGAGTGGGGAAAACGACGTGCATCCTGATCTCGAAAACGGGACCAGTACACGCCCGTCACAGCAGGTTTAGCCAGAAGCAGGGGAAGATACAGGTCAATCCATTCCGCCTGGGCTGCTTCGCTCCAGTCTGTTTTCCACTGGCCTGCTTGTACTTTAGATATGCTCTTGTTTTTCTCATCGATGATCGAGTCATCACTGGGAAATGCCAGCGTGAGATGTAAAGGCAGATTGAGCGCACTCCATTTATCAATCAGTTTTGAGATATCCAGCAAATCATGGTGATGGGAACCATTGGGGTAGTAACCAATACTGAATTCAAGATCGATTCCGGAAAGGCCGACGCCGAGCCGATCAATTGCATCCACAAATTGCATGGGGGATAACTGATGCTGGCCTTTAGCCAGATAGTCGCCCCACGGTTGTTCCACCCGAATAAAGCACTGAATGGAATCGTCGGTCTGTTTGGCAACTTCGATTGCCCGTGCGGTTAATGTTAAGCGCGTTTCTTCGTTGAGGCCAAACACGCCGCCGGTATTCATGGCGGAAACCAGAGTCCAGGTCCGGATACTGCCGGTGTACCGCGTGATGGCCGTTTCGATGAAATGCGAAATGATGCTCTGGAAGTTGACCATATCCAGCTTCCAGGACTCAAGCCAGTCGGGTAGACCATGTGGAGCAAAGTCGAGCAGACATCCGCCACGAATCAGAAGATGGTTCTTTTCGCACCAGTCAACCTGCTGGTCGCATAAATCCCAATTCTGATCTCCTTCAAACTGTTCGATCAATTTCCAGTTAATCAGATCAGTGTTCGCGGCGTCAAAGGCCTGGCAGATCTGCCGGGTTTCCTGTGAATTGGGGACAAACTCACCCAGGTTACAGCCCAGTGACACAGGCAGTTTCAGAGATTGTGCGCGTTGATGCAGAATCATCAATCGCTGGCGCGCATAAAGTTGCACCAGCATTTCGGCTGCAGCATGTGCTTTCTGTAGAGCGACTCCCGCCAGATCTGAGCATTCTTCCAGTTTGTCCTGGTTAACCGCAGCTTTCGAGAACGCAGAGAAGGCTTCGTCGTGTAGTTTCCAGAGTTCTTCAGGAATGTTCAAACCGGCGATTTGCCAAACACTGAGTTGGTCTTTGAGTGTGGAAATTTTTCCGCGGGCTAACTCGAGGAGCAGAACATAAGGTTCTTCCCGTTCTGAGAGGGAAGCTGTTCTGATGACAGGTCGGCCGAAGTCGGTGATTTTCCAGACTATATTCAATTTGCAGCTTTGTGAGGTCTGTCGGCGAAACGTCAGCAGATTCCCGTCCACTTCAACACGCGTGGGAAAAACCCGACCATCAACAGCGTTCAGATAAGCACGATGAAGATCAGACCAGTCTTCAGGTAGTTGTGAGGGTGCAATTAAAAAACGCAAGTTGCCCATAAAACGGGTCGCAATCGTTATCTGATTTTTTGAGAAAGTTGTTAACTTCAGGCCTTACCATCCATTATCGCGTTTAAGGAGCCGCAGGCAAGTGTAGACTCGTATGTATGTACATTGTAACGAGATACGTGACTGAGTAAGCAGGAACCTGACGATCACTCATTTTGTATGGGATTTGTCGGTTATGATTTGTCGTCAATTGTTTAGCAGGCGGCTTCTCGGTAAACTTCCAGTGTTCAAATTCATTGGATTTTAATCATGGTGGTCTTCGTTTATGGCTTCTGCAGCTCTTATTGAAAGTTCGCTTTCCGGAATTCCCGTCAAACGGGGTAAAGTTCGAGATGTGTATGATTTTGGGGACCGATTACTGTTTGTCGCCACAGATCGTATCAGTGCGTTTGACTGGATTTTGTCCCCTGGCATTCCGGATAAAGGGCGGGTATTAACTCAGATCAGTCGGTTCTGGTTTGAACGATTTGAGTCGGTTTCCAATCATTTACTGAGCATGAATCCGGCTGATGTACCACTTCCCGATGATGCTGATCTGGAGGCGCTGAGCGGTCGCTGTATGGTCGTTCGAAAAACAGAAGTAATTCCCTTTGAATGTGTTGTTCGCGGTTATCTTTCCGGTTCCGGCTGGAAAGATTATCTGGCGACGGGCGCCGTCTGTGGAATCGATCTACTGGAAGGTCTGCAGCAAAGCGATCAGCTCCCAGAGCCACTCTTTACCCCGGCAACCAAAGCGGAAACAGGCCACGATGAAAATGTTTCCTTTCAGACTATGAGTGATGCCATCGGTCAGGAACTGGCAGAAAAACTACGTGACTTGAGTATTCAGATTTATCAGCAGGGATCCGAATACGCACAGCAGCGAGGCATCATTCTGGCAGATACAAAATTTGAATTTGGGATTCTGGACGGCGAACCGATTCTGATTGATGAAGTTCTCACACCTGACAGCTCTCGTTTCTGGCCGGCCGACCGCTATCAACCGGGAGGGGCTCAACTGTCACTGGACAAACAGTTTGTACGTGACTGGCTGGAGACGACTACGTGGGATAAAAACAGCCCGCCTCCTCCACTGCCTGAAGAAATCGTGTCCAAAACACGCGAGAAATACTTTGAAGCATACAAGATGTTGACCGGGAAAGAATGTACCTGGTAGACCGGTTGCATTTCTTCGCTGGTTTGACAGGAAATTATGGCTATTCTAGAGGCTTCTGTTTATACTGGGCGATGCAGGTTTTTACGAATCCGGGGCAGAGTTTCCGTTGTCCCCGGTTCATTATTTCATTTCTACTACATCCTGCAAGCTGAAGTGAGTTCTGCACTTATATTCTTTATTAATACCTGGTTTTTTTCTGCGGGCTTAACAGGAGAATGGAACAATGTCTTCATCAGAAGCCTCACCTCAAAAAGGGGCATCATCCGCGAATAAGATTACTCATCTGGGAGAGTTTCGGCTGAAACGCAAGCTGGGTGCCGGTGGTATGGGCGATGTCTATCTGGCCGAGCAGGAGAGTCTGGATCGTAAAGTAGCGATCAAGACTCTGAAGAAAAAGTTCGCCAACGACCCGAAATTTGTAGAGCGTTTTTATCGTGAAGCGAAAGCGATGGCCAAGCTTGACCATCCCAATGTGGTCCGCTGTTATGCTGTCGGGGAGGATCACGGATTTCATTATGTTGCCATCGAATATATCGATGGCAAGAGCATGCAGGACTGGATGGATGAGCTCAAACAGCTTTCCATTGGTGATGCCACATTGATTATTCTGGCCTGTCTGGATGCGCTTTCACATGCACATGAGTCAAAACTGATTCATCGCGATATCAAACCCGACAATATTTTGGTGACCAGTAAAGGCGTCGTGAAGGTAGCTGATCTGGGGCTTGCCAAAGCCGTTGATGAAGATAACTCAATGACCCAAAGTGGCACGGGACTGGGGACGCCCCTTTATATGCCTCCCGAGCAGGCAAGGAATGCCAAGCATGTCGATCATCGGACGGACATTTATGCCTTAGGGGGAACTTTTTATAACTTCCTGACGGGCAAGTTTCCATTCAGTGGCGATACGGCTCTGGAACTGATCATGGCTAAGGAGTCTGGGAAGTTTGAGTCCGTCCGCAAGCTTAATCCGGAAGTACCCGAGAAACTGGATCTGTTAATTGAAAAGATGATGGCCAAAAACCCGGATCATCGATTTAAGAATTGTGCCGAGATTATGTCTTTGTTGGAAGACATGGAATTGGAATCGCCGTCGTTAAGCTTTATCGATGGTGAGGCTGCGTCTGGAGCACCACGAGTCCGTCGCAAAGGCAAAAGCAAAGTGTCATCCGCGGCTGCTCCCAAGCGAAGTAGTGGGCATGAAGTTTCGTCTGCCAAAGACGCGGAGCGATCAACCAGCAAAAACAAGAAAGAGGTTGTGGAGCAACGAGTCTGGTTCATTCAACATCAGAACGCAGCCGGCAAAACGATCGTCAGCAAAATGACGGTTGCCCAGATCAAGCAGGGAGTGAAAGCCGGTGTGATTAATACGACTGCCAAAGTCAAACGCACCGCCGAGGGGCAGTTTATCGGGCTGGCACAGTGTCCGGAATTTGATTCGGTCATGCAGGTCCGCACAATCAAAGACAAAGCTGATGCGCGTGCGACAAATATGCAGGATAAAATCAACGAAATCAGTCGTGATTATGACCGCAGGAATCGTCGCCGATTTTTTAAGAATCTGGCAGAAGGGACCTGGGGCTGGATTACCCTGATTATTTACCTGGGGGTCATAGCCGGAATATGCTACCTCGGTTATCTGTTTATTCCGGAA
This sequence comes from Gimesia fumaroli, assembly GCF_007754425.1. Taxonomy (NCBI): domain Bacteria; kingdom Pseudomonadati; phylum Planctomycetota; class Planctomycetia; order Planctomycetales; family Planctomycetaceae; genus Gimesia; species Gimesia fumaroli. Next base: position 946,941 of record NZ_CP037452.1, read on the forward strand.
TTATGGCGCTGGATTGCCGTAAAATTGAATTTATCCTGATTTTTTACCAATGAACGGATTCGGGATGCGTAGGTAAATCACAGGGGCTTACTATTTCTCAAATTCTGACTGTCGGTATGTCGATGAATTCTGTATGACTGTACGATTATTTCCTGAATCCGTTAACTGTTTTTATTGTGCTACTTTGAGTCTGAGAAGAGCGAGTCTCGCCGCACTGGTTTTCCTGCTCTTGATCGGACTTGGGTTCGTACCTATAGGGGCAGTCCAAGCCGGGGAAGTGGAGCTGAAGCATGGCACCATCATCCGCGGTGATCTGGCACCGATTCTTGGCCTCACGGATAAGTTAGCTGCCAGGATTGAGGGTGACATTGTTGATCCGCGCGAGTCATCGCGCACGTTCACAGGGGCACCGATAATCCTGGTCGATAACGGGATGATTCGCTATTTCGTTTCTCGCAGGAATGTGGAGCGATTCAATCTGAACCAGGAATTTTTATCCGAGCAGGAGATATTCCCACTCAAACAGCAGGTGACCGGTCGCGGACAGATGTTAAAAACCGTCGGCTCATTCATTGATGTGACCGATTTTGACAAGTTCGGACGACGAACAGTGACTCTCAGTACGAATAAAGGGAATCTGGCATTACTGCAGGGAGTCACCGAGATCACTCCTCGGTATTTGAAAGTGACCGGCCTCAAGCATCAATGGGATCTGGGAATTCGAACGACCTCTGTGAAAGAAGAAGTTCTGGCGGCGATGTTGAAACAAGCCATTGATCCGCTAGACCCGAATGAACGGATCGCCATCGCTCGGTTTTATATTCAAGCGGGCCTGTATCTTCCCGCAGCCCAGGCATTTGCGGATATCGAACAGGATTTTCCTGAGTACAAAGATAAAATTGCAGTGTTTGTGAAAGACTTACGCACGCTGCATAGTCAGCAGTTGCTCAATGAACTTCAACAGCGGCGCAAAGCCGGTCAGCATCAATTGGCACAGGAGGCGATTGCCAGATTTCCGACGAATAACGTCAGCCAGTCCATTCTAAGGCAGCTTCGTGAAGTCGAAGAAGATTATCATAAACGGCAAGAACAGATCGAGAAAGCACAGTTCCGCCTGGGAGAACTCGAAGCTGAGATCAAGGATGAGAAGACCAAGAATCTGTTACAGGCTTATCGCCGCGAGGTCATCACTCAGCTCAATTTTGATTCCATCGATCGATTAGCTGCCTTTCTGAACCTGGAAAGCGATGATTCTCTGTCTGCTCGAGAAAAACTGGCGATTGCCTATTCAGGTTGGATTGTCGGATCCGCGCGTGTGGTGACCGACTTGGATACGGCACTCAATTTGTGGACTGCACGGGCACAAGTGCTGGAATATTTGCGCAACGAAGATGAGCATGAACGCGATTTCATGATTGAAACGCTCCAAAAGCTGGAAGGTGTTTCGACGGAAGTGGTCAAGCAGATGATCCCTCTTTTGCCACCCATTCTGGATGCGCCCGTACGCAAGAATGATGATGCCTTTACGATTCAGGTGACCAATCCCGGTGCGGAAGTCCCGGTTTCTTACTCGGTCTTATTGCCGATTGAATATAATCCGCATCATAGTTATCCGATGATCGTTGCACTGCACCCTTCGCACAAGACAGCTCAATTTGAGCTGGGTTGGTGGGGGAAGTACAAAAACGGTCCTGGTCAGTCACAGCGCCGTGGTTATATTGTGATCTCACCAGAGTATCTTCAGAAAGATCAGAAGGATTACGAAGACAATATCACGGCACACTATGCCGTCATCCAATCTATTCGCGATGCCCGGAAGCGTTTTAATGTCGATTCCGATCGCGTGTTTCTTGCCGGACATGGTACGGGGGCGGATGCGGCTTTTGATATCGGCATGTCACATCCAGGTTTGTTTGCCGGCGTGATCCCCATTGCAGGAAAAACCAGCGCTTTTAATCTGCACTACTGGCAGAATGCAAAACATTTGCCCTGGTATATCGTGGGAGGCGAACTCGACCGCGATACGCTGGATCATAATTCGCTGGTTGTCAACCGGATGATGCGATATGGACACGATGTGATTTACGCCGAGTATATAGGGCGGGGTTATGAACATTATTACGAAGAAATTCATAACCTGTTTAACTGGATGGAGCTGCAGCAGCGACTCAAGTATCCGAAAGAGATCGAAGAAAATATTCTGCGTCCGATTGATAATCGGTTTTACTGGGTACGTACCGAAGAGCTTCCTCCGCAGATCATGCGGCCGGTTGTCGTTAAAAATCAGCGCATTCGAGTCAGGCCGGTATCACTCAATGTCAGTGTGAAAGAGGGGAATGTGATCTACGTCAGATCGGGAGGTAAGATCAACACGCTTTGGCTTTCTCCTGAAATTGTAGACTATGAAAAACGACTGGTTGTGCGGATCGGCGGCAAACAGAAGTTTAATAAATTTTTGCGTCCGGATATGAAAGCGATGCTGGACGATTTTCGCAATCGGGGCGATCGACAGAAACTGTTTGATGTCCGTCTGGATTTCTTTTAAGCCGAACTTTGTTGTGCTCAGTTACCAGCAAAATACATAATTCGCGCGGCATGCCCTTTTCCGGATGATTTCTCACTCAAGTGGATTTTCGCATGGTGCTTGCCCGGTTTTAACTCGCTGTTAAAGACGACTGAACGCGGGTAGTGCAAACCCTTGCTGTATTTGTGATACAGGTCAAAGGATTGAAACGGGCTTCCATCAATGCTCACTTCCAGGGTTCCGGCATCAGGCCCAGCGACGGTAAAGACGCCTAGTGCAGTTCCTTCAAAATCGAGTTCCAGCTCTGCGCCGGCTTCTGTGGCACACAGCATGGGAATGCTGGTAAAGCGACTCCGTTTACTTCCGGGGATGGAATCCCAATCGGGGACTTCGATCGTCCAACCTGCATTCAGTTTCGCATTCTTAATGTCAATCAGTCTTCCGTTGCGAAAGCTGTAAGGGTCGAGAGGTTTTTCGGGTATCGTGTGTTTGCTGCGCGATCCTTGTTCCTGCCAGGCGTTTGTGAGCAGCTTTTCAACCATGGCAGCACAGATGGCGTTTCCAAATGGGGCCGGGTGTGTACCCCCGAATTGTTTCCAGGTCAGTTGATCGGCTTGTATGAGCTTCGCGACTTCACTGGCGAGATCGACGGTTGAAATCTGATAGTGTTCGGCGACACGTTCATGGCTGGAACTGGAGAGCGGCTTCCTGTTTTGTTGAATCGTTTCCAGCATGGAAGGATTCACGAAGTGAACCATCACAATGTCGGCACAAGGGTTGTGTTTGCGAATTTGTGCAATCACGCCCTCCATGCCTCGAATGGCGGCTGTTTCAGAATGGCCGGCGTCCTGGTCATCGTTGACAGCAAATTCGACGAAAAACAGATCAACGGGACCCTGGCTTAAGACATCACGAGTGGTACGGAAGGCACCTGTATTCGAACAGGTGGAAGAAATCCCGGCATTCGTGAACTGGAATTTGGTTTCCGGAAATGTTTTTTCCAGGAATTGGCAGACCATGGGACGGTAGCCATTCATTTCAGTAATTGAACCACCCAGAAACGCGACATGTCCGGTCTTCTCTTTTTCAAATTTCTGTCTACTGTTCTGATAACTGCCTCGCAGATGGACATTTTTGTCTGAAACGGCGGGGATTTTCAGAGCGGAATCGGCAAACAGATTTGTCTTGAGCGAAAACAAGATCACTAGGAGGAATCCGGCAATCAGACATGTCTTTAGTGTGTCATTCTTCATGTTGCTGTGAAACTCGATAAAAGGAGCCAATTTGGAAGGTGTTTTGAAATCTGACAGATTTTTGATGATTCCAGCATGCCTAATCTATGGGGCAAGGTCAAGAGTTCTCCTATTCAACAATTGAATTCGGGTCCCCTGTTTCGATACGATAGAGGTTGAATCGAAGTGAACCGTCATGCTTCATACATAGAAAAACCCTCAGCGTTGGCAGGAGTATTCATGAAACCGTTGTCTTATCTCTTGATCTGTTTTTCCTCATTGTTATTGGGGGCGATGTTTGTGACAGAAACGCAGGCTGGTGAGAAGCCTCACGTCGTATTTGTAACCGGTGATGACGAATATCGTTCTGAAGAATCGATGCCGATGCTGGCAAAAATATTGAAGCGGGATTATGGATTCGACGTGACGATCTGTTATTCACTCGATGAAGATGGCAATATTGCTCCAGGAAACCAAAAATCAATCAGTGGTCTGGAAGCACTCGATGACGCAGACCTGATGGTGCTGTTCACTCGTTTTCGGGATTTACCACCTGAGCAGTTCCAGCATTTTTTAAAGTATGTCAAATCAGGAAAGCCGGTTGTTGGTTTCCGAACTGCAACGCATGCATTTCTGTTTCGTGATCCGAAGAGCCCTTTCAAGGATTGGAACAATGAAAAGATCGCTGAACTCGTGGGCCAAAGATGGATCACACACCATGGTCATTTTGGGGATGGTCACGAATTTTTGACTGAAGTCACTATTGATGATGATGCCAAAGAGCATCCGATTCTGCGAGGCGTGAAACCGTATAAAGCTTACTCCTGGTTGTATCACGTGCATGGCGGCAGTGAAGGTCATAAGCTGGCGGGTGACAGTAAGCCTCTTCTGATCGGGCATTCGCTAAAGTCAAATCACCAGATGAAAGGCAACTTGGATAAATTTCCGATGACCAATCCCGTTGCCTGGACGAAGACATACAAAGGAGAAGACGGGACCAAGGGGCGTGTCTTCTTTACTACAACGGCACATCCCTTTGATTTCAAAGATTCCAATGTGCGAAAATTGTCGCTGAACGGAATTTTGTGGGCACTGGGGATGGAAGATCAAATTCCAACCCAGGGAGCCAAGACGGATTTCGTTGGAGAATATGAACCAAATAATTCCGGGACGGGACCAAAGAAGTATAAGACGGGTCAAAAACCTGAAAAGATTTGATAAAGTAAATCACAATCAATGGAGATAGTGAGCACGAGTCTGAAAGAGATTCGTGCTCTTTTTAGATCAGTAGTTTTTCCAGAAGGATGGAACAAACAGCACGAGAATCGCAAACAGTTCCAGTCGACCTAACAGCATCAGAACGGTCAAAATCACTTTTCCTGTCAGGGTAAAGTCAGCATAGTTTTCTGTGGGACCCAATTCGCCGACACCCGGACCGATATTATTCAGGGTCGCGACCACGGCACTGGTACAGTCAATCAGTTTCTCCGGTTTATTCTTTTGCCATTCCGTATTCGGCTCGATGGCCGTCAGTAACAGGCTGCTGAAGATGAAAATTACCAGGACCAGACTGAAATAAACGGTGACATCGTTTCGTATGCTCTGTTCGATATTGGTCTCGCCGAGTCGAACAGGGCGAACCACATTCGGGCGGAATGATTTTTCGATTTCGAGCCAGATGATTTTCGCAAAGAGGACGAATCGAATGACTTTAATGCCACCTGCTGTCGAGCCGGCACAGCCGCCGACAAACATCAACAGCAGCAATAACATTTTGGAAGATTCGTTCCAGGTATCGAAGTCGCCGGTTCCATAGCCGGTAGTAGTCATGATCGAGACGGCTTGGAAGCCGGCATAACGCAGTGCGTCAGGCAGGTTATCGTAAATCTGGTTTCGCATCAGGTTGTAGGTCAGAAACAGAATTGCGGAGCCTAGAATGATCAAGTAGGTACGAAACTCAATGTCGTTTCTCAGTGGAGCGATGAAGTGTTTCCAGGAACGGTCCTGCGAGCGAATATTTTTGAGTGAAAGAAAATAAAGCGAGAAGTTGGTGCCGGCAGCAACCATAAAGGCGGCGATCGTAAATTCAATTAGCGAACTGTTAAAGTAGCCGACACTGGCATTGTGCGTGCTGAAACCGCCGGTTGCCATTGAGCCGAAGCTGTGACAGAATGCGTCGAACACACTCATGCCTTCCAACCAGAGGATCAATGCCAGGACGAGTGTAAAAGAGACGTAGATGGTCCACATGACAATTGCCGATTCACGCACGCGCGGTCGCACAGCTTCACTTGTGGGACCGGGGACTTCGCGTTTCATTAACGCCTTTCCACCCGCACCCAGATGGCTCAGAATTGCGACGAACAAAACGATGATTCCCATGCCTCCCAGGCAATGAGTAAAACTGCGCCAGAATAGAACCGAACGGGGAACCAGTGCTGGGTCTTCCAGTTCACGCAGCACGGAAGCCCCGGTGGTCGTGAATCCCGAAATCGATTCGAACAAGGCATCGGGAATGGTCATTGGGATATTTGGTGTGACCATGGTCCCGGAAAAAAGAAAAGGCAGGCAGCCGAGAATTCCGGAATAGATCCAGCTCAGTCCGACAATTGCCAATGCTTCTTTTCGCAGGATGGTGCCATGTTCATTGCGACCGACGAGATATAGAATGGAGCCAGAGACAACACTGCAGGCGATGGCACCACAAATGCCCCAGAAGCCCGCGGATTCGAATTCGGCGGTTTCACCAAAGATCGGAAATGCCCAGGGGAGACTGAAGACCATTGAGGCTCCGACCAGCATTCCCACAAGACCCAATAAACGACAAAGAAGCAACCAATTCATTATATTTCAACTTATTGAATCTGTACGGAATTGAACGACTGGACTCTTCCAGAGTATTCGAGTTAAATATAGGAAGTCATAAATTTTTGAGATTATAGCACGTCTTTGCTTTTTGAACGATACTACTCATTCCGTTTTAGGAAATTCTATTATGGTCGCTCGTCCTCTATTTCGAACTGGTTATCAGCTCGGTTTCGCCTTCTTGTTTTTTACTCTGACGGTCTCGTTGCCCGCGGAAGAATTGGAGCAATTAACCTACCATAATCCAGATCTTGAAGTTGATCTGGGGGTCGGGTTATGGGCTTGGCCGCTTCCGATGGATTACGATGGCGATGGTGATCTGGATCTGTTGGTTTCCTGCCCGGATAAGCCTTCCAATGGAACCTATTTCTTCGAAAATCGATCCGATGGTAAACAGAAGCTGCCTGTTTTTGAGCCGGGGGTTCGCTTGGGAAAAGGCTATCACAATACCTGTCTCTCATCGATCAATGGAACACCTCGTGTCTTAGTTTCCGGGAGGGAAGTGGTTGATTTTCAAAAGCAGGGTTTTGATAAACTGACTGCGTTACCCGTTGACCGAAATGTGCATGGGAAAAAAGTGCGTGCGAATCAATGGTACTATGTGGATTACGACGGCGATCAGGATCATGATTTGATTGTAGGAGTCGGCGACTGGGGTGACTATGGCTGGGACGACGCCTACAACGAACAGGGGCAGTGGACCAACGGACCGCTGCATGGTTTGGTGTATGTGCTGAAAAATTCTGGTACCGATGAAAAGCCCAATTATGAAAAACCGGTCAAGATTAAGGTCGGAGATCAGCCTCTGGAAGTGTTTGGCTGGCCTTCTCCTAACTTTGCCGACTTTGATCATGATGGTGATCTGGATTTGTTGTGTGGAGAATTTCTGGATCAATTAACATACTTCGAGAATATAGGAACCCGAAGCGAACCTCGTTATGTGTCTGGGCGCCGTCTGGCGAATAATGGTCAGCCTTTGCAGATGGATTTGCAGATGATCGTGCCGACTGCGATTGACTGGGATCAGGATGGCGATACCGATCTGGTGATTGGGGATGAAGATGGACGTGTCGCATTCATGGAGAATACGGGAGAACTGTTGGGCGGGCTGCCTCAGTTTCTCTCTCCACGTTATTTCCGGCAAAAGGCAGCGGGAGTCAAGTTTGGTGCTCTGGCGACGCCTTACGCTTATGACTGGGATGGTGACGGCGATGAAGATCTGATCTGTGGGAATACCGCAGGCTATATTGGTTTGATTGAAAATCTGGATGGAAACGCGAATTCCCCTCAACTGGCTGCCCCTCGTTATCTGGAAGCAGGCGGCCGACCGATTCGAATTCAGGCAGGTCCTAACGGCTCGATTCAAGGTCCCTGTGAAGCGAAGTGGGGATATACAACCCAGACGGTCGCAGACTGGAATCAGGATGGATTGCCCGATTTACTGGTGAATTCAATCTGGGGAGAAATTCTCTGGTACGAAAATATTGGGACACGGAAAGCTCCCAAACTGGCTCCTGCACAGACGGTAGACGTGGAATGGAAGGGCAATGTTCCCAAGCCTGCCTGGAACTGGTGGAATCCGCGTGGCAATCAATTGGTGACTCAGTGGAGAACGACTCCCGTTGCCGTCGATTTCAATCAGGATGGCCTAACTGATTTGGTGATGCTGGATCATGAAGGTTATATTGCCTTTTTTGAGCGGGTTCGTGATGGCAAAGAACTCAAGTTGCAGCCGGGCCAGCGAATTTTTGTGGATGAATCTCTCAAGCCGATTCAACTGAATCCCAAACGGGCCGGCGGTAGTGGGCGGTATAAACTGCATATCGTCGACTGGGATGGCGATGGACGCTTGGATCTACTCGTGAATAGCATGAATGCTGACTTCTATCGCAATGAAAAAACCGTTGATGGAAAAGTCGTCTTGAAAAATCAGGGACCCCTCAGTTCACGAAAACTGGCCGGCCATACCAGCAGCCCTTGTACGGTGGATTGGGACAAGGACGGCGTTCGTGATTTAATCGTGGGTGCCGAAGACGGTTATCTGTATTGGATGCAGAATCCGCGTTCAAAGAAATAATGACACAACTGCTCTCAATTGTCTGGTAGAAATATGCTGGCACAGAATCGAATCGCATTTAAAGAATGGGGGGCTGTCTGCGCTGCGTTAGGGCAGGGGAGACAGTCCGTCCTGGTACGAAAGGGAGGCATTCACGAAGGACAACAGGGTTTCCGTGTTGACCATCGTGAGTTCTGGCTTTTTTCGACGCGTTTTCATCAGGGGGCTGAGCAGTTACAGCCGGAATTTAGCGATTTACTCCAAGCCCCGATTGCGATTGAGCCCGCTTCGGAAAAGATCATGCTGGCATTGTATGCAGTGGTTGAAAAGGTCGCAGAAATCAAAGATCCGTCAGTGCTTTCCCGGTTGGATTCGCTTCAGGTTTTGAATCAGGAAACGATCCAACAGCGGTTTGAATATAAAAACCCGGGTTTATTTGTGTTGCTGGTCCGCGCTTATCAACTGTCTCAACCATTTGAAGTAGAGAGTGAAACGCGTTATGCCGGTTGCCGAAGTTGGGTTGAATTATCGCAAGAATATTCAACCAGCAATCTGACACCCATCTTGACCGATGAGCAGTTTGCACAGCAGCAACAGGCTTTGGAACAGATTATTACTTGAGTCGAGGAATGTGTCGGCCAAACAAAAACAGCCCGGTTGGTTATCAACCGGGCTGTTGTGATTCAGTCTCTGGCTATGCTTTATAGATTTTCTCGCGACCTTCTGTCACATTCTTCGTGGCGTTACGTGTATCTAGAATCATGCCTGAATGTTTGACGATAAAGTCATAGTCATAGGCACTATGATCTGTGGCGATGAGCACACAATCCTGAGCTGCCAGAAATTCGGGAGTTAATTCCTGACTTTCCATAGCCGGTACATTGTGATGACGCATCTTGGGCAAACTTGGAATATGAGGATCGTTGTAAGTGAAGTCCACGCCACGTTCGAGTAGCAGGTCTAACAGGTGGAACGATGGGCTTTCGCGGGGGTCGTCGACATCTTTTTTGTAGGCAACGCCCAGCATGCAGATTTTACTTCCTTTGAGAGGCTTTCCCTGCTGATTCAGAAACTCGGCCAATCGGTCAATCACATAACGCGGCATACGGGTATTGACTTCCCCCGCTAACTCGATGAATCGCGTGGTGAGGCCTTCTTTGCGTGCCAGCCAGCTCAGGTAGAACGGGTCGATGGGAATACAGTGCCCCCCCAGTCCCGGGCCAGGGTAGAAGGCCTGAAAACCGAAGGGTTTGGTTTTCGCTGCATCGATGACTTCCCAGACATCAATGCCCATGCGATCAAATAATGTTTTAAGTTCATTGACCATCGCGATATTGACCGCGCGGTACGTATTCTCCAGAATCTTACAGGCTTCAGCCACTTCCGGTGAAGAAACCGGAATCACATTGACCACGGCATGTTCATACAAGGCAGCGGCGATTCGCAGGCTGTTTTCTTCCATCCCGCCGACGACTTTGGGAATCCCTGCTGCAGAAAAATCCGGGTTGCCGGGATCTTCACGTTCCGGGCTGTAGGCGAGATAATAGTCCTCGCCGATTTTAAGGCCTTTGGCATCGAGAATCGGCAACAGGACATCGCGTGTTGTTGTCGGATAAGTTGTGCTCTCTAGTACGACGAGTTGACCGGGGCGTAATGACTCGGCAATCGCTTTCGCTGTATTTTCGACATAGGCGAGGTCAGGGTCGCGGCTCGTTGTCAGCGGGGTCGGTACGCAGATCAGCAGAGCATCTGCTTCGCTCATGCGTGATAAATCTGTGGTCGATTCAAACTGTTTCTTTTCCAGCCAGTCGGAAACTGTTTTGGAAGGGATATGTTGGATATAGCTTTTGCCGGCCTGAAGTTGATCGACCTTATTTTGATCAACATCGAATCCCATCGTTTTGAAGCCGCTGTTCACAAAGGCATCAATCAGGGGGAGTCCTACATATCCCAAGCCGATAATACCAATGATTGCAGTTTTATCTTTAATTGCCTGCTCAAGCTGATTTGCCATCTAAGTGCCGTCCTTGTTTAAGTCATTAATGCAGGTATACGATGCTGCGAAGCCGGCCGGATCATATCAGTCGAACTTATTTCCTGCAAGCATTTTAGCGGAGGCCCTCCAACCGGAGATTTCTCTCGATGTATCGACAGATTCTATTAAGAATTCCGCGGTTGTCGTTGTGTATCCAAACCGAACATCTGAATACACTTCCAAGTGTTTGGGCTTAAATTTGTAGCGCAGGCAAACTCTATGCACCATTTCCAGAGTGGGAAAACGGACCCAGGAGAACCAGATCTGCAACGAAAGAACCAGGCTGTTTTATAGCAGACCTGTATGGCGTAAAAGTGGTTCAGGGCTGGGTTCACGGCCGCGGAACTCTTTGAAGAGATCCATTGGATGGCAACTGCCACCCTTGGCAAGAATGGTGTCACGGAACCGTCTGCCTGTTTCTGCCACAGCCTGTTCATTGTCGAGGCCTGCTTCTTCAAAGGCACTGAATGCATCGGCACTGAGCACTTCCGCCCATTTATAACTGAAGTAGCCGGCTGCATATCCTCCGGCAAAAATGTGCTGGAAAGAACACAGAAAACGATCTTCCGGCAGCATCGGCAGGATTGAAGTCGTCTGGCTCACTTCGCGCTGGACATCGAAGACGGTTTGAGAACCATTCGGATCAAACTCACTATGCAGTTTCAAATCGACGACACCAAATTGGATTTGACGGAGCATCTGTGTGCCCGCCTGGTAGTTGCGTGCGGATTTAATTTTCTCAAATAATTCGTCAGGCAATGTTTCCCCGGTTTCGAAATGTTTGGCCATACCCAGGAGCGTGGGCTTATGATAACACCAGTTTTCCATAAACTGGCTGGCTAGTTCGACAGCATCCCACTCCACACCATTAATGCCGGCAGCATCTGCTTCATTGATCGTCGTCAGCATGTGCTGCAGGCCATGTCCGAATTCGTGAAACAGCGTTTCGACTTCGCGGAACGTCATCAGGGACGGCTTGTCTCCCACGGGAGGTGTCGAATTACAGACCAGATGAGCAACGGGAATTTGTACGTTGCCTGCAACGATTTTGCGGCCGAGGCAATCGTCCATCCAGGCGCCTCCGCGTTTGTCGGCGGGACGTGCATAAGGATCGAGATAAAATCCGGCTATTGTTTCGCCCGTTTCACTGGCAATATTGAAATAGCGGACATCTTTATTCCAGACAGGGACTTCTTCCGCTACAGCGGTGACCGTAATTCCAAAGATTCGATTTACTAACTCGAATAAGCCATCCAGAACTTTTTCCAGTGAGAAGTAGGGGCGTAATTCTTCATCTGTATAGCTGAAACGCTGCTCGCGCAGTCGTTCTGACCAGAAGGCAAAATCCCATTGGATGATCGGTTCCGTTTCGCCCTGTTCCGCGGCAAATTCTTGTAGCTCTTTTAAATCCTGCTGGCCTGCATCCCATGATGCCGTACGCAGTCGTTCTTCCATTTCCAGAACCGCATCAATGCTGGGAGCCATTTTCTCTGCCAGACTTACTTCGGCAAAACTTTGATAACCGAGGAGTTGTGCTTTTTCTTTACGCAGTTTCAGGATCTGTGGGATCAAGGGGGTATTATCAACGTCTCCTTCCGAGGCGCGCGTGATAAAAGCCCGATATACTTTTTCGCGCAGGTCTCGCTTTCGACAGTGCTGCATGAATGGACCGAAGCAGGGGAAATCCAAACTGATTCTCCAAGGCCCCTGTTCAGGAGTTGCTTCGGTGTCGGCTTCTTTGTCATCCCAACTGTTATAGGATTGGGCCGTCAATTGTTTGAGACTGTCGGGAAACCCTTCTACGACATCTGGGTCCGTGATAATCAGCGAAAAGGCTTTTGTCGCGTCCAGAACATTGTTTGAGAACTTGGTTGCCAGACGAGACAGTTCTGTTGCGATTTCATTAAACCGTGTGAGTTGTTCTCCTTCGAGGCCGATGCCGGCGAGCTCTGCTGACAGAATCCGTTTGTCAATAATCCGGCGTTGCGCGTCATTGAGTTCATTCCACTTATTGCTGTCGCGCAGACTTTTCAAGGCTTCGTAGATGGGCTTGCTTTGTTTCACACGCAATGAGAAAGCAACCACTTCCGGAAGCACGCTTTCATAAGCTTCGCGCAGTTCGGGAGTATTTTTTACACCCAGCAAATGTCCGATCGACCCCCATGATCGTTCCCAGGGATAGTCTAATTCTTCCAAGGGCTGCATCAGACCTTCCCAAGACGGCTCTGCCTGTTTTTCAATTTTTTCCAGTCCGGAAGTTGATTGCTCCAGCAGTGACTTGACGGCAGGTTCAATGTGCTGAGGTTCGATGCAATCAAAACGAGGAAGGCCCTCAGAAACCAGTAAAGGGTTGTCGGCTAACGTATTTTGCTGATCCATACTAAAAACGATCCTTCTTGCGGAATTTCTGGTATTCAAAGTGATTGGCGTTCCTGTGCCGGATCATAATTCATCGTCGATCGGCGGGGCCATCATAAAAAATAGAAGACTTCTGTATAAAGCCATTCTATATATTCGATGAATCGATACAATGCCCTGTAGGATTTTACTTGATAAGAGTCCCCTGCCGATACCTTGGAAGACGTGAAATGAGTCGCGTTTTGACTGGGAATCGTTTTTTACCGAGTATCCAAGAGCTGTTGGCTCGAGCATATTTCGCTATCGGACCGCATTATTATGGTAGAACGCGTTCTGGCGATCTGGACGGGAATCATTTTGTCGGGCTTGTTCCCTGTACAGTGTGGGGCAGAAGAGGCTCAAGAATCGGCTGCTAAGAGGAAAATCGAGGAGATTCAAAGGAAAATACTTACTATGAAAACATTGGGCGGTCGTCAGTTTTGGGGTGATGTGCAGTTTTTTCAAGGCTGGAAAATTCAGCAGAATGTGATCAGTAAACATTATCGCCTGCTGGATGCGGGAGACCAGCGCCATGCGAGCGGAACTTTAGAAGCATGTCAGGCACGGCTGGAAGAAATTAAAGAGGCAAATCAGTTGAAGCCGATGCAGGGAAAAGCTGTCATATTGATTCACGGCATCATACGCTCATCCAAATCATTTGAAAAATTGAAAGCAGCCTGCCGACAATCAGGGCGGATGGTGGTCCCTTTTGATTATCCCAGTACGCAGGTCACAATTCCTGAGAATGCAAATTATTTGGCGCAGGTGATTGAGTCTTTGGAAGGCGTTGAAGAAATCGATCTAGTGGTACACAGTATGGGAGGACTGGTAGTTCGTTCCTGGCTGTCACAGCAGCCAGATGTTGATTCCCGAATCAAGCGGATGGTCATGCTGGGAGTGCCGAACCGAGGCGCAGATATGGCAGATCGGTTTCGCTCGAATCTGTTATTTAAAGTCATCTTTGGTCCCGCCGGTCAGCAGTTGGTGACCGAAGCCAATAGTGATTTTATTGCCAAGCTGCCAACGCCCCCCTTTCCCTTCGGAATTGTAGCGGGCGGGCGGAATGCCTTGAAGGGATATAATCCGCTGATTCGTGGTGATAATGATGGAACAGTAGGCGTGAACAGCACACGTTTGCCGGGGGCAGCTGACTATATTTTGTTACCGGTATTACACTCTTTTATGATGAGTGATTCTGAGACGATTGCATATACGATGCGTTTTCTGAAGACGGGGGCATTCCGCGAATCGGGTGAAACTCAGCCGATTCCCGTTGCTGAAACTGAAACCGTTCCCTGAACTGGAACGAACTAAATTATTGAGTTTCAAATCAATTAGTAGAATACAGCGAATAGGTTATGGTTATGGAACGAGATAAACGACACTTGCAGATACTTTCAAAGTTACAGATCATTTACGGAATTCTGAATCTGTTTGTATCGTTTTATTTTTATAAAGTCACCTCCGTCATGGTACGTGATTATCAAAAGGTGCTTGAAGAATCAAATCCAGAGGTGCAAGTAGGTTTATTGCTTGGCTTCGGTTTTATTCTTTTTTTACTCGGAGTTGTGGTTTTATTCTGTATTATTCTGACAGGACAATCTCTGGCGCGATATGAAAATTATCAATATTGCCTCATCATTGCAGTGCTGGAATGTCTGATATTTCCTATCGGTACGATTCTTGGGATTTATACGATTTTGGTTTTGCGACGCGCATCGGTCAAAGAATTATTTTCTGTAACTCAAGCGGAAGCTGGGAAAAGTAGTGTCAGTTAGTTACGCCACTCGCATTTTTTCTTACGAGACAGATTCTGTTTATGTCTGACACAAAAGCCATACCCGTTTCGAAATCTGTCTCGGCTCGAGTCTGGAAGTTGATCAAATGGGGGTTGCTGGCTTTGGTCCTCTATTTTGTGGGGCAGCAAGGCTATCAACTCTATCAGGAGCAGAGTGATTCGCTGGCTGAAATTCAGATCAAGCCAGTCTGGCTGGTCCTGGCGGGGTGTTGCAACTTTGTAGCCTGGTTGCCGTCAGTCTGGTTCTGGCAGCGATTGATGATTACCTCAGGTGAACAAGTCGCTTTCTGGCCCACTGCCCGCGCCTATTATGGGGGCCACCTGGGGAAATATATTCCGGGGAAAGTTTCCGTTTTATTGATTCGAGCGACTTTGTTAAAAGAGTTTGGCGTGCGCGTTTCCGTGTCTGCTTTGACGGCCGCTTATGAGACACTGGCAGTTATGGGAGTGGGCTTAGTCGTGTTTCTAGCATTAGTGCCTCATGTGTTTAATTCCGATCAGCTAGCCGAATGGCCAGCCTGGATTCAGTCGATTCAAGCCCGGCCACTGCTGGTTCCGATTTTGTTTTTGTTTGTCTTATTTGTCTCTTTGCCTTTAGTTTCACGGCTTCTGAATCTGGTTTCAAAAAAAATTACAAAGTCCGAGGTCGAAGCGTCTGCAGCAGAACCGCGGCCTTCGATTTCGATTCGTTTACTTTATGTGGGCGTCTTTGTGTTTTTGATCAGCTGGATTTTGCACGGTTTAAGTTTAGGGCTCATTCTTACTTCTCTGGGAAACTCAGGGCCGAACTGGCACGAATGGCCTCTCTGGACAGCCGCGATTTCAGCCGCCTTCTCGCTAGGCTTTGCTGCATTGTTTGCACCCGCTGGGTTGGGGGTACGAGAAGGGCTGATTGCGGCAATTCTTGCCGGCTCACCCGCAATTGGGCCGGTGAATGCCTTTGTTGCTGCGTTATTGATCCGAATCGTTTCTTTTGCTAGTGAAATTCTGGCGGCCTTTGTTTTATACTATGGTATCAGGAGCCGGACGGACATGGATACTATTTCGACACAAGAGACACTGCCTTCTGATACAAACTGACTCAGCTATCGTTTTTCCCGCTGCGAGAAAGGTCTTCGCCGTGCTCTCTATTATGATTCCTGTATTAAATGAATCCGAAAGTTTGCCACAACTGTATCAGGAAATCTGTGATACGAGTCAGGCTCATGATCTCGATCTGGAAGTGATCTTTATCGACGATGGTTCGACTGACACTTCCTGGGAGATTATTTCCGGTCTGGCTGCTAAGGATGAGCGAGTTTCAGGAATCCGTTTTCGCCGAAATTTTGCCAAAGCAGCTGCACTGACGGCAGGCATGCGAGCAGCACGGGGATCTGTGATTATGATGATGGATGCAGACCTGCAGGATGACCCCAAAGAAATTCCCCGCTTTCTGGAAAAACTGAACGAAGGCTATGATGTTGTCAACGGTTGGAAAGAACGCCGGCTTGATCCCTGGCATAAGGTTTATCCGAGTAAGGTATTCAACTGGATGATCGCCAAACTGACCGGGCTGAAACTGCACGATCATAACTGTGGCTTGAAATTGTTTCGTAAGGATGTCGCCGCTGAGATTCGCATCTATGGCGAATTACATCGCTTTATCCCGGTTCTCGCAGATGCGCGAGGTTTTAAAGTCACCGAAATTCCTATCCATCACCGGGAACGCCAGCACGGCTATTCCAAATATGGTGTGCGTCGATTTTTGAGAGGATTTTTAGACCTGTTAACGGTTCGGTTTTTAACAGGTTATGGACAGCGCCCTCAACATATGCTGGGAGCTATTGGTTTGAGCTGTCTCTTCTTAGGCTTCTTAGGATTGGGGTACCTCGGATTTCTCTGGGTGTTGACGAATGCCTTTGGTCTGGAACTGGGGCCGATTGGAAACCGTCCCTTGCTGGCCTATTCTGTGGCAGCGACAATTCTGGGGGGACAGGCGATCAGTCTGGGTTTGCTGGCTGAGCTCATTGTCGCCTATACAGGTCGGCATCAGGATTCCTACAGCATCTCCGAACGGACGGGTACCACCTCCCAGAATGAGCAGGAAATCATCGTTTAATCAACTTCTTCAAACTGATGCCTGCTTTGATAGTGCGCGATTACCATTTCTGTAAGAGTTCTCCCGTTTCTTTTTATGTCTGGAAATGAAACTTTAGATGAAAATATCCTTTCTCGGAGCCGCTGGCGAAGTAACCGGTAGCCAGCATTTGATTGAGACTGATTCACGACGGATATTGCTGGACTGTGGATTATTTCAGGGGCACCGCCAAGAATCGTATTTAAAAAACAGCTGGTTTGCTTATCCGCCGGATTCGATCGATGCTGTCTTTTTATCGCATGGGCACATGGACCATTGTGGCAACCTGCCACGACTTTTTAGCAAAGGTTTTCGCGGACCGATCTTTTGTACGTCTGCGACGGCGGATATCGCTGAGATCATGTTGAAAGATAGTGCCCGGATACAGGCTGAAGACGCCAAGTATCTCGCGAGAAAATTAAAAGAGAAGCATCCGCCGATTGAACCCCTGTATTCCGAAGAGGATGTAGATGGGGTGGCAAAACTGTTTGAGCGTCTGGATTATCATGAATGGCATGAGTTAGGAGACGATGTCAAATTGCGTTTTCTGGATGCCGGGCACATTCTGGGGTCCGCCATTATTGAAATGAAAATCAAAGATCAACGGGAATGGCGGCACCTTGTTTTTACTGGTGACCTGGGACGACGGAATTTACCTTTACTCAGGGATCCAGAGACGATTGAAGGTTGCGAAGTCTTAATTTCAGAAAGCACCTACGGAAACCGCGTGCATGAAAAGGTATCGGATATCAAAGAGGAATTGTATCAGATCCTTGATGAGGCCTATCGTGTTGAAGGACGTGTGATAATACCGGCCTTCAGTTTGGGGCGGACTCAACAGATAATTTATTATTTGAATGAACTGTATAACGAAAAACGTCTGCCACACATTCCCATTTTTGTTGACAGTCCCCTTTCCACAAGGCTGGTTTCCGTCTTTCGACATCATCTTCATGAAATGGATGACGAAGTTCAGGCGATGATGGAAGCCGACAAAGACCCCTTCGGATTTGCATTACTCGACTATGTTTCAACACGCGAACAAAGTATCGCCCTCAATAAGCGGAAAGGCGCCTTTGTTGTGATTGCTGGGAGTGGAATGTGCGAAAACGGTCGTGTGCGGCACCATCTGAAAAACGGTATCGACAATATTGAAAATACAATTGTTTTAATGGGATACCAGGCGGCGAATACATTAGGCAGACGTTTACAGCAACGGGATCCCAAGGTGAAAATCTTTGATCGATATTACAAGGTGAAGGCCAAGGTCGTTCAACTAAGTGGACTGTCAGGTCATGCCGATGTGGAAGATTTCAAATGGTGGTATGCACAGTCAGCAAAACTTGGAAATATTGGCCAGGTCTTTCTGGTGCATGGCGAACCCGAATCGGCAGAAGCACTGGCGGCTTTAATTCGTGATGAGTGTGATTTGGAACCCATTATTCCCCACTATCAACAATCTTTTGAAGTTTGAGCCAGCGATGACAAGACCTATCAAGCATCCTGATAAAAGGCTGCCTGCACTGGGAATCCGACAGCCTTGGGCGGAACTGATTTTGCGTGGTATTAAAACAATCGAAATCCGTTCCAGCCAGACGAACATTCGCGGCCCGATTTATGTTTATGCATCGAAGAAGCTGGCAAAAACGTCTCATGCTGAACTTGCTACTGAGCAGGCAGAGATCAATGTAGAAGAACTTCCTACCGGCGTGTTGATCGGTACGGTGGAGATTGTGGATTCATTTCCCGTTAGCAAACAACATGCTGCCGCTGCAGGAGTGCCTGCCAACTTACTAAAAGGAAAATTTGGCTGGGAACTCGCAAAACCGAAACGTTTGCAGAAACTCATCGTGCCTGACTATCTGCCGTATGGGGTCTGGTTTTATCCTTTTTTACGCAAACAGACAGGCACGCGAAAGAAATCCTGAACACTTCAGAGCAGGATGTTAACCCTTTGTCGCTGCTACCATTTCAGCCGCGTAATCGCCGATCGCTGTAATCACATCTTTGACGGTTTGACTGGGGTCAGAAAATGCAGCGAATTGTTTTACGATGGCGGAACCGATGATGAAGCCATCTGCTTTGCCGCGCAAGGTGTCGACATGCTTGGGTTGACTGATTCCAAAGCCAACGGCCAGCGGCAGATCTGTCAGATTGCGCAATGATTTCAGATGCGCGGTCAATTCCTCGGGAAGCTCATCGCGGACTCCGGTCGTTCCGGCAACCGAGATACAGTAGATAAATCCACTGGCGGCTTGCACAATGCGTTTCGTACGATCTTCTGGCGTTAACGGTGAAACGAGTTGGACCAGATCGAGGTTGGCCGTTTTGGTTTTCTCAGCGAATTCCGGTGCTTCATCGCCGGGCAGGTCAGGGACAATCAATCCGGAAAAGCCGGCGGCTTCTGCTTCCTGTAAAAATTTCTCAGCGCCGTACCGGAAGATAATCGCATAAGATACCATGCCTACCAAAGGCGGCAGAGTGACAGAAGAATCTTCCGACAGTGCTTTCAGTGCTTCGAACAGGTCATGCACATGGAACCCGTTATTTAAAGCACGGGTGTACGATTCTTGAATCACCGGACCATCTGCGATGGGATCACTATAGGGGAAACCTACCTCAATCAGATCCACACCCCGCTGGGCCAGTTCTTTCAGCACGGCGACTGTGGTTTCAAGATCGGGATCACCGGCTGTGATGAAAGGCATGAAGGCCATGCGGTTTTCCGATTTTAACTGCGCAAATTTATCAGAGATTAATGTGGTCACGATTTACTGCAATACTGTTATGAGAAGAGAAGAGATGGTTCTGAAAACGATGATCGGGGTGGTCTGAAATTAAATATCCCGTCCAATGAGGCGGGCGACTTCATTCACGTCTTTATCGCCTCGACCTGATAAACAGACGACAATGATTTCATCGGGGTTGGCATCACCGGCGACTTTCAATGCCTGGGCGATGGCGTGGGACGATTCAATCGCAGGGATGATGCCTTCCAGTTTTGCCATTGTCTGGAAGCCTGCCAGTGCTTCGTCATCGGTGATCGCCGTGTAATTGACGCGGCCCGAATCTTTCCAGTAACTGTGTTCGGGGCCAACGCCCGGATAGTCCAGACCTGCGGAAATCGAATGCACGTCTAACGTTTGACCATCATCATCCTGCAGGACATATCCAAAGCTCCCGTGCAGAACTCCTTTGGCACCGTAGCTGAGAGTGCTGGCATGCTGGCCTGGCTCGGGGCCTCTTCCGCCGGCTTCTACTCCCGTCAGCTTCACGGATTCATCATCAATAAATGGATAGAACATTCCTGCGGAGTTAGAGCCGCCTCCCACGCAGGCGATGACCTGATCTGGAAGTTTCCCTGTTTGTTCGAGACATTGAGCACGGGTCTCTTTACCGATAACAGATTGAAAATCGCGGACCATCATTGGGAATGGGTGAGGCCCGATGACGGAGCCGATAATGTAATGTGTTGTTTCAACGCTCGACATCCAGTCGCGCATCGCTTCGTTCACCGCATCGCGTAAAGTCTGAGAACCGCTGGTCACGCCACGTACTTCCGCGCCCATCATTTTCATATTAAACACATTGAGCTTCTGACGGCGAATATCTTCTTCACCCATATAGACAATACATTCAAGGCCAAAGCGGGCACATGCGACTGCAGAGGCGACGCCGTGCTGGCCGGCACCAGTTTCTGCGATCACTCGTTTTTTGCCCATCCTCATGGTTAACAGGGCTTGACCGATGGTGTTATTGATCTTGTGGGCTCCCGTATGATTGAGGTCTTCTCGTTTCAGATAAATTTTGGCGCCGCCGCAATGTTCAGTCAGGCGTTCTGCAAAATACAATGGATTCGGTCGACCGACATAGTTTTTTAACAGGTCATCCAGTTCGGCCTGGAAGCTGGGATCCTGTTTGGCTTTCTCATATTCCTGGGTCAGTTCTTCCAAGGCATGCATCAATGTTTCCGGGACAAAGCGGCGTCCAAATTCCCCAAAGCGACCTGCAGAATCAGGCACGTTCGATAAGCTGGTTGTCATAATTGGCTCAAATAAAGTAACTGTAAATCAAAATAGAGTTTGCTTTGACCATTATTGAATTCCCGGTGCAGATGGTCAATGCCCGCCAGTTGGACCGTTGAGAATCAGGAAAGGTTCGATTCAAATGTGGGTATTCGGGCAGTTCGATACGTCGTCATATGTTCTTTGATATCATGCTTTTGAGGCGTTTTAGCCACAAAAAATGAGGTGACCAGTCAGAATTTTGTAGGATTTTGTGGAAAAGATCGATAAAATGCGGGATGCGAATTGTGAGGCGATCATGTTTCACATGAGGAATGAGGGGGGAGTTGATTATGAACACGTCTGATCAAAAATTGGCCGAGGCCATCAATCAGGAAACCATTCATATCGATGAATTCGAGCGTTTTTGTCTCTTAGAGAGTAAACCGCGCGGTTATCAGAATCTGGATGATAGTGATATTATCATTCCGAATTTGGGAAGTGCACCCCGTTCCGCTCGGCGGGAACTCTATGATTTCGACTCCCCCGTAGGTTAATTGGCTGCAAGCAATGAGCCGCTCAGGGAGCTACCGGAAAGATTTGCGCTGTGATGAAGTAGCGCTCGCCTTCTCGCTCAACAATCAGTTCCGGAGCCCATGTCAGTATTTCTTTTTGTTCATCTGTTCTGAATGAATCGAATTTTCGATAACTGTATCGGTTTAGTAACGGGGGTTCCAGCACGCCTTCTTTCACGAGCTGTTCAAACCGGGGTGGTGTGACGTAGCTGGTAAAGCCATAAGTGAGCCGATACCGGAGTATTTCCGCCCAGTTTACATAGACATAA
The DNA here is from genome assembly GCF_007754425.1 of Gimesia fumaroli. NCBI lineage: Bacteria > Pseudomonadati > Planctomycetota > Planctomycetia > Planctomycetales > Planctomycetaceae > Gimesia > Gimesia fumaroli. Next base: position 968,812 of record NZ_CP037452.1, read on the forward strand.
ACGATATGTTCTTCCTTGAATTTCTGCTTGATCTCTTTGGCAGGTTTCAACGAGAGTAACTCATTCGGGATATCTGATTCCGGTTTCGCCGTCCACTGTTGGAATATCTCATGGTCGAAAACTGTATTATAGATCACAGGGAACTCAGCATAAAACAGTTCTGCATCACCCACAGAGAGTACCACCTGCTTCGCCCCCAGCTTCATTTGATTCAATTGCATGATTTCTGGCCCGGTGATGGAAGTGGCCAGTTTTCGTGAATAGCTTAATTCATTCAGATAAGTGTTATTGCCACTGAGTGCACTGGTGGCGATGGTGAGATTAAATAGAAATGCAGCAAAGATCGCGATCGTGAGCCCGACTTTCCAGAGTTGCTTCGAACTCCAGGTGGCGCCGATACCTGCCAGGACTGAAACAACGGGAATCATGGTGACGTCAATGACATTATTTGCCAGATACGTCAGGCCAAGCGGTTCCATTCCATGTCCATTTTTCCATTTGATGTTGAGTTGTTCGTTCAAATCAACACCGCCAAACACAGAATAGAGTAGTGGATAGACGGGGTTGCCAGTCTCTACGAGATTTTTTAACAGCCACGGACCAACGGCAAGTAAAGTGCCGATAGAGAAAATGGCTGCTAGTTTGAGTGTGACAGCTGTTCGTAATTGTTTTTTGTCTTTCAGCAGCCACCAACTGAAACCCAGCAGGGCCAGCCCCAGGGGAATGACGGCTGACAGAACCCCGGGGTATTTACAAGCCATTGCAGAACCGGATAACAGACCGGTCAGGCACGCATAGCTCCATAAGGACGAGCGTGCGTCTTCTGATGTTGATGTTTCATCACTTGGTGCAGACCAGATCCTAAGTACCTGTATCGTCAGAATCAGGCTTAGCAGGCTGGCCATCAAGTAAAAGGAGAGTCCTCCCTCGGTATAGGCAATGATTGAAATGCGATAGGTCCAAGGAGTTGTCAGGAAGATCGTTGCTGCGAGCCAACCCGCATTTGGACCAAACCAGCGCCGTGCTGTGGCAAATACTCCCAGTGCCGTGAACAGGGAAAAACTCATCAGGACCAGCTTTCCTGCTTGTGCACCTGTCAGCCAGTCAGATTTCAGTGTCATTCCCAGTAAGATCAACATCTCAGTTAGAAAGGGGAAACTAGTATAAACGTTGTGTGACAGAAAGCTGATATAGCCTTGCTGGTAGAATTCTTTTGGTCCACCAAAGTGGTATTCCAATACATCAAAGTCAGTTGAGGGGAGCATGGATCCCAGAAACATGCTGAGTACAAACGGGGCGATCAGCAAACAACAGCCGGCACGAAAGAGTACTTCATGCGTGATGGTGTCTGGTAGAGAAAATTTCCAGGGTAGCGCAGTCCCGGTTTTTAATTTTGACTCACTACAAGCGAAAAGAGCTCCAGTGACTCCAAAAAAGATCAGTATCAGATAGCAGAGCCATTGGGATAAAATTCCGAGTAGTCCCCCTCCCAAAGTGAGCAGTGAAACAGCAGAGAGCCCCACGCCATAAGCGAATACGGTTCGCTCTGCTGAAAATGGAGCTAGTGGGATTTTGACCAATCTTGTAATGATCTGACCCAATCCCCAGGCTCCTGCCAGTATGGCCAAAGCAATTCCGATTAAAGGGAAACGCTGAGAGAAATAAGACCAGCCTGATGGAGGTGGGTTTTCTATGGGGAGTGGATCAACCAGATCCAGTAACAGATAGGGGAGATGTGTTAATACATCCCAGCGGCTTGTAGCGGGGTTACTGTTGGGAAGTGTAAAGCTGATAAAAACGATGAAAAATAGCAATAACCAGACTAGTGCGCTGCGCAGGACGATCGGGCGATCCTCGAACAGAGAACTGGCAGGGTCCTGTGCGGCTGGTTTATTCATGTGTTGAAATCTAAACTTGAGAATAGATGTTTTTTATGGAAGCAGCAGCATCACTTGCGGCGTTTCCAGTCGAATCCTAAATCGAGGGCGATTGAAGAATGGGTGAGTGCTCCTACGCTGATTCGTTCCACACCCGTTTCTGCGACACTACGAACGGTTTCCAGATTGATACCGCCTGAAGCTTCGAGTAGTGTGTTCGGCGATTGTTCATTTCGCATTTGGATTGCCTGTTTTAATATTTCAGGAGGCATGTTGTCCAGTAAAACAATTTCGGGTTCTGCCTCTAAGGCGTCTGCCAGTTGATCGAGTGTATCCACTTCGACCTCGATACCTTTTTCTCCGTTGACTGATTCTCGCGCCTGTTTGATAGCGGCTGCGATCGAGGGGTGTGAGTTACGTGTGGCCCAGGCTGCCAGATGATTGTCTTTGATTAAAATACCATCATAGAGTCCCATCCGATGATTGGTTCCTCCGCCGGCCGCCACAGCATACTTTTCGAGGATCCGCCAGCCGGGTAGCGTTTTTCGCGTATCCAGGATCACCGCCTTGGTTCCTTCGACGGCTTTCACATATTTAGAAGTGAGAGAGGCAACTCCACTCAGGTGCGTCAGAAAGTTAAGTACTGTCCGTTCGCCAATCAGAATTGAGGCAAGGGGGCCGGTACAGGTGGTAATGATCGAGCCCGGCTCAAGAGGATTTCCATCAGACAGGTGATCTGTGCAAACCACTTCCGGATCCAGATTAGAAAAGATGAGAGACGTCAAAGGAGTACCGGCCAAGACTCCCGTTTGTCGGGCCACAATCTGGATCTCTGCCTGATCTGTCTTTTCAATCAGTGCTTGGCAGGTCAAATCGCCCGTTTGTTGCAGATCTTCTTCCAGACTCAATTTGATCAAATGATTTGCTGCAGTTTTCTGAGCCTCGGTGAATTGTGCGGTCACTGTAATGTCTCTGTCGTTATTTCTGGAGTCGGTTTGCCGACAAATGGTCTTGCAGGTTATGATTCAAGCCTGCTGGTGAAAACAGACGAATACTATTGATAAGATAACGTATAATAGCAGTATCGTATCATAGCTGTCGGCGATATTACATGAAATGGAGAGAAGATCATGATTATTGGGGTGCCACGTGAAATCAAGCAGGATGAATATCGTGTTGCTTTGATACCGGTGGGGGCAGAGGAGCTGACGGCTGCAGGACATACAGTGTTGGTGGAAAAGGGGGCTGGTCTGGGAAGCGGAATTTCTGACGAACTCTATGAAGAGAATGGGGCTGAAATTGTAAACTCTGCTGAAGAAGTCTTTGCCCGCTCCGATCTGGTCATCAAAGTCAAAGAGCCCCAACCAGTGGAATGGGCATTATTAAAGTCGGGGCAACTACTGTTTACCTACTTCCACTTTGCAGCCGATGTAGCATTGACGTGCGGTTTTCTGGAGACTGGAGCGACCGCAATTGCGTATGAAACACTGGAGGGGCGGAACGGACAATTACCGTTATTGACGCCCATGAGTGAAGTGGCCGGCCGAATGAGCATTCAAGAAGGTGCTAAGTACCTGGAGCGCCCTCAATTAGGGCGGGGAATCCTATTGGGGGGAGTTCCTGGTGTGCCGCCCGCGCATATTGTCATACTCGGGGGTGGAGTCGTTGGAAAAAATGCAGCCCAGATTGCTGCCGGATTTCAGGCGGATGTTGTGATCCTGGACGTCAACGTGGATCGACTGCGATATCTGGAAGATATCATGCCCGCGAACGTGAATACCTTATACAGTGATCGGCATAATATTCGAGCGGAACTGGAATTAGCGGATTTGGTGATTGGTGCTGTGCTCATCCCCGGAGCCCGTGCACCGATGCTCGTTCCTCAATCGGCCCTGAAAATGATGAAACCGGGGGCCGTGCTGATTGATGTTGCCGTCGATCAGGGAGGCTGTGTGGAGACGTCTCATCCGACAACACATTCAGATCCGACCTTTGTTGTTGATGGCGTCGTACATTACTGTGTGGCCAATATGCCTGGTGCTGTGGGACGTACGAGTACTTACGCCCTCTGTAATGTCACGCTGCCGTACGCACTGAAACTGGCCAGGCTGGGGCTGGAAGCGGCTTGTGCCCAAGATCATGGATTACTCACCGCCGTCAATATCCATCAAGGGCAGGTTACGAACCACGCAGTCGCAGAGACCTTTGGTTTAGAGTGGAATGAATTTCTCCCTTCATAGAAAAGAGAGGTGAGAATTTCATTCTCACCTCTCTCAATCAATGATAGATTGCAATGAGACTATCAGCTTAAACTAACGGTCCTGACCACTCCGTAAACATACTGTCGAGTTCTTCGTCAACTGCTTCATTTTCAACAAATTCATCCAGTTCAAATTCATGATCAAAGTCAAACCGGAATGATCGATCTTCAGGTTTGATTTTGTCAGGCTCATCAGCCAGATACTGTGCTGTATCATATGAGACGTCAATCAAAGACCCCGCCAGTTCATCCAAGTTCGTTGATGGTTCAAAACTCATAATGGAATTTTGAATCAGTTGTGATTGAGCGTAATTCCATTCGGGTTGCAGTACCGCTTTGGCAGGATGATCTTGTTTGACAGCGGGAGCAGTTCGCGGTAGTGAAATCGCAGTTGGAGAAAATGCGGCTTTAGTCGATAAAGTGGTCGTTGATTGAACGGTTGGACTCTCATCAGCTGCCATCAGAGGAGCTGTCAGAGGGGTAATGACAGCCCCTGTCGCGTTTTCATAGGCCGCCTGCAGAATCTGAACGTCCAGTATCGAGATGGTTTTGCGTGTCGATGGATCCAGGGTAGCTCCCATGAGATCATTCGGGAAGAAGCTCTCATCAATGTGTAATCCGTCATTGGTAAGAGGAGCAACAAAATCCCAGCCGACAAATTGGACCTGTCCCGATCCATTATTGAATACGTGGTCTGTAAAGGCTGAGTAACTTGTAGTAAACCCGGCCGCATGACCAATTTCATGCAACAGAACTGTGTAAAGATCGTAGTGGCCTTCAGCTGCGGAACCTGCGATTGCCTGGCCGTTGCTGTCAAAGGCAAGGCCTTCGATTGAAGAGTACCATCCTAGACCTGATGCATCATCATCAATATAAATCCGCCCCTTAACGGGGACTCCATTCTCATCAAGTTCCAGGATATGACCTTCACCAAGTTGTTGACCACCAAGATCGGTTACGAAAACCTGGACGGCTAATTGATCATTTCCGGTTGCTGTTTTCCATTCGTCGATAGCAGCTTCGATCAAAACATTTAAGGAAGCTTCGCCATCAGTCGTGATGGGAGAACCATACCATTCTTGTGGGAAGTTGGATGGGAAGGCGACTTGTTGTCCACTTGCTTTCGTAAGATTATAATTATTAATCAGGTGTCTCAGGTCTCGGATGTTGATTTGGCCATTCTTATCAAAGTCTAAGGACCATGCCAGCCCGGATGATGAATCCAGTACGGAAGTTCCATAGAACGAAATGAATGTAACCAGATCTCTGTTGTTGATAACGCCGTTATCATCCAGGTCAAATGGGACAGCCCATAAGTCCGTAGTCGGTAATTCAGCAACAGAGGCGTTGACTCCACCAAAATCAGTAATATCAAGTTGGGCATTGGTCACATTGATTCCGAGGCTGTGTGGGCCCAGGAAACCGGTTTGCTGATCAATGGCGACTCCATCTGCATCTGTCGATTCAAATTTGACCCGCGCCAACAGAACCTGATTTCCAGATCCAAGTGTGCCAAGATTATTTTGGCCGCTGATTCCTGAGACAGTACCAGTCAGATCGTTAATGGAAGATGAGCTGGAACCACCAAAGGCTGCTCCATATTCGACTGCGGTCGCAGTGAAGTAGTCCGTATTGTATTTCAGATCAAAGCTACCACCGCTGATTCCTGCACCATCACTTGTGTTTCCCCAGACTTCAATCCAGAAACTATCCCATTCGTCAATCCATTGTTCGCTTTCTGGTATTGTCGCTGTCTCGTCGTTCGCGTCTGTTGTTGTAGGAGTTAGTACGAGAGAAGTATTGATCGTGGAATTTACTGAGGCAGTTCCCGTTAAGGGTGGGGCACCTGGATCAAGAATAGTTCCGGTAGCAGAAGTTGAAGGGATGAATTCCAGGATCTCTAAGCCATTGAATGTGTCGGCAACAAAAGCCAGAGTGTCCTGGACAAACAAATTCCTGGCACTACCTGGAGTATTGTGTGTCCTGATAATTTCAAGTTTAGAAAGATCGATGACATGTAAACCGGCGGTACCGTCAGCAACGTAGGCAAAATTTCCAGCAACACGCACACCAGTGGCGACACCTGGCGTATCCACATCAGCCACGATGGAAGCTGTGAATGGATCGCTGATATCAATGATTTGCAATCCACCTTCGCGATTCGCGACATAAGCGAAGTTTCCTACAACATCCAGACCAATGGCAGCACCATCTGGTGTTGCTACATTATGGATCTCGGTTGGGGTCGAAGAATCGGAAACATCAATAATTCGCAGTCCATTGTTTCCGTCTGTGACATAGGCAATGTTTCCGATTACTTTCACACCACCAGCCAGACCACCGGGAGTTGCTACACCAAAGCTTCCGAGTTTAACAGGAGTTCCTGGAGCTGAAACATCGATAATTTGGAGCCCCCCGCCGTTTCCACTATCGTCAGCGACATAGGCCAGATTGCCGATGACCTGGACACCTCGAGCACGGGCGAGTGTATCAAAATTACCAACAAATGTCGGATTAGTTGGGTCTGAAATATCCAAAATTTGCAGGCCTGCTTCTCCAACGGCTAGATAGGCGAGATTTCCAACGACATCGATTCCCTGTGCAATACCTTGCTGATTGAAATCAAAAGATCCTGTATGAATTGGATTCGAGGGGTCAGCGATGTTGAATATCTGCAAACCACCATCACGGTCAGCGACATAAGCGAAATCACCTAAGACATCAACGGCAATAGCAGCGTCAGTAGTAGCGGAACTGCTGCGAGCCGTAATACTGGTCAGGAAAACATCCCGGTCATTTGGATCAAGATTTCCCAGGACGAGTTCAAATGTCTCAGGTCCTTCAGTGGTAGCATCGTCGATTATGGTTACGTCAACCGTCAACTGAGTGACATTCGGATTAAATGTCAGCATCTTATTGACAATCTCCTCATAGTCAGATGAAGCAATCGCAGATCCATCCAGAGTCGATGCGTCAACTGTAATGGTAACATCTACCGGATTGGAAAGCTCGACCAGAAACTCAAATGGGGTATTGTTTTCAGTATCTATCACAGGTGTGATCGAAAGCGTCGCAGAGTCGTCATTCAGAATGGTCGCCTCACCATCTCCCATGACAGTCGAAACCATTCGCCCATTATTTTCGAGATTTTTCAGGAACGTTGAAAATACTTCATCCGCTTCAACAAGATTCTCGTTTGAAACATCCACGGTAAATGTTTGAGTCAACGGACTTCCTGAAACAAAGGTGATGACTCGGTCACCATCTTCCAAGGCAGTGTAGTCACCATCGGCGGCGATCGCGGTGCCGTCCATTGTCGCTGCCTCAACGATAATGTCAGTGTCAACTTCATTCGAAAGTGTGACTGTAAATGTGAACGGACCATTCGATTCACGCTCTGTGATGTTATTGATCGTCAGAGTCGCGATATCATCGTTTTCAATCGTTCCTTGAGCGGGCGTGTCCAGTGTGACACTTCGACCATTATTAACAAGGTTGCTCATCAGCACATTGAAGACTTCGTTAAGTTCGACTTTGTCATCACCCGTCACATCAACCGTGAAAGTCTGCGTAGTTGATCCACCAGCTGTGAAAGTGATAATTTCATTCAGAATCGCGGTGAAATCATTGTCAGCGACAGTCGCATTTTCAATTAGTGAGGTATCTAACCGGTTTCCATCTTGTGTAGAAACATCAAAGCTGATGTTAGTGTCAACTGGATTGGAAATCGTGGCCGTAAATGTGAGGGGGCCACCATTTTCTTGTCCGGTAACGTCATTAATGGTAATGAGCGCTGAATCATCGTTTTGAATGATGCCGGTTCCATTTGTGCCAAGTATGACATTACGGCCGCTATTCATCAGGTTATCTAAAATTGTTTGAAAGGTTTCATCCAATTCAACGATATTGTCAACAGTGACTTGGACATCAAACTCCTCAAGTAGGGAGCCACCTTCTGTAAATGTGATGGTCTGGTCGCCGAGAGTGATCGGAGTGTAATCATTATCGATTACTTTTGCCGATCCATCCAGAGTGGCAACATGAACTTCAATGTCCACATCGACCGGATTTGACATGGCTACAGTAAAGGTGAATACACCAGATCCTCCACCGGTATCTTCATCTTCCAATTGAGCCTTATTACTGATGCTGATGATCGCCTGGTCATCATTCTGGATTGTTCCCGTGCCAAGGGCGCCGGCGATGCTCACATTACGTCCGCCTGCATTCAAGTTGCTTAGAATCGTTGTGAAGACTTCATCGAGTTCAACTTTGTTATCATCCGTGACGTCGACGGTAAAGATTTGTGTTAGTGGTCCCCCCGCGGTAAAGGTTAGAAGTTCATCACCTGTGTTGAGTTGTGTGTAGTCATTGTCTGCAGCAAGAGCGGTTCCATCAACGGTTTCCGCATTGACTTTTACATTGAAGTCAACAGCATTGGTCATTGTGACGGCAAACACAAAAGGCCCATTCGCTTCATTTGAAGTGACGTCACTGATGATGAATGACGCGGAATCGTCGTTTTGAATCGTACCGATCGCTTCGGTTGTTAGACCGGTGTCGAATACTACGTCGAAATTATTGTTTTGCAAATCACTGAGAACCGCGATTAGATCTTCAGAAAGCTCAACTGTTTCGTCATCGTTTATCATGACGGTGAATGTTGTTGACGTTAATCCCGCTGCAACTGTAACTGGTTGTTGGATAAGTTGCTCATAATCATTGTCAGCGATGGTGGCAGTGCTATCTTGAGTTGAAGCAAAGAAACTGATGTCCCCTGCAACCTGGTTTGTGAGCGATACGGTAAACGTCATGAGACCAGTAGCAATATCTTCTGAGACAGTCTCACCCACGATTGAAATCGTGGCACTGTCATCGTTGATAATATTTCCTCGGCCATTCATTCCCAGAACTACGTCAAGACCATTGGCGTCAAGACTAAGCGAATCCATGATCACATCAAAGTACTCGTCAAGTTCAACAATATTATCGCTATTGACTGAAACCGAAAATACATTGGACAGAGCCAGAGCACCAATGGAAATATTTGAATCGAACAGAGTGTAGTCATTATTTCCAACCCCTACACCAGGACCACCGGTAACAAAAGCGGTCCCGTCCTGGGTCATTACATCTACTGAGACATCTGCATCAACCTGCTTCGACAGCGAAATTGTGAATTCAACCGTCCCTGCGTCTTCGTTTTGATCAACTGTGTTGATGCTGAGTACAGCCTGATCGTTATCATCAATTGTGACTGTGGCTGTATCCTGGGCGGGAGTACCAAAAGGATCCGGGTTAACAATTAAGGCGTTGAAAAATGCTCCAGAAATTTCGAGATCAATGGTTTCATCTCTTTCAACGATATCGTCACCCTGAATGGTGATCGAAAATGTTGTTGTAAGTTCATCGGCAGCGAAGCTTACTTGTGTGTTCGCGGGAATTACATCGTAGTCAACACCCGAAGATGCTGAGCCAGTGAGGAGGTCTGATACGAGAACCGTTGAAACACCCCCCACTTTGTCCCTGGTCAAGGTGACGTCCAGTGTTGTTGTGGTGACACCATCTGTTTCTGTGACGTTATACGTCGCAGAACTGAACTGAACCAGAGGTGGATCATTGACAATGATTTCAATGACATCGGTGTCTTCTTCTGCTGCACCGTCAAAGTTTGTTAAATCATTCGTGGTCATTGTCAGCGTGGCGGCACCAAGAGTTGCCATGCTGCCAGAAGTATAATAACCAGTGTCCGGAGTCCACGTGGTTCTTTCCAGTGCGAGGTTCACATCATCAATGAGGCCGGTGAATATAATATTGTTCGCTGTTGAGCCCGGATCAATCGTAATGCCGGCTGGGGTTGAACCAAGTGCCACGGTTCCGTTGACTGCAGTCAGGGTTACTTGAACCAGACCATCTCCCAGAAACGCATCACTATCAGTTACGCTCAGCGCATTTCCGTTAGGGTATCCTGGGCTGGGGGTTGAAGTGAAGACGAACGACGCCTCGGATTCCGTTTGCACAACCAGATTCGGAGAAGCAGGGATGGGAGTGCCGCCAAAGTGATTGACAGGCGGATCATTCGCAGCATCAGTTACAACAATTGTGAATGCTGTCGTCAGGTCGTCACGGTTTGGCTGCAGGTCGTTGCCGGCCAGGTCTTTGATGCCGATGATATTATTCGTTGGATCATTGATGTCGATGAAGTCGGTATTGCGGACATCAATGGTATAAAGCGTGTCAAGGCTGAAGACACCGGCAATCGAAGTGAAAATGGCTTCGTTGGTATTGGAATTGTAATTGAAGAGATAATCTGTGCCTTCAATCAGAGTGCTTTGCGTGGAACTTGTTGTGGCTGTTAAAATAAATTGTGATGAATTCACCAGTGAATCATCAACGCCGATACCGGAGTCACGTAATTCCACAATCATGGTTGTGAACAATTCCGGATCCGCAATGTAAACTTCAGTTAAATCGTCGTCGAGGTCAACGTCATTGGCGTCATTGTCCTCGGGCAAAGTAATTCTGGCTGTAGGGCCAACGAAGTCTGCCCGCTCAATAGCACCACGGTCTTTAAAGATATTTGAACCCAGGCCAGGAGGCGGAGTTTGAGTCGGGTCATCAATACGCAATTGCCCGAACGCGTCATAGTCGGGGGAGAAAATGTCCGAATTTGGCATTCCCACAGGATCTTTGACATCGACAAATTCGGGACGATCAGAAAGACTGTTCAAGGAACTATCGATCGCCTTACTGTTATCTGCCAGGTAGAAGTTTCCTTGTTCTGGGTTTACAAACAGCGGGTCTGCATCAGTAAGCTGGATCGCATTTGTACCAAGTGTTCCGGTGCTGTTATTGCCTTTGAAAACGGTAGCGCCAACCACATTCGGGATGCCTGCAGGCGTCTGTAGATCGATCGCGGTTCCAGTATTGGCGATCACATTATTCAAAATAGTTGTGGTGGCATAATTTTCAACCAGAATACCCCGTCCTGCAGGAGTAATTGCATTCGCGGTTACATCTGCACCAGACGAAACAAAGGCGCTCGCGTCTAAGATTGTGAACGGACCTGCGTCCAACATTTCTCCGACAGGTACAGGATCGAGTAATTGAGCGCCTGGAGCCTGAAGAGGATAGTTGTCGGCGGCGTTGAGATTGACAACGTAGCCCAAGTCTGCCAAGCTCCCAATTGTGATCGTACTGATCGGATTTGCGACACCCGAATTCAAGTATCCGGTCATCAATTCATTGTCCAGATCCGATTCCCGCCAGTGGCTACCAAATGTACCACCACCGCCCGTATTAGCGACAGGAACATCAACCACACTACGGCCCAACAAGGCATTGTATTGCGCAATCGCCTCGGGGCCGACAAATCTTGGGTCTGTTGTGCCAAGGTCGATGACTAAACCGAGGCTTTGCCAGATTGTACCAATTCCAATCACATGTCCCATTTCATGCAGAATTACATCAACCAGTTGGCCACTGGCTTCTAAAGCTGCAATATCTGCACTGTCAAACCGCATAACACCTGATGCAGGAATGAAAGAACCATTGCGAACAGTTCTTGGTCCAGCTGATCCAAGGATACCACCAACACCGTCAATGAAGGGAGCACTGGCTTCAATTACGAGGTCGTCGACAAGGCCAAAACCTGCCACCATTACATCAGGAACATCCCCTAGAATAATTTCGCTCCAACGGGCAGCTGCCTGCTGGAATATCGCCCTTTGACTAGCAGTGAGACTTGAGTCTGTAAAGACGACATCAATGGAGTATTCAGACAAAGGCGCTGGTCCCGAGTCTGTAATTTCACCACCAGAAAGGGTGTTGTTTACGACTTTGGTGTAAGAAACAGCAGCGGGGTTGTCTGCGACGTTACTATTGTCATCCCCACTGACACGAATTCCGCCTTCCCCCGATGTGTAATCGACGATCACATTATTCTGCACAGTCACGCCGGGAGCGAAACCGAGCCCCCCATTGAAGAGATAGGGGTCGTCAGGATCAAAAGGTTGTCCGAAGATATCATAGGAGTCGTTCAGGGAAGGTAGATTTCTCACGCCACCCGCTTGAGAGCGGAGACTAAAACCTGTCTGACCCGCGCCCACCATTTCACGTTGGCCCGCGTCTATGTTGATTCCATATTCAGACGCACTTCTGATGGTGTTCGACTCGATTAGAATATGCCCCTGCTGCCGTTCCAGGTTCCGGTCACCCAGTTGGTCATTGAGGGTATCACCTGCTTCAATGATCTCTCGCACAAGGCGATCATTCGTGTCGAATTGCGATTGAATTTGCAGATAGGATCTCAACCCACTCTCAGGGGGCGTTGCGTATTGTGTCCCACTTCGAATTTCTAATTGATAGGAACCTTCCAGTAGTGGGATGGGAGCCTCAAAAGCATCATTTTGAGGTAGATTATAGAAGTTAGTCTGGTTTGCCTGAGCGCCGGTGACCATTTCGCCCCGCTCTGCAAAACCGATGATAATATCATCGATATAGAAGCCTTCGTGGTCATTGTTCTGTGCCTGCAGATTTCTGTCAGGATCCCCAAACTGATCCCCGTTCATTTCCCCACCGGGAGATGAGGCATCTGCATTGATAGTAGCCGATGTGCTGAAATCAAATCGCAGTGTAAGATCGCCTCGATTAACAAATTCTGACAGGTCGACGCGTGCCTGACGCCAGACTCCGGTGTTGTCAAACATTTCCTGAACACGCTGGTTCCCATTTGGCGCCCCTTCTCTGTTAGACGCGGAGATGAAGTTCGACAGTTCTCCGGAATTAGGGTCTCGCGGATCTGCCAAGTCGGAATTATTGGTGGCTAACTGTTCCCAACTGACTCCACCGTCATCTGAAATAAAGACGCGAGCGGCATCTCGCATGAGGTTATTGTCAACTGTATTCGCGTTTTCCGTTTCCAGAAAATAATTGAAGTAGAGTGTCGGAAGATCTGTGGCTTTATAACCATCCAAGTTGAAGGAAGTTGATTCCAGAGATCCATGCGCACCACCAGCGATATTATAGTTGTCTCCGATTTCATTATTGGTGGAGAGGTCAGACTGGAATGCCTGAGATATGACACCGTATTGTGCATCAGTATCATATCGGATGTATTCCTGATTATCCGGAGTAGTACCGCTCCATTCTTCAAAACCAAAGTAGAAGCTGGCTCCCCCTTGCGATTCAGTCTGTGCCAAACCATTAGGAAACTGAGCTGGAAAAGTCACTGGAGTAGGGAATGCAGTTCGGATAGAACGATCAGTATCCGTTCTGGTCTCGTCAAAGGTATTATTAATGCCGTGACCTGAATCATCATTTCGTTGGAATGTAGGATGCCAGAGATTGAAATCCAGCGGCGAGAAGGCCAAGCCAGTCACGCCTCCTACACCTACATTGATATGATCTACGCCTCCAGCAAAGACATCAATTAGAGTGTCATCTCCGCCACCGATCGTTAAGTTGAGCCCAGGGTCAATGACTTGACTCAAAATGATCTCTGCTGGCGTACTTCCTGAAGGGTCTATGGCATACAGATTCCCTGTATCAGTAATCGCAAACAGATAATTCCGGAACGCACCATGGTTCAGGTTTTGTGGTGCTGCGGTCAAGCCAACAAGCGTTCCGTCAATCTGTCCAGATAAATCGACACCGCTCACGGCTCCAACTTCACGCCTTGATCCACTCGTTTGATTGATGGTCAAAAATTGACCAGTATCAGTAACGGCATAAAGCTGTGATTGACTGGCAGTCGCATTGATTCCTCGATACGACATGCCTGTAATTAAGCCATACATGTCCCGATCAATATCACCTCGCACGGTAAATTGAGCGTTTGTTGGATTGCCATTATTAAATTTGTTATCACCAGCATCTCCATTGTTTGGATTTCCCTGGTAGATTGTTGTGACATCGTCACTCGTGTCAGTTGTGCCTTTAAAGTCGTGGACAGCATAAAACAGGTTATAATTTACAGAGCTAGCACCTAGTGCGGTGGTTAATCTTTCAAAAGCGAGAGCGCCTACGTTTTGTGTGGTTAACTGAACTGGATCAGTTGAACCAGTCGTTGGAGGATCAGGAATTCCATCATTAAATGAATTGATAGTTGATGCATTCCCGGCATTAAGTTCTCGAAGACGGCCTGCTGTATTATTTCTAAGTCCTGCGACGCTTTCATAACTGTAAAGGCGACCATCCGAGCGAATGGTGATATCTGCAGTTCCTGTTGCTAACGCACCTACATCAATGGTCCTGTTTTCATTAAACGCATCAGAAACATGGCCATCAAAGGGATCTACAATTCGGAGCCGAGTGCTTTGTGAAACATAAAGATTCACATCTTCCAGACTGAATCCAGTTACGTTTGTTGATAAAGTCATCGTGTTCGAAATATCGAAGATTCCATTGGATTCTTCAGGAACAACAAGTGAAGTATTTTCTGTTAGGGAGTTTCCTGTAACATAACCACTGAAGCCAATGTGATCTTCCACAATCCGCTTGACTGAGCTAACAGGTTCCAGGCGAATCTGAGTGTTGAGCGCGTTTGATTCAAAGGTAGCATTAAGGGCTTCAGGCAGGCGTGCATTGGATGAAATCGCGACATGGTAGCGGAAAATTTCCAAAGGATTATCTGTTGGGTTGGATGCAGGGAGTTGTGCCGTACCGATATAGGGGTCTAGCTTCCCAAAACTTCCTCTAGATAAGTCTTCGGTATCACCATCGGCCTGATCATCATCAATATCCGAATCACGGCTGACTAAAATTAGTTGGCCGTCATTATTAAAGATCGAGATTGTCGTATCTGCTCGGCTTAAACCATCAGCATAATCGATATCAAAGATCGTTGAGAAGGTTTTCGCTGCATCACTGCTACCGCCAATTACCTGAATCAGGTCATAGCCCATTTCAAAGGTGTACCAGTCCACGTCTGAAGCATCGTGTAGCGTGCCGGATACGGAGAGCGTGTTCCGGTCGCTTGTCAGCAAATTTCCCAGTCCCTGGGCATCGTCGAGTGTATTATTGTTTTCGTTGGAGGAGACGGTTGTGTCAGGATCGTCTTTTTTCTCTGATGATTCACCCAAGAGAGGCGAGTGTGCGGGCTGTCCTAATACTTCAATACCATTGGTGGGATAGCGAATATCGGCGTAGCGGACAGTGGAACCCGGTTTTTCGTCAACCTGGCGGAGACGAACTTGCATCTGGTATTGGCCTGATGTCAAACCACCTTCGCTACGGACCCGTACAAAGTAAGTGCCGACTGCTCCCGTTCCGGATGGATCAGGAAGTTCCACACTGAAACCAGCGTCATTGATGTTTTGCGAGTAAAAATCGCCCAGCAGGTGGTCTGTTTGCAGAAGTGGATCTGCTGAGCCAGTAAAGGTGCCTGCAAACGAGTCAAGTGAGGATGCGATAACAGTCCCAAAAATGTCGATTAGTTCGACCGTCGTATTTAATGATGATGAAGTACGATCAATGTCGATCCAGATCCGGGTGCCTGCTGTTGCCTTGAAGCTGTAGACATCGACATCATCGGGGGCATCGGCGCTGATATTACCATGTACTTCGAAGCCCAGGGCTCGGTTCTCATCACCACTGACTTCATCCGGGGCTAATTCTCCCAAGTTTTGTGCAAAGCCGGGATTGCTGTTGGTATCGACGCCGCTGGTATTGTTGCCTTCAGTTTCAAAGCGAACGACCACATTGCGGTCATTGCTGTATCGGTCCAGGCGGATGCTGCGCCAGTCGCCGGCAGAAGGGGTGGAGCCGCTACCGTCATTATTGGTATCAGTTTGTGGAGTTCCATCGGGAGTGAAGCTGGCTCCGACAGTATCATCCGCCAATGAAGTGAGTACGACGGGGAAGCCTGGTTGACCAATGATCTGGACGGTACCACCGATACGGTCATTGATGTCCAGAGGAACGCCATTGGCAGTAAAACCGGCCGTAGAGCCGGCCAATTTGACAACAAGGCCTTCATCAATATTGCTCTGCAATCGGATGCCACTGAAGGTGTGATGTTGATTGACCTGAATTTCATCACGTAGAATATGCACGATATCGGTGTCGTCCCAGATCGTTTCCGTATCGAGCAGTGCCGCCCGCACTTCCATGCCGTTCAGGCCATTGTCTTCCATACGGTTCAGGCGAACCAGGGCGCCGTGATTGTCAGGGTACTGAGTGTATGCTTGAGTAAATCCGGTTGAACGACCGTAGTCGGTTTTGAATTTGTAGTTGAGTGAGTTGGCATCAATACTCACAACCGTTCCGTCGTTATGCTGGAAGATATTATCGACGATAATAGGCTGGGCACCACGTACAAAAATCGTGGCGCTGTCATTGTTACCACGTCCATTCCGGTTCGAACCGGTCTGGCCACTTGCATTATTTTCCAGAATGCTGTTGGAGATTCGAAACTCGGCCTGATGGACTTCAATGGCATTAAAGTTTGCAAAACCCCCTTCGATAGGAACTAAGCCGCCGGCGTTCGTGATTAAAGCATGATCAATACTGCCAGAAGAGGCAGCGTTAAGAATGATCCCCCCCCAGTTGCCCTTTCCGTATGGCAGGTCGTCAGGGTCCGATGTATCAAAACCATCGTTGGATGTATCAAAAGTGGTTCCTGCACCGTAGCGATCATCACTGAGTGAGGTAAAGATAATCGGGTTTTCTTCTGTCCCTTCTGCAATCAGTTGAGCACTGCCACGTTCTGCTTCAATCCGTGCTCCTGACAGTTTGACGACAGTGCCCGCATTGATTTTGAGGCGGCCATTGATTGACTCAGCTCCATCGACCAGTTGTCCCCCCGGCGCACCATAAATTTGCAGGTTTTCCGTGATGACATGGGTGAGGTCATCGTTGAAGATACCGGGAACATCCAGCTTATTAATCGTGTTGCCAAATGCGGTGTTGATGCGAACGAATAAACCATTCACACTGTTGTCAAAAATCTGATTGTCAAAGATTTCCAGTCCATAGCGATCTTTGATGAAGGAACCCTTTTCAAAGCGGCTGTCCTCGAAGCTGCGAGGATCTGCTGAAATTGCGGAATCGGCGTTACTGAAGATTGTGTTTTGCCAGATAGTGGGCCGCGCTGATTCAGCATGAATGGGAGAGAAAGTCTGTAAAATGGAATTTACAGAAACACTTCCGCCACCGTAGCTGATACTGGCATTATTGACCGAGTTCAGGAAAACCCCGAAATCTTCAAGGTCGGAATCAGCACGGAAGACAATACCGCCCCAGTCACCACGGTTAGCCCCATCGCTCAGGCCATCATCATCCCCTCCAATCGCATCGTTTCCGTAGGCAGTCAAGTGAACTTGATTGTCAGGGGTTCCTAAAATTTGCAGTGCACCTTGACTACGATCATCAAGAATGTCATTAGAACCGACCTCAATATTCGCTTTTTGTAATTTGATGATAGCGCCCTGATCAACCATCACTGTTACGTTCTGTGGAATCTCAAAGGTAGCGCCATCTTCTAAGGGCTGGAAGGAGTCATTGAGACCAATCAGATAAGCCTCATTGTCACCAATGGTGCTGATATCGTTATCAGTTCCTCCATTGCCGACAATTCGGACAATTTTTGTCGTACCGGGAGTACCACCTGAGAGAGGATTATTATTTAACTCAACCTGATTGAGCGCTTTCTGGATATTATTAAAAGGATTAGATAGACTGCCATCAGCTCCCAGTTCTGGTGCGGTTTTATCAACAAAGATGGTATTTGTATCAGTACTGGACTGGAACCAGAAATCAAATACACCCCCCGGTGTTCCATCTGCATCGCCGTCTAAAGCGACTCCTGTCGCATCAACCATGACCGAGCTTATCGGGGGGGCTGGGGTGAAATTAATATCGAGAGTATATTCGCCATCAGTGCGACCGCCGTAACCAGAGTCAGAGACAGTTGGATCGAATTCCGTGTTTCCAACACTCGTGACGGCCAGATAGTAGGTTCCTGCTTCCAGTTCCAGGTCCAGAAAGGCATCTTCCCCGAAATAATCATCATTTCGTGCAACGACTTCAAAAACCCCCATTGGATCTTCTCGATAGAGGGTTAAGACACTATCGAGAAAACTCTTTGTGGGTGAACGATCTGCTGTAATTTCTGCGGTAAACCGCCCTGCGTCATCTAGCTGAAATTTATGTAGATCGATGTCGTTACTCAAAGCCGGATGAATTCGGTTGAGATGTGTGATGTCGTAGTTGGTGGGGAAGATCCGTTCTCCGGGTAGGGGGACTGCATCTTCCTCTTCAGCAGACCCCATGATTGAAGGCAGGTCGTAAGAGTGTCCGAGTCCAATAGCGTGGCCAATTTCATGAAGGGCAGTCGTGAACCATCCCCCACCATAGGGGCTGTCGCCCCAATCTCTAGTGCCGTTCATAATGGCCATAGTGCTGTCGGCGATACCACCGGGGGCCGTGGGAGGTATGGCCTCATCAAGCGCGCGGACATCACCGGTGACGATGGCTATGCCGCTACCTGTGGTTTCTTGTACCTCAAATCCCGCTAGAAAACTGTAGAGTTCAAAAATCTCTCGGGCACGTTGTTTCTGGTTTTCGGTGATTTCATTATACAGTTCGATCCCGAAACTATTTGTGAAATAGACTTCCGGGAAATAAAATTCAATTGTGGGAATAGGGGCTACCGCTAAAGGGTCTGTACCGGTTCCTTCTGGTCCTTCAATGTGTTGTTCGATTGTAATTTCACGATGTCCGGGCTCGTCATTGCCGCCAGGGAGCGGTGGCTGGTTGATTGCCTGTGGTGTGATTGCTTCGTTGATTTGAATTGTCTGGGTTGTCAATGTACCGAGATCATATGCTGTGTTGAAGCTGGAATTGTCATCATCGGCAACACTGACCACATCAGCTGGTTCAAAATTAGGAGTTGCTTCCTCACCAATTCTCAAGTGGTAAGTACCATCGATGATTGGATCTTGAAAAGTGAGTGTAACTTTGTTTTCAGCAGCATCATAAACCACTGGATCTACGAGAGCATCAGGGTTGATGATCGTATTACTTACCGTATCAATCAACTGGTAATACAAGACGTTTTCAGCATCTGCCAGATAGAGAGGATCGTCATTAAAATAGACGACGATCTGATTATCTTTAATAGTCAGTGATTCTTGATTGGAAATACTGCCTGGATCATTCAGTGAATAGGAAATTGTGGGGCTTGATAACGGATCTCCTTCTATGTGGAGATCATTGCCTGATTGAGAAATCGTTGCAGATGTTCCAAGGGAAGATGTATTGAAAGCAGCTAAAATAGCGGTGGCAATATCACTATCAGTATCGCCTGCAGTATATGCAACGGCAATGTTTGCACCAGAAACACCCGGGGCGCTGTTTTCGTCCATCTCAAATGTGACAGAGGTTCCATCGACTGCAATGGTGAATGTATCACCGTCCTCGAGGAGTGAGGCATCTTCAATTGTCAGGACCTGTTCTCGAGCGACAGGTTGTGGAACTACTGCGACGACTTTAGCGCCAAGGTCGAGTTCGAAGTTGATGTGTTGATCAATACCATCCTGAAATGCTTCGCCATACTGGTTGAGCAAAGCGGTGATGCCTGTGGCGGGAATGCCGGGCAGTAGTGGATCAGGCAAAACGTCATTTCCATAGATGGAAATTTGATAAAAATCGTCAGGCAGTGGTTCGGCGAATCGAAGAATCACTTCATTGGGACTATCTCCAATGCCGATGTATCCTGGCTGGATGATGATATCGTCATTGTTGGTATCATTAATGTCATCAATGATACCATTTTCTCCAGCGCGAACGATTTGAATTCCGCCAAGTGTAGCAGGATCAATTTCTTGGTCCGGGGTGAATTTGAAGGTGAGTTCTGTAGGGGCTTCGTTATAAATTTCTCCTTCAGTCAGGGAGAGATCTATGTTGGGCTCGATATTCACTAAAGAAGCACCAGCCAGAAGTGTACGATCTTCAAGATGCTCGACCGTGGAATAACTGCTGATTAAGCGATGTGACTTCTGTCGATTTTGACGTTTTCTCTGGCCTCGTCGAAGACAATTCAACAAAGAAATCTTTTGACGAAATGATGACACCAAGGATTGACGGCCCACTACCATAGTTTCAGTCTCTCTAGCAAATTGGTACGAGAATCGTAGATCGGGATTCTAGAAATTTAGATTGGCCACAAAGATTATCGAATTTCTTACAAATTATTACAAATGCAGAATCAAACCTTTTTGATAATATCGATTATCCCAATTATTACATGAATGTTAAATAAGCTAAAATAGTGAATGTGAGTAGTCAATATAAATCCACTCAGATAAAGGGTTATCTCTTTAAAAACATTTGTTAAGTTATCTTAGGTTGCAGAAACAATAGAAAACTCTAACGAATTGCATTGAGCTTAAAGTACTACTTGGAAACAGGATGAGTTAAAATAAAAGATTTTGACTTGATAACAAAGCTATTAAACTGTCGTGTCTGAACGAGGTTTTTTAGCTGTTTTTTGACGCATGTATATTTGTTTTTGAGAGATTCTCTAGTCCACGGGGGGACGTTCCATTTTGCAGAATCTAACTGTCTATTTCGGTGATCTCTTAAAAAAAACTGGATGTTTTTCGTGTATGAACCATCTAGTGATCCAACTTCCCTTTTCGTTTGTGACGGGTTAAAACTTGTCTCTCATAAAAAGATGTAAGTTATATATTATAAAAAACTTATGGGGATGAACGCTGTATGGTCAAACCGTTAGTGGTGATTAATATTGTGGGGCTCACCCATGAAATGCTGGGAAATCAAACTCCCAATTTGATACATCTGGCAAATCAGGGATTTTCCAAGCCCATGGGAACCATCTTGCCTGCTGTTACATGTGCTGCACAGTCGACTTTGCTCACGGGACTTATGCCTCGGGATCATGGGGTCGTCGCCAATGGTTGGTATTTCCGAGAGCTTGCTGAAGTGATGTTTTGGAAGCAGTCAAATAAGCTTGTCCATGGGGAGCGTGTCTACGAGGCAGCAAAACGAAGAAAACCTGACTACACCACCGCAAAAATGTTTTGGTGGTACAATATGTATGCTCCCGTTGACTGGTCAGTAACTCCACGCCCCAGCTACCCGGCGGATGGACGAAAAGTCTTTGATTCTTATAGTCAACCAGAAAGTCTGAAGGATGAACTGCAGTCAGAGCTGGGTGTCTTTCCACTTTTACGCTTCTGGGGACCTGGTGCGGATATCTCCAGTTCACGCTGGATCGTAGAAGCCTCAATCAAAGTATTTCAAGACAAGAAACCAGACTTGAGCTTGGTTTACTTACCACACCTCGACTATAACCTGCAGCGTCTGGGAGTAAGTGATTCTGCTATTGGTCAGGAAATTAGAGACATAGATCGTGAAGCGGGACGCTTAATTGACGTCGCACAAAACGGTGGGGCCGAAGTCGTCGTACTCTCTGAGTATGCTATTACCGATGTTTCAAAACCCATTCACATTAATCGTATTTTACGGGAACACGGTTATTTACAAGTCAGAAAAGAGGCCTTGGGCTGGGAGACTCTTGATTGTGGTGCCTCTGCTGCCTTTGCTGTTGCCGATCATCAACTCGCGCATGTTTATATTGAAAATCCTGCGCAAATTTCTGACGTTAAATCTTTACTTAAAAAAGTCGATGGCATCGAAATGGTGCTTGATCGGAGTCAGCAAGCTGAATTTGGAATCGATCATCATCGGGCTGGAGAGCTTGTTGTTGTGGCAGCGCCAGGAGCCTGGTTTACTTATTATTTCTGGCTGGATGATCGCGTGGCTCCCGATTATGCACGGACCGTAGATATTCATCGTAAGCCAGGATATGACCCGGTAGAGCTTTTCGTTGACCCTCAGATTCGGTTTCCCAAATTGCGAATCGCACGCAGATTGGCTCAGAAAAAACTGGGTTTTCGATATTATATGGATTTGACCAGTCTGGACGCGAGCCTGGTTAAAGGCAGTCATGGTCGGTTACCGACACCGGGGAAAGAGGAGGCCGAAGCACCTGTATTCATCAGTTCTTCAAAAGCGATCGAACGGGATGAAATTCCTATGACAGCGGTCAAAGAGCTGTTGTTAGAGTTGCAGTTTAGGAAATAAACCCCATTTATCGGCTATTTGTATCGTGTTTTGGTGAATATTTAATTGAGATCCAAAGCATCAACATCCAATCCTGAAAATTTAGCCCCCATTGGTACTATGTTTCCCAAGTTGACAAAATCGGCATTGACTCAAACTTAGGTTCTGATGATGATTCCGCAGCCTGTGATGTTTACAGATCACATTAACTGAACTGGATTTATAACAACATCTGAAACGCCCGATTTATGTCCTACCATTTAATCAACACAATTCAAAAATTAGGTCATCCCAAAATTCTGGTACTGGGTGATTTGATTCTGGACCGATATACCTGGGGAAACGCAGAAAGGATCAGTCAGGAAGCGCCAGTGATTCTGTTGCGAGAAGATACTCAAGAGGTTCGGTTGGGAGGGGCAGCGAATGTTGCCAACATGCTAATCGGGCTTGAAACGGAAGTCACAATGGCAGGGGTGACCGGCACCGATATGGATGGAGCCGTCGTCAGAGATGCGCTCGTTGAGAAAGGCATTGATTGCACAGCGATCGTTGCTGATGCCAGCCGCCCGACTACTGTCAAACAAAGGTTTATGGGGCGCGCTCAACAGAGACACCCACATCAGATTCTTCGTGTGGATCGCGAAGTGAATACACCCCTTGATCAGATAACAATGGATACATTACTCAATATCATTTTGCCAATGATTCCAGAGCATCAGGCCATCTTGGTTAGCGATTATGCGAAAGGAGTTTGCACTCCCCAAATCTTAGCCACAGTCTTGGAAGAAGCGAAACGAGTTGGAGTTCCCGTGATCGTTGATCCTTGCCCCGGTCGTGAATACCAGATTTATTCTGGTGCGACGGCGATTACCCCCAATCGACTGGAAACATCGCGGGCCGTTGGCTTTGAAGTGAAATCAAAAGACGATGCATTTCGCGCTGGCAAAAAATTATGTCATGACCTGAATCTGGAGTATGTGTTTGTCACACTTGACAGTGATGGTATTGCGTTAATCCAGTCAGATGGTACTACGGAACTTTTACCGACACGTAAGCGCGAAGTATATGACATTACTGGTGCTGGTGACATGGTGCTGGCTACGATTGGTGTCGGGAGTGCAGCAGGAATTGCTCCTGCAGATCTGGCGCGTCTGGCAAATGTAGCCGGTGGTCTGGAAGTAGAACAGATAGGTGTCGTCACAATCAGTCGTGAGGAGATGCTGGCCGACCTCCTGATGGGATCGCGAGTCACAAGCGAAAAAATACTGCCATTGGAAGAATTGCAGCGGCATGTAAAAGCCCGTCAAAAGCTAGGGCAGAAAGTTGTGCTCACGAATGGGTGTTTTGACGTCATGCATGTCGGACATGTTTCCTATCTGGAGCAGGCAGCCGCAGAAGGAGATTGCCTGATCGTTGCCGTCAATAGTGACGACAGTGTCCGAACCTTAAATAAAGGTCCCGATCGTCCAATTTTTGGTCAGACACATAGAGCATCGATGTTAGCCGCTTTAGAAGGTATCGATTACGTTGTGATTTTTGATGAAACAACCCCATGTGAGCTACTTCAGGAACTCAAACCAGATTTACTGGTCAAAGGGGGGACGTACGAAAAAGAAGAAATCGTTGGCTGGGAGATAGTTGAAACTTATGGCGGCGAAGTCAAAGCCCTTGGTATCACTCCTGGTATTTCTACAACTCAGGTTCTTGGAATCATTCGTAAGAATCATCAGGAAACTGAGTCTGCTAGGCCTTTATCCAATTCTCCCATCGAGCCTCCGAAGCGAAAAGCCGGATGAAAATTGCAGTGTTTTTACCAAATTGGATAGGTGATGCTGTGATGGCGACACCAGCTCTGAAGGCGATTCGTCAACAGTTTCCTGATGCGGAAATTGTGACGATTCAGAGGCCTTATGTCGCTGATGCCTTAGACGGTTTAGACTTGGTTGATCGTACAATTTCCCTACAAAATGGTCAAAAACTAATCTCCCGATTAGGACTATTACAGCAGCTCAGACGTGAGCGATTTGATCTATCGATTCTCTTTCCCAATTCATTTCGCAGTGCCTGGCTCTCGTTTTTAGCAGGGATTCCACGGCGGGTCGGGATTAATCGCGACGGGCGTCGTTGGTTATTAACCGATGCACTTCCAGCCGGGGATAAGCAGACTCCTCATCCTGCGATCGACGAATATCTGCGTATTGCCACCTTTTTGGTTGAAGAAGATCAAGCTAATGCGAGAGTCTCTTTGCCACTATCGCGAACGATGGAACTGGCAGTGACCGATGCAGATCGGCAACGTTGGAAATCGTTTCTGGACAAACAGTCTACCGATTTTAAGAGTCGACCTTTGGTCTGTTTGAATCCAGGTGGTGCATTCGGAGGTGCCAAGCATTGGCCCGTCGCTCATTTTGGGGAACTGGCTGAGCGAATTGCAAACGAATTAGGTCGGTCGGTGTTAGTCGTTTGTGGCCCAGCCGAAAAAAACGAGGCCCTGCAGATTGTCGAGCAGGCCAATCATCCGTTGGTGACATCTCTAGCAGCGGAACCACTACATTTAGGACTGACAAAAGCAGCGATTCAACAGGCCGAGTTACTGGTCACAACCGATTCCGGTCCACGGCATTTTGCGGCTCCATTTCAGGTACCCGTTGTGACTCTGTTTGGTCCCACTCATATTTTGTGGAGTGAGACATTTTATGATCGTAGTCTGCATTTGCAGCTGGATCTGGACTGCGGGCCTTGTCAGCAACGGGTGTGTCCTTTAGGGCATCATCGTTGTATGAAAGATCTCCGTTCAGACCAAGTCTTTCGGGCGGTCCTTTCTCTCTTGGATCAGCAGCAGAACAAAAAAGCGGCCTGAAGCTAACTCAGGCAGCCCAGGGAGACCCCTGATGCTGTAAAATGTCTCTGTGTTTGATTTCTTGAGCCGTCAAACTTTGATCTGCATGACTCTCAATATAAACAATCTGCCAGGCCATGAGTGGAATGATTCCCAACGGCAAAATGGCAGGAGACCATGAGGCTACTGGCAAGAGCAGTCGTTCGACACCTCCTGTACCCAGGGGGATCAGCATGAGCCAGGCGATCGCCGCTAATGATGGATAGCAGCGTTCCTTAAAGCTGACGATGAGCGCCCAACTTGCAATTGGGGCGGCAAGCAGAAATGTCAGCCTTTCAGTTCCAGGGCCAGCCAGCAATTGCCAGCAAACCCAAGTCGTGAGTACGCCTGTAAAATAGGTATTGTTAGAATGCGTGATTTGAACGAGTCTTAGACACCATACTAAAGCCAGACCAGCTAATCCCAATTGTAGTATGGTATAAACGCGATCATCCACATACGTTCCAAAGTGTTTGGCGATTGTGTAGGCATCACGCAATCCTGCTTGTCTAAGGGTTCTATAAGGTCCCGTGAGTAACGCATACCAGTCCTGGTATTGTTGAAGCACAACAGGTAAAGGGCGTGTTAAAAAGGGAGGTATGACTAGAATCGCGCCAGCGGCAGCAAATCGCACTCCGAGCTGTCTGGGAAAACGAGCCATTAACAGTAATGCCAGAGCGGCAGGCCAAAGCTTTATATGGACAGCAGCAGCAAGCAGGAAAGCGGCTGCCCACCAACGTTCTTTTTTCAGAGAGACAACCGCAAACACTGCTAATGCGAAAACCAGAGAATTGCTTTGAGCCGACCAGATGGCCCGTGCGCAACCTGCCAGACTAAGCATCAGGAAACAGGCCTCCTGGAACTTCGTCCAATCCCCCGGGAAAATTTCATTGACTAATATTCGCAGCGCAAAAACCAGCAAAGCGATATTCAGTGCCGACCAGAGAATACCACCCAAGGTGGCCGGGAGCATGGCGAATGGAGAAAAAGCCAGTGCAAAGGTCGGGCTGTATCGAAAGCCCGTACTTTGGGATTCATTATCGTACAGACTGCGATCGGCCCACCAGTTAATTGAAGAATCAGCAAAGCAGGGGTATACCGATTTTTTCTCTGGCTGGACAACAAATTTCACGCTTACAGCGATCCACAGTACCACCCAAAGAATCAAGGCTCGTTTAAGCCAGAGAGCGCCAGATGCTTCTTCGACCTGAGGTGATTTGGAAAACAGCGGATTCTGTGCGAATGAACTCATGTCAGGCCTGAGGAAAGTTTGTCCTATAGGGAAAGACGAAAGAGGGTTGGAAAAGGAAACTCACAAAGGGTGTTTTTATTTCTTTTAGGCAATAGGAGCAAGATCAATCATTCGGTGACAGCAGTCCCTTGGGTTGATTTCAGTAACTGTTGTTTCAGTTTCCGAAAAACCAGCTTTCTTTGTTTTCGAGAGATTGAAGTTACTGCAGACCGTATACAAATGATTTGAAGTGAAATCGGCAGCGGGACTTGTTCATGAATTGGTTGAATGGCCAGACGATCCAGCATATAAACAATGGCATCGAGTGAGGACAGGCAAGTACGGATTCCAACAGGATCAATGAGCCAGAGAGTTGGTTTGGGCTGAACTTGACTGGCTGGTTTGACGACCACATTTTCCAGTTTTAAATCGCGATGTCGTAAATGAGACAATGCGATTTTCCGAACAATGTTTCCTAATTCTCTGGCAATCAAACATCGTTCGGCGTGTGAGTTATCTGCGCCAGATTTTATTAGATCAAAAGCGGTAGTCCCTTCGATAAATGGCATCTCCAACTGGAAAAACTCACCGGAACGATAAACGGGAGTCACCGGTTGTGGTGTGTTAATGCCTGCTGTCAATAATTTCCAGGCACCGGTAAGCTGACGTTGAGGCTGGGACTGTCTGAAAAGTGATTTCCAGCGGAGTTTCCAAGAGATCGGCCAGCGTTTCAGGGTTGTCAAGCCACGTCCGGAAATATCAATCAGCCATACGGAACGTAAGTCTTCTTCTTTAAGACAGCGAATTGTCGTATAAGTGGCACTGTCATTGAACAATTTGAAGCGAGTATCTTCTTCGCAATGAAAATCAGACAATTTCACCGGGGCTTTTCATGATTTTGTCAATTGCCCTTTTCGGAACGGCAGAATCCTGCCAAACTCTTGGCAATCTTTATGGAAAAAGGGCAGTGGATCATAATAGTATGCATCAATCAAGTATCCTCTTTTAACAGGATCGCGCGCGGTTGACAATCTTGAATATTGTTCGACTTTCCTGTTAGGTGCAGCGAATTCAGAAGGTAGTATAAAAGTCAACTCTATGTCGTTATCGATTATTGTCATTGTCAAGAACGAAGAATCATCCATCCGGGATTGCCTGGCATCGGTGGTCTGGGCGGATGAAATCATAGTATTAGATTCCGGCAGCACTGATCAGACAGTTGAGATTTGTAAAGAATATACAGGCAAAGTCTATCAGACAGACTGGCCTGGTTTCGGGCCGCAGAAAAACAGGGCTCTCGAATACGCTACCAAAGAGTGGGTGCTTTCCATCGATGCGGACGAGCGAATTTCGTACGATCTGCAAACGGAAATCAAACGTGTGATCCAGATGCCGAAGCGGTATGATGCCTATTCCATGCCGCGGCGTTCGAATTACTGTGGTCGCTACATGAAGCATAGTGGCTGGTGGCCGGATCGTGTGGTGCGATTGTTTCGAAGAGGGAAAGCATATTTCAGTGATGATCTGGTTCACGAACGAATCATCGTGGAAGGCAAAACCGGAAAATTAAAAGAACCGATCATTCATGAGTCGTTATTGACCATCGAACAGGTCTTAAACACGATGAATTCATACTCAACCGCCGGTGCAAAAATGATGGCCGAAGAGTATCAGTCAGCAGGTTTGAGTAAAGCGATTCTGCATGGTTTGTGGACGTTTCTCCGAACCTATTTCTTTCGTGCCGGTTTTCTGGATGGCAAGGAAGGATTTATGCTGGCGGTATCGAATGCCGAAGGAACGTATTATCGGTATTTGAAACTGATGGTCATCAATCGCGAGAATCAGAAAGAAGTCTAATCGATTCATGGCCGGACTCGCTGTCATTATTACGACTTACAACTGGCCGACTGCATTGGAAGTCGTGCTGGCAGGCTATCTCTCGCAACAGCGTCCTCCCGATGAGTTGATTATTGCCGACGATGGATCAACAGAGGAAACGCGAACCGTCATTGATACATTTCGAGATCAGGCACCGTTTCCCGTTAAGCATGTCTGGCATGCAGATGAAGGGTTTCGTGCAGGAGCCATTCGGAATCGGGCAATCCAGAATTCGGAAGCAGAGTATATTGTCTTCACCGACGGCGATTGCATTCCCGCACCCTGGTTTCTCCAGCAGCATCTGCGACTGGCCGAGCATGGCTGGTTTCTCTCAGGCAATCGAGTATTACTATCTCAGAAATTTTCGCAGGAAGTACTTCAGGAAAAGGTCCCCATTCATACCTGGAATCGAATACATTGGTTTCAGGCCCGCCGTCGCAAACAGATTAACCGGCTGCTGCCGCTATTCAAAATTCCCTTGGGACGCTGGTATCGGCGACGTCTGGCGAAAGCATGGGAAGGCGCCAAAACATGTAACCTGTCTGTCTGGAAAGAGGATCTTTTGTCCGTCAATGGGTTTGATGAAGATTACACTGGTTGGGGCATGGAGGATTCTGATTTAGTCCTGCGGTTGATTCGAAATGGCGTTTATCATCAGGATGCCCGGTTTGCTGCGCCCGTGTTTCATTTATGGCATCCGGAAAATTCGCGTGATCAACTGGAAGAAAATCAACGCCGGCTACAGCAGTTGATACAGTCCGAACGCATTCAGGCCCGAGTGGGGATCGAACAGGCTTCCTTAGGGTGAAGCGGTTCAAAGAAGCCGATTCTCCAGACTATTCTTTCCGAAAAATTTCAACAAAGAAAGCACCGCGCGAAACGCCGTTTCCTTCATCGAGCCAGGTCTGCAGTTTTTTCTGACCTTTCGTCAGCTCAACCGTGAAAGTTGTCGACAGGTCTCCCTCTGCTACCTTTTGTTCCTGTTTCTGATCACCGATTTGAATACGGGCGACCCCTTTCTTCAGTGGGTGGTGTGCTGATTCCGGGCGAGAGCGAAGTGTAATTTCATAGGTGCCCGGCTGTGTCACATCAATGATCCAGAAGCCATTGGCAATCAGATTTTTGGCGATCAACTTGTGGTTCCACGGCACTTGTTCGATGGGTGCGTGCCAGTCGTGGCAGGTCAGATGTGCAGGGTTTTCAGCCTGCGCGCCAAGACCAATTGCTACGTAGCGATTGAACTGCGGAGTAAGACTGTCCCACCATTTCTCATATTCAGCAGTCAGGTATTTGACAACGCCGGGGTACTCGGCTGCGACATTTTTGATTTGTCCCGGATCTGCCTGAATGTCATAAAGTTCTTTCTCATTAACCAGTCGCCAGCGATCGGTCATGACGGATGATTTTCGCCATTTTTCGGGCGTTTCAATTCGCTGAGAGTGCACGATCAATGTACGTTTTCGCAGCTCTTCTTTTTTCCCATTTAGAATTGGAACCAGACTGGTGCCGTCCAGTTTTAATTCACTGGAAACAGTCAGGTTACATAGTTCTGCCAGTGTAGGGAGCAAATCAATGTGGGCCGTTAACTGGTTGATGTCCCGTCCCCCAGTGAGCTTTCCTGCAGGCCAATGAATATAACAGGGAACGCGATGGCCTCCGTCATATTCTGATCCTTTGGTCCCCCGCATGCCTGCGTTATACCCGGGCCAGTTATCAATTTTTACTGGCTTTCCTTTGGCGAGTCGGCGTTGTTGTTTTTTGGAGAGGTCGTTTTTCTTAGGACGTTGCACGCCGGCGGCGGTGCCATTGTCGGTCATGAAGATCAGGATCGTATTCTCTTCGAGGCCCGATTCCTTTAAATGTTGCAATAACCGTCCCATGTTTTCGTCGATGTTAGTAATCATCCCATAAAAGGGCGCCATATTCCCGGTCACGTTTTGGGCAGCGTAAGGATCGCTGTATTTTTTATCTACCAGATAAGGGCCATGTGGCGCATTAGTTGAGATGTAAGCAAAAAAGGGTTTTGATTTGTCTTCTTCGATAAACTTCCACGCTTCATCAAACCAGATATCCGTACAATAACCCTGAAACTTTTCTGGTTTACCCGAGCGGAGATAGGTATCGTCAAAGTAATCGTTTTGCCAGTCATCGGGAGTTTGTCCTACGCCGCCGCCCCCATGTTGCACAACGGTCTCAAAGCCCTGGTCCTGGGGTCGCAATGGATAATTATCGCCCAGATGCCATTTTCCAAAGAGACCGGTCCGGTAACCGTTGCTTTTAAAAATTTCTGCCAGTGTGACTTCGTTGGTATCCATCAGGGAACGTCCCATAATGGTATGCCAGACACCCGTTCGAGTTGAGTACCGTCCTGTCATCAATGCAGACCGAGTCGGGGCACAGGTTGGATCAACATGAAAATTCGTTAACCGCAAACTCTTTTGATAGAGACGATCCAGATTAGGCGTTTTGATGACCCTGTTACCATGTGCGGCGATATCTCCATACCCCTGGTCGTCAGTAATGACCAGAATAATATTCGGTTTCGCAGCAGACTTGGTGTCTGCGTAAGATTCTGGTGAGGTGACCAGAAAAATCAAGAGGAAAGTCATAAGGTACAAAATGGATCGCATAACCTGCTCGTCGTAGTGTTTAGGGCTTTGGAGTGATTCAGATATAAATCGATTTTTGCATAAATATCCAAATTCCAGTTTAACTGGCCACCTCAGGGAAAGGTAGCAATATTTTAACATGTCTTAGATTTATACCTCTGTTCCAGGGGCGGGGTTCGTTGAACATGCCTTCTATTCCGTATAATCGGAAAGAAAAAGCAGGGAGAACGGGAGTTTCGATCAATTCCTTTTGATTCCTGACTACGCTATGATGAACCGGAATCAGGGGGGAGCCTCCCCGGAAAAAGTTCATGTTACACAGGGCTCTCATTACATCACCATTTTTTAATTACTGAAAAGAGCTATGGAAGCTGGTATTGTTGGCCTGCCAAATGTAGGTAAATCGACGTTATTTAATGCCTTAACCGCGGCAGGAATTGCTAGTGAAAACTATCCCTTCTGTACGATTGAACCCAATGTGGGAATTGTCAACGTACCAGATCCAAGGCTGGATATTATTCATGATTATATTCCGACGGACAAAGTCATCCCGGCCATTTTAAGGCTGGTGGACATTGCCGGTATTGTCCGTGGCGCATCGGAAGGGGAAGGGCTGGGGAACAAATTTCTCTCCCATATTCGCAATGTCGATGCCATCCTGCATGTGGTTCGTTGTTTTGAAGACAGCGATGTGATCCACGTCGAAGGCAAAGTCGATCCGATCAGTGATATTGAAACGATTGATATTGAGTTAATGCTGGCAGACATGCAGACTGTTGAGTCTGCGAAAGTCAAAGCCGCCAAAACAGCCCGGTCAGGAAATGCAGAAGCGAAGTCACGGTTGGTTGTGCTTGAGGCGTGTGCGGAAAGATTGTCACAGGAACAACCTCTGCGCGGGCTGACGTTTGATAATCCAGACCAGCAGAAAATTTTCAAAGGGTATCAGTTTCTGACAGCCAAGCCGGTCCTGTATCTGGCAAATGTCGATGAAGATGATGTTCTCGGCGAGGGGGAACTGGTGCAACGGGTCCGGGAACGTGCCGCTCAAGAAGGGGGAGATGTGGTTCCAGTCTGCGGTCGACTGGAAGCTGAGATCGCCGAACTGGATGAAGCCGATCGCAAGGAAATGCTCGAGAGCGTTGGACTGGAAGAACCGGCACTGGCCGTTGTCGCCCGTGCAGCATACCACACCCTCGGGTTGCAGAGTTATTTTACGGCCGGCAAAATCGAAATCCGTGCCTGGACCATCCCTATCGGGGCGACTGGCCCTCAAGCCGCGGGAGTCATTCACTCTGATTTTGAACGTGGATTTATTCGCGCAGAAATTTATTCGGTAGCTGACCTGGAAGAATATAAGTCCGAAAAAGCGATCCGAGAAGCCGGCAAACTTCGCGTCGAAGGGAAAGAATATATTATGAAGGACGGCGATATCTGTCACTTCCTGTTTAATGTCTAAGGCAAGTGGTAGACGCTACGTTTGCAGGGGTTTTCCTGTAGTTCGAAATTTTATAAACGAACTTCACTTTTTTCGAGAACTCTTGTCTGGATTAACTTGTCTTGTTTCAGGTTCTTATCGGGAATTCCGATGAATACTCAGACGGGCCAACTTTTTTGCTTTTATAGAGATCAACAATATGAGTCTGTTTCGTACTCAAGTTCAACAGATGGAAGGTTATACTCCAGGCGAGCAGCCTCAGGAATCTGGCTGGGTCAAACTCAATACAAATGAGAATGCCTACCCTCCCTCGCCGTATGTGAAAGAGGCAGTACAGAAGGCCCTCGAAGGGCGTTTGAATATTTATCCCGATCCGCTTGCGACAGAATTTCGAAAAGTCGCATCCGAATTGTTTCAGGTCGATCCGGACTGGATTCTGCCCGGCAATGGCAGTGATGAAATTTTAACGATCCTGATGCGGACGTTTGTGGAACCGAATGAAATGGTTTCTGCGCCTTATCCCAGTTACACATTGTATGAAACTCTGGCAGAAATTCAGGGAGCCCGTTTTCAGAAAATCCAACTTCAGCCAGACTGGAACTGGCCTGTTGCTGATGCATTGGAAGTTGCAGCCAGGAGTAAAATTCTGTTTGTACCCAATCCGAATGCACCTTCCGGAAATCGCTGGCCCGATGAAGATCTTCTGGCATTGATTCCCACGGAGGGAGTTCTGGTGCTGGATGAAGCCTACGGTGATTTTTGTGACAGACCACACCGGTGTGAACTGTTGAAAGCCGGCTTCGGTGAAAAGATTGTGGTCACTCGAACTTTGAGTAAATCATACAGTCTGGCAGGCATTCGCTTCGGCTTTGCCGTCGCGCATCCCGAACTGATTCGCGGCATGCGAAAGGTCAAAGACAGTTATAACTGCAACACACTTTCTCTGGCAGCTGCAACCGCGGCACTCAAAGATCAGGACTGGATGCAGGCCAATACGAATCGGATTCGAACGACGCGCCATCAGCTGATTGAACAACTTAGAGATCTCGGATTTGAAGCAGTCGACAGTCAGACGAATTTTGTCTGGTGTACTCACCCCGATGGCGAACATGAACGTCGCTATCAGGAATTGAAACGTCGCAAAATTCTGGTGCGCTATATGAAGTTTTCACTGGAAGAGGGTGTTCTGGACGGACTCAGAATCACTGTTGGGACTGACGAAGAGATCGAGCAGGTCGTTGATGCCTTACGCGAGATCGGCTGAATCATTGTTACATCGGGTATAGCTTGCCTTTAGCTCAGGTCAGGTTAAAACGGTTATACAATTCACACCGGCAACCACCATGGTAATTCGAACCAAGTCCCCCGGCATTGCTGATGCATTTTTGAGAATCAATAACCGGGCTGTAAGATTACAGAACTGAAACCTTTATTCTTTAACACATGAGTCCCCTGAGATGAGTCGCAAAGCCTCTATTAAACGTGAGACCGCCGAAACACAGATCGAATTAACTTTGGAACTGGACGGCAGTGGCAAATCGGATATCCAGACAGGCGTTGGTTTCTTCGATCATATGCTCACGTTGTTGGCGCGGCATGCCTTGTTTGATTTAACAATCAAAGCCAACGGAGATCTCGATGTGGATTACCATCACACGGTAGAAGATGTCGGAATCTGTCTGGGGAAAACACTCAACGAAGCGCTGGGTGATAAACAGGGGATAACCCGCTACGGTTCCATGACCATTCCGATGGAAGAAACACTCGTCACAACGGCTCTCGATTTAAGCGGCCGCTCCTGGTTCATTTTCAAGGTCGATTTTCCGACTGAAAAAGTGGGACAGTTCGATACCGAACTGGTGCGCGAATTCTGGCAGGCGTTCTCTTCGAATGGATTATTGAACTTGCATCAGGTATTGCACCACGGCGCGAATAGCCATCATATTGCCGAAGGTTTATTCAAAGGTACCGCGCGTGCTTTGAGGCAGGCTGTCTCGATTGATCCTCGCCAACAGGGAGTCCCTTCTTCCAAGGGTGTTCTGTAATCAACCAGGCGTTGATTTGCTGTCAGCAAAAAGTAATACGCGATCGTTGATGGGTATGACTTTCAGAACTCATTCAGAAACGCAAGTGTCAACGTTCGGTAATCTATCCCGATCGAAAAAAACGAATTTTATTTTCGTGCGCTTTTTCTTCTCATCTATGTTGACTCTTTGTGAAGAAAAGTTACCCTGAGAATTAGGTTTGGTTTGTCACAGAGATCGAATCCGTTTTCAGTGAAAACACATTTCGGTCTCAAAAAACATTCCACCTGAGTGAACTTATTTTACTGCCATTCCGACTCGGACTGTTTCCAGTCAACACCTATAATAGGCATTAAAGTCTGACGAGTTTGATCTTTCGAGAACAACTTTAACACAGGCAGAGATGCTTCAGCCACAAACCGCATTTTGATTGAATGACTTATCAGTATTTGACTTTTTTGTCATATATTTACGATCAGTTTCTATCTGTTTTTGCGGTTTTGTAGCTAAGTCCCAGGTGATGCTGGATTGCATTCCAGGCGGGATTGATAAAGTCAGATAAGGGAACTCCCGGAAAAAAACCGCTTGTGTCAATACGGATGACAACTTGGGTTATTTTGACTGCCGAATATATTGGCCTATAAGTGTCAGCGGCAGCCTAGGACTTGATGGCTCTATACGGATTTTGAGAAAGTTGGTTGGTAGTCAAATCTATTGTGATTGAAGCTCACAATTAATCTTTTCGGGAGTTTCCTTTTTTCTTTTCTAAGCCGCTGCCTGATCTTGGGCCGCGATTTCATACAGCAGCGCGTTTTTCTCTTTTCCCACCAGAGTAATCGCACCCGTGTTCCGCAGGCAGTAGGCCATCTTCTGTGCCAGCCAGCGTTGAACGCCGGCTGCTTCTGCCAGATGTTTGGTATGAAAGGGAGTAGGAAGTTTTCCCGGAATCAGATTTAGCAGGTCTGCCGCCGTATTGAGTTCAATCTGTTCTTCCACTGAACGTAATACCCGGTCCTCGACCCGATAATCTTTTCCCCTCCAGCGACGTGGCTTGCGGGCGATCCGATGTTCTTCCTGAATCGTCAGTGCTACCTCCAGCGTCAGCCGTGGATGCGGAAACACGTTTGTAAAATGAACCAGATCATCAAACAGATCAAACACGGATCCCCGGCTAGGGCTGAAACGAGCCGAGATCGGTTCGCCATTTTTTTTCTTTCGCTTGACCAGATACTTTCGTATCGGAATCGGCTTCACGACATGCACGTCATGTTCTTTCAGCAGACATCTGACTTTATCCCGAATCGCTCCCAGTGAGCCATGCTGAATTTCGATCAGGCGATCACCGTCGACGGCATCAATGCGGTAGGAACCCAGAGTGATTTCCTCACAATCTGCATTCGGTGCATAATACGATTTCAATTGACGATGCAGAGAGGTTTCCATACCAGGTGCATGTTCTGGTTAATGTGAGGTTGTCTGTGTAAGAAGTGTGATGCGGGACGCATGTTACGGCAGAGCCAAATATGTGTCTATACGAATCTGAAACGCAAACAGGCTGCTCACCAGATCGAGTGAGCAGCCTGAACATAGTAGATAGATTGACTTGCGTCCGTCGTATTATGAGTCGATGACTGTTAAGCGACCTGTGCTGTCGCCAAACGATTGCACGGGAGCACCGGCACGATCAAGCATCGAGACGAACAGGTTGGCCAGTGGCGTTTCGGTAGGCACCTGATGGTGGTAGCCGGTTTTAATCGTACCGCCACCTTTACCCGCGAGAATGATTGGTAGATCATGGTGCGTATGACGGTTTCCATCGCCGATGGCACTACCGTAGCAGATCATGGAGTTGTCCAGCAGGTTGCTGTTGCCTTCCGGCGTTGATTTCAGACGATCCAGGAAGTATGCGAACTGAGAAGTCAGATATTCATCGATCTTCTGAATATCGGCGATCTTCTTTTCATCGTTACGGTGGTGAGACAGTTCGTGATGTCCCGAATTTACGCCTACCATCGGGTAGGTTCGGTTACTACCGGCATTGCCGACCATGAATGTCGCAATCCGGGTGGTATCCGTCTGAAATGCCAGAACCAGCAGGTCATACATCAGGCGGACGTGTTCCTGCAGTTCACTGGGAATGCCGTCCGGCAGTTGCATTTCAGGCGGTTTGATTTTTTCCTGATGCGTACTGCGTTCGATTCGCAGCTCGATTTCTCTGACGCTGGAAAAATATTCGTCGATCTTTCGTTTGTCACTTTTGCCGAGCTGTTTTTTCAGTTGATCGGCGTCCTGTTTGACCAGATCCAGAATACTCTGACGGTCTTTCATATGCCGGGCACGTTGTTTTTCCCGTTCCGCACCACCGCCGAACAGGCGTTCGAATGCCAGCTTGGGTACAATTTCTTTCGCGGTCGGCGTTGAAGGGGTTCGCCAGGAAATATTGGAAGAGTACGCACAACTGTAACCAGAGTCACATTGCCCTGCGTTCCGCCCGCGAACCAGACCCAGTTCCAGGGAAGGAAGCCGTGTCTGATGCCCCACCTGTTGTGCAGCCACCTGGTCCACCGAGACGC
Organism: Gimesia fumaroli; assembly: GCF_007754425.1. Lineage (NCBI taxonomy): Bacteria > Pseudomonadati > Planctomycetota > Planctomycetia > Planctomycetales > Planctomycetaceae > Gimesia > Gimesia fumaroli. The sequence continues at coordinate 1,005,664 of NZ_CP037452.1, forward strand.
CGGCTTTGATGTCGGCACCACTGGTTTTGGTCGGGTGAGAACTCGTGAGGTATACCGAAGCGCATCGGGCATGATCGCCGGCTCCATCACCCAGAGCACGTGCATTGATCTGAGCTAATCCGGAAATCACATTGATGTCCGACTTCATGCTCTCCAGTGGCTTCAAGGATTTGGGTAATTCATACCCCTTTCCCGCAGACGTCGGCATCCATGAAGGGCCGATGACTCCATTGGGGAAAAAGATGAACGCTGTTCTCACTGGAGTTTTTCCAGTGGAAGCAGCTGCAGCCGAAACCAGGCTGGAATGTGGTTGCATGATCTCCAGCAATGGCAGCGCCATTGTGGTTCCCATTCCTTTGAGAAATGTTCGACGTTTCAGAAGCTGTGTCATTTTGAGGACCTCTTTGACGTTTTCAGGAAAGGATCGCTGAGTACGATTTCGGTGACGAGCGCCGAAAAGCGATATCCCTTGGCGGTAAATTTCGCAGTGATTTCATCAATGGCACATTTGTCGTAGAACTCAACTCCACGACCAATGGCATAAGTCAGCATCTTCTCTGTTAAAGATCGGCTAAATCCCTGTTTCTGCTGTTCCAGAATTGCGATTAATTCGATCGGGCCGTTAAAAGATTCACCACTGGGCAACTGACCCGAGGAATCAATTTTCTTTCTGCCTTCTTTGTCTCTCCAACGTCCAATGGCATCAAAGTTTTCAAATCCCAGCCCGAGTGGGTCCATCTGATCGTGACAAGCTGCACAACCGGGAATTTTTCGGTGTAACGCCAGTTGCTCTCGTAACGTCGCGTTTGGCTTGGCACTGGCTGATTCTTCCAGCTCAGGTACATTTGGAGGTGGTGCAGGGGGGGGCGTTCCCAGAATATTTTCCATAATCCATTTTCCCCGTTTTACCGGAGAAGTCCGTCCGGGGTTCGAGGTCAGCGTCAGGATGCTGGCTTGGGTAATCAGTCCTGCCCGTTTTGTCTTATCGAGTTTGACCTTCTGGAATTCTTCGCCTTTGACCTCTTTGTTTCCATAAAATTTCGCTAGACGTTCATTCATAAAAGTGTAATCGGCGTTGATGAATTCGATCACGCTCCGATCTTCTTTCATGATGTGAGCAAAGAATTCTTCCGTTTCCCGTCGCATGTCTTCTTTCAACTGCGTACTGAAGCCGCGGAACTTGCGAGGATTGGGAGTCAGGTCTTCCAGATTTCGCAGATTCAACCATTGACCGGCAAAGTTTTCAACGAACGCTTCCGACCTGGGATCTTTCAGCATACGTTTGACCTGAACCTGCAGGGTGCGTGGATCGGTGAGCCTCCCTTGTGCTGCCAGGCTGAACAGTGTTTCGTCCGGCATGCTACTCCATAAAAAGTAAGACAGTCGTGTTGCAATTTCGTACTGGGCGACGTTCTGCACGTCATTGCTGCCGCCAGGGTTCTGGATTCCTTCAATACGGAACAGAAAGTGAGGCGAGACCAGAATCGCCTGGACACCGACCTGAATTCCCTGCTCGAACGTTCTACCCGATTTGACTGTCGCTTCGACCAACTCAACGACAGGTTTGATTTCATCCCGGCTGACCGGACGACGGAAAGCCCGTGTTCCAAAATCTCTCAAAATTTTCTCTGCACAATAGCGGACTGATCGTCCACCACCGGGAGTACAGGTAATGATTTCATTATGCGATTTCGGCAGATCAGAGGGAAGCTGTCCCAGTGGTCCTTTATAGGCCACGTCAAACACATACAGGTTGCGGTCTCGTTTTTTCGGCGGTCCTTTGGGATCATAAAAATCGTTCAAAAAGGAGATTGAAAGCACGTGCTTTCCTTTAGGCAGTGAGATCGCCTTGGGGAACGTAAATGTTTTGGGAACGCTTCGGTTCTCTTTGACATCAAATGTTTTCAGTAATTTTCCATCCAGCTTGACTTCCATTTTCGCAGGATCTTTCCCCGCCGGAGTTTGACCGGCGACAATGCGGAACTCATATTTTCCCGCCTGTTTCAGATTGATCGTTCCCAGGATTGTACCACGCGAATGAAAACCCGCACTCCGTTTACTGAGGGTGACGGCTCCCTCTTTTTTGAAGTTTTTATCGGGGATCTTCGTCCAGGGATAGCTGTCTGGCGTGTTGGCAAAAATCGCTTTCTCTGAAATCTGTTCTGCTGCGTCCAGATACTTTTCCATCAACAGTGGGGGCAGTGACAAGACATCACCAATATTGTCAAATCCGTAACCGACGTCATCGGAAGGAAAGTTTTTCGCAGGCTTAAAATCAATTCCAACCAGGTCGCGGATGGTGTTGTTGTATTCATTGCGGTTCAAACGCCGGATAGTAACCCGACCGGGGTTCACTTCGCCCGAGCAGTCCACTCCGTATAAGGCATCGTCAAACCAGGCTAGAACGTCTTCCCGTTCTTTATCGGTTGGCAGTGGATCGGAATCTTTAGGAGGCATCGATTGAATCTGAATGCGTTTGACAATCTTGCCCCACGCTTCCCGCTGTTCCAGAATACTGGACCGGGTATTGTATTTCTCCAGCGACAGGCCGGCTTCGGCTTCTTCACCCGTATGGCAGTCGAGACAGTATTTCGTGATAAACTGTTTGACGTTTGATTGAAACTGTTTTTCCGATTTCTCGACATTGGACAGTTCTGCGTTTGCCAACACGGGGTTCGCCAATAGCAGCAGGCAGCCCAGAGAATAGAACATTCCCCCGGAATGTGTTTGTGGCAAGAATCGGAAAAGGGTCTCGATCATTCGCATTCTAGTCAAACCTTAAGGTGGGTTCTCAGGCTGAATTCTTTCGAGTGGCTAAAATTCGAAAGCAGTGAGCGCGACTATTGCACACGATCAAACTGAGGCAGGTCATTTAGTGGCAGGGTTCTTACTATATAGCCTAACCTCCTCTTTGACCATTTTGCAAGATCAGTCATCACCCGATCTCTTGTGAAGAGGCAGATTTATGAAGCAAACACCCGCTCTCTTTAATTCTACCCGATATACACGTATAGAGTTTCAATTTTTTCGGTTGTTTACTAATTCGATGGAACTTGCTGAATCCCTCTAACGCGTATTCGCTGGTCGTTGACAGGCTGATTCTCTCTCTGCATCCTTTATACAGAAGTTCGCTTTGACAGCCGACTTTTTTCAGAAAAATATAATGGAAAGCATTTCTGGTACTGAACTGATGAATCAAAACGCGCTCACGTACACGACACTTCGATTCAGGCCTCTGTTGCTCTGTCTGATATTATTCAGCGGCTGTGCCTCCGAATCGGTGGAAGATTATCCCGATCGTCCGATTACCATCATCTGTCCCTGGTCGGTCGGCGGGGCTACCGATCGTACCTCCCGACAGGTCGCGGTCTTTCTCGAACAGGAACTCGGAGTTCCCGTCAATGTGATCAATGCAACAGGCGGGCGAGGAGTCACCGGTCACAGTCGCGGCTTGAATGCCCGGCCTGACGGCTACACGCTGGCCGTGATCACCGGCGAATTAAATATGCTACACTGGCAAGACCTGACCTCGCTGACCTATCAGGATGCGATTCCGATTATCTCTCTTGTCGACGGGGCGGCTGCTGTCTTCGTCAAAGACAATTCTCCCTTTCAAAACATGCAGGAACTTCAAGACTACGTTAAGCAGAACCCCGGAAAATTAACGGCGACCGGAACTGCCAGCGGCGGTATCTGGCACCTGGCTCTAGCGGGCTGGCTCGATTTCAGCGGGTTGAATGCCGAAGACATCAAATGGATTCCCATGAACGGTGCAGGGCCGTCCCTGCAGGAACTGGCCAGCGGAGGCGTCGATCTGGTCTGCTGCAGTCTACCCGAAGCGAAAACGCTGTTTGAGTCCGGGCAGGTTCGTTGCCTGGGTGTGATGACCGAAGAACCTCTGCCCGAATTTAAAGACGTTCCCACCTTCAAATCGCAAGGCATGGATTGGTCGATCTCAGGCTGGAACGGCCTGGCACTTCCGGTGGATACGCCTCAGCCCATTGTTGAGAAAATATCCAATGCGATGAAAAAAATCACCAGCGGCGAAGCCACTCTCCAGGGGAAAACATTTCCCGAACTGATGACGGCCGCCGGCTTAAGTACCCGATATCGAGCCGACGAGGAATTCGCCGGCTTTCTGAAATCCAATGATCAAACTCTGGGGAAACTGCTGACCAGCGACGCTTTCCAGCAGATGTCTTCCCGAGGCACCGGGCCGCTCGTCTTTCCCGCTATGCTTGCTTTCGCCAGTTGTGTGATTTTAGTCTGTCTGGCCGTCCAGAAAAAAGTCCACGCCCTGGCGCCGGATGTTTCCAGTGAGACAGTCACCTCTCAGGGAATTGTAAATACCATTCTCGTCCTCCTTGGAATTGTGGCCTACTTATTGTTTGCAGAAAAACTGGGTTTCATTCTGACAGCCGGCACCATTCTGTTCCTGCTGTTGTGGAAATTTGGCACTCGCTGGTGGATGAGCGCGTTAATTGTGCTCTGTTTCATACCCGGCATATACACCCTGTTCGCACAACTCCTGCGTGTCCCGCTGCCACGAGGTTTATTGGGCTGGTAAGTCACTATACACGTCTCCCTTCTTATTCCGTCTGTCGTCAAGCGCATTGAAGTAACAATATGGAATCATTCATTACCGCGTTACAGAATCTGGCATCTCCCGAAGTGCTGCTGGTGATTTTCCTCTCGGCCGTCTACGGCTTGTTTGTTGGTTCCATTCCCGGATTGACGGCGACCATGGCGGTCGCTTTGTTGATCCCGCTCACATTTTATCTGGATAATCTCACCGCGATCGCGGCGATCGTGACGCTCGAAGCCTGCAGTATTTTTGCCGGCGATATTCCGACAACGCTGGTCCGCATACCGGGGACTCCGTCGTCGGCAGCATATACCGACGATGCGTATTCCCTCACCCGGCAAGGCCTGCATGAAACCTCTCTGGGAGTCTCGTTGATCTTCAGTGTGGCTGGCGGCCTGTTTGGGGCTCTGGTTCTCATTCTCGCGGCGCCTCTCCTGGCAAAAATTGCGTTTCAGTTTACGACCTATGAATACTTCTGGTTGTACGTGCTGGGCTTGAGTTGTGCGGCCATTGTTTCCACGGGGTCACGACTCAAAGGCGCGCTGGCTTTGATGATCGGTCTGATGTTCGCCACTGTCGGCTTGAGTGAAGTCCACAGCGTGCCCCGGTTCACATTTGGTTTTGACGAACTCTTTACCGGCATCAATTTCATTCCCGCAATGATTGGTCTGTTCGGCCTTTCAGAAGTCTTTCGAAATTGCCTGACCTCCAAAACCGACGAAGTAGCCGAAAAACTGGAATCAGCGCATATTAAGGAAGACGACCATTCTCTGTGGAAACATTTAAAACCCGTCTTTGGTGGCGTCCTGCCACAGCTCTGGAAACGCAAATTCAGCTGGTTCCGTTCGAGCTGTATCGGCTCCACCATCGGCATGATCCCCGGTGCCGGTGCCGACATCGCTGCCTGGATCTCATACGCGGTCTCCAAAAAGTTTTCCAAGACCCCCGAAGAATATGGCAAAGGATCGCTCGACGCCGTCGGTGATGCCACCAGTGCGAATAATTCCGCACTCGCAGGCGCCTGGATTCCCGCTCTGGTACTGGGGATTCCCGGCGACTCCGTCACCGCGATTGTGATTGGTGTGCTGCTCATGAAAAATATTACTCCCGGCCCTGCGATCTTTGAAAACCCCGATCAACTCGTACTCGTGCATGGCATCTATCTCACCTTTATTGTCGCGAATCTCCTGCTCATCCCGCTCGGCTTTCTGGCGATTCGCAGTGGCGCCCAACTCGTACGCGTCCCCCGCCGCATTTTGATGCCTTTGATTCTGATGTTCTGTGTCGTGGGTTCCTATTCCATTAACGGCAGTTATTTCGATGTCTGGGTCATGCTGGGCATGGGGATCTTGGGATTCTTTCTTGAAGTCTTCGCGATCCCCCTCGGCCCCGTTGTACTCGGCATCATCCTCGGCAGCCAGTTAGAACAATCCTTCGTGCAGAACCTGACCAAGGATGACAGCTTCCTTTCCTTCTTCAATCGGCCCATCTCTGCAGGCCTCGGCATTTTCTGTATCGCACTCTGGCTCTACCCATTGTTGATGCCGCTCTTGAGGAAAAAAGAACAGGTCGCCAGTTAAACTTTTCTGACAGGTCCATTTCTTCAGTGAACTCATCGAATCTGACTTCGCAATTTTCAGCATGGAAATCAGCTTGACACCGCGGTGCCCTTCGTGAAACTCTGCACTTATGCGTCGCGCGCGAGAGAACTGAACCGTCCAGTTCCCGATGTTGACGACTGCTGACTTTTCCATCATCAAAAACAGGGCGTTTTTTAATTCACGCACCTGCACAACGCTCTGAACTAACCGCATAACACCTGCTTTTTTTATGCGGGTCGACACACTTCGGACCGCATTCCGCACAGAACCAACACAGGCCAGCACTGCATGAACCACAGTCTGCCACAATTCGGCAACAAAGCGGATTGACAGCCTCACGCCGTTCGCGATGATCTGTCGTACTCGAGTAACAAACTGTCCCTTCAGAGTAGTCAGAATGAACAGAAAGAAAATTGGGAATGCAATCATTTCAAAACCAAATGATGAAAAAGGTACCTGTAGGGGCGGGACCCATGTGTCCGCCCGCCTGGAGAGGTTCAAACCAAAATCACTGTCGGAACGGAACCAGAAAAATCCCGCATTAGGGATGACAGGAAAAAATCGTACCCGAGAGACGTGGATTCGCAGAGATGAACATCACGCACCCACGGGTGCAAACCGTCAGGCAGTCCGCCGTTGCATTATAACCTGACCCACCCGCACAATACCCAGGCTGACAAACGCCAGCGTTGGCAGTAACAGCGGCATCAGAAATCGTTCTCCGGCGGCGATTGGCAGATACCAGGCAAACGCCAGCCAGAACAACAGCATCCAGAGCAAATACAAGCGTCGTGCCGGACCTGTTTCCGACAGCAGTCCCACCAACAGAAACGGTGCCGCCAGCAAACCAAAGAACAGTCGCCCTTCTTCAAACGGGAGCGGCCCCAGGCTGCGCAGGAAAATGAAGACCTGCCACAAGAGCCCTTTGACTTCGCGTTTGACAATCGTGGCTACCGAGTGTGTCTGCAAATAGTTCCGGGCGGCCTGACTGAGTGAACCTTGTCTGGCCAGCGCATGCGGCTCCGTGAATTCATCCTGAAACATCAGATACGAATTCGCATTAAATGTCGGGCTGCCGTACACGCGCGCATTTCGAACCAGTAGCGGCGAGGCAATCACTGCGAAACTGGCCACCAGCAGGCAGACGCTGACCAGAATCGTTTTCATCGAAGCCGTTATTGTTTGAGTCTGTGTTGGTTCCGCCGCACTGTCGTTCTTCGAGGCACTTCGTTTTTTGAACCGGGAACAGAGTCTGTTCCAATTCACTGCATACGAACAGAGCCAGAACAAGAGTCCCAGCATCAACAACAGCGCCGTTCCTTTGGTGAGCCACGCCAGTCCCAGCATCAGCCCCAACCCAATCAAAGCCAAGTAAGGAATTTTGAGAGCCGATCTGAGATCGGGCAGTCGAAGTACAATCAGCCACAGGCAGGCGATGAAAAATAACAGCAGCCCTTCACAGACGACCCGCCCCGTCAATTGACAATACGCGGCATTCACACTGAGTAAAAAGCCCGTCAGCCCTCCCGTCAGATTTCCATACTGCCGCGCGATCCCGATTGAGAAAATCAACAAAGCCAATAAACCGAACATCGCCGACAGGCGTTTGCCCGCTTCATAGTCAGGAAAGAAAGAGAGCAGCGCCACATACAACGGATGCTGGTTGGCTTCCGTGTACTCTCCCGCAAACAGCTGCTTAACCAAAGCTGCCGCGCCTCCGGATTCCTGAACCGATTTGGCCTGTGACAAAAACGCGGCCTGGTCATTGTTCGTCGGCGTTGGTTGCTGCGGGATTAGATTGATCATCACCACGAAATACACAATCATCGAAAACGAGAGCAACAGACTACCCAGCCAGTGATCCGCGGGATTCGTCGCCTCAGAAAAAATGCTGCATCCGTTTTTTGCTTTTAGCAGAACACGTTCCCAGAAGCGGTTGGGCACCAGGCAGCCGGCGACTCCGATTAGAGAAGCGACCACACAGCAGCCGGCTGCCGCTGAAGCCAGGGAAGGACGTTCTATGAGTTCTGCCCCTTTGAGTTGCACGATCTCCCATAATGCCAGACCGGAGATGCCGGCCAGGGCACCTGATACCAGTCTGGGACCAAGGGTGTTCATCAGGCAAGCAACCTTTCTGAAGTCGACGGGCGAATATACTAGTGGAGTGTCATTTTCAAATTTTGGGTTGATAGATATCACAAGAGTGCGACAACGGAGCACGTAAACAACACTCCTAACCCTCAATTTCTAGCTTGACAAAGCACAAGCGGTCGTCCTGAAACAGGTTAATAAAAACCGAAACAGGCTAATAAAACGGAATTCGGACTAGGCTTAAAGTGACGAATGGTCTATCTTTCGGTCTGATAAGCATAGCATATTTGAGCCGTTCTGAAATCACAGAATTGAGCAGAATGTCCATTTTTGAATTCGGGAGTAATGAGTCACGTGTATTCAGTGATCGCCTATCTGCAGTGGGACATTAACCGCGTCCTGTTTGAACTTGGCCCGATTAAGATCCGTTATTACGGACTCTTTTTCACCGCCGGTTTCATCTGCGGCTATCTTCTGCTCCGCTGGATGTATCGTACGGAAAATAAAAACGTCGACGATGTCGATTCGCTGCTGATCTATATGGTGATTGGAACGATCGTCGGAGCCCGGTTAGGACATTGCCTGTTTTATCATCCCGCGTACTTCTTTGAGAAACCGATTCGGTTTCTGGAAATCTGGAAAGGTGGTCTGGCCAGTCACGGCGCCGCCGTTGGAATTACGATTTCCGCCTGGCTCTACTCGCGGAAACATAAGGATCAATCCCTGTTGTGGCTCATGGACCGTCTGGCAATTCCTGTCGCCCTGGCCGGCTTTTTCATCCGCATCGGCAACTTCTTCAATTCGGAAATTCTGGGACGCGCCTCCGATGTGCCTTGGGCAGTGATCTTTGTGAATGGGTTGGGGCTGGAAACCAAACAGGATCAGATGACACCCCGGCATCCGGTGATGCTGTACGAATCACTCTGCTATGGCTGCATCTTTCTCATTCTCTATCTGCTCTACCGCAAATATCGTGCGGCAACGCCCGGCGGTCTATTAATTGGCCTGTTCTTTATCCTGGTCTTTAGCGCCCGCTTCGTGCTGGAATTTTTCAAGCTGCGACAAGCCGAATTTGCACAGGGGTTACCTCTCAGCGTCGGGCAGATGCTGAGTATCCCGCTGGTCCTCGCCGGTATTCTCCTGCTGATTTATCGCAGGCCTGTCGCATCGACCGAGAGTATCGCGCCCCCGGAAAAGAAGAAGTAATGGACTCGATGTGGTCTGGTGTACACATTTCTGGGGTTAGGTTTTTTCCGTTCAGACGTCTTTAATAGTAGGCAAATTGCAGACAAAGATGTGTGCTTTTGTTTATTCCTCGGGCTCGTATTGCCTTAAATCATAGATCCTAGTAAAGTCCGCGAGCAAAATACTCAGATTTTACTACTAGAGGTCAGGTCAAATTCCGCTTTTGGAATTCGGGTGTTTTTTTGCAACACGGATCTTTGACTCAGGTGTATAATGAGATGCAGGCTTAACTCGCTTGCTGCCAGATGGCAGCCGTTTAAATGAATTGAGGCGATTGTGGCTCTCACGGATATTGATAAGAATTTGCTCAAACGCTGTCTGGCGGAAGAGCCGGGTGCATGGAAGGATTTCGTTGACCGGTTTATCGGCCTGTTCACGCATGTGATTCATCACACTGCCCATGCCCGCAGTATTCGTGTCACCGACAACGATGTCGAAGATCTGCTCTCAGAAGTTTTCCTGGTTCTGTTAGCCAATGACTATCGCGTTCTGCGAAACTTCCGTGGTAACAGTTCTCTGGCGACCTACCTGACCGTGGTCTCCCGTCGTGTGATTGTAAAAAAAATGGTCGAACGCCGAATGGCTGAAGCCCTGGGGCATGTTTCTACCAAATCGAAACTGGAATCGCTCTCTGAAGAAGCCCGGCATCAACAGACGCTGGAAGATCAGGAAGAGATCCAGAATATGATCAAGCAACTGCCGCCCGCAGATGCACAGATTGTCGAGCAGTACCATCTGCAGGGAAAGTCCTACCAGCAGATCAGTAGCGAACTGGATATCCCCGAGAATTCGATCGGGCCGACACTCTCACGGGCACGTAACCGCATGCGTGAAAATAAATCCAAAACACGTACGCTTTAAACATCTGTTGCTTCCTTTCGATGAGAATAAGAATTCATCTCGGCCAGGAAGAATAGTCGCAGGCGCTTCCTGACCGAGAGGGATTCGGATGGCACACGCCGTATTGTCACATCCTCCTCCTTGTTATTGACCACGTCCGAAACCACCTCTCTGTCTGCTCTGTCCTGGTGGACCAAAACCACCCCGGCCAGGCCCACGCCGCCCCGGTCCGGGGCCACGTCTCTGAAAACTGCTGTCGGGAGTTCCTCGAAAATTGCGGGGAATAAACGGGAACTCTTCGATAATATAATAATGATAGATGCCGTCAGGGTATTCGGGAGTCACACCGAATCGGCCGTTGCATTCATCCAGATCGCCGGCACCTTCAACGTACTCGTAATCCGCGACAAAGGTGCCATCGTATTTCCCGCCGGGGCCATTCGGGCGCGTCCCTTTTTTGATTCGGTAGCTGGATTTCATTTTTCGTATTTCACTTGTCGCGTCTTGGGCATCCGCATAGCCATACTGACCGTAGATCGGAAATCCATCCGCGGCAACGCCTATCAATGCGACCGCTTTGGTTTTATTCAGATTCGAAATGAGCCCCGTCGGTAACCCATGATAGTGGTAACTACCCGTCGGTTGAACGTGTGCGTTACTCTGGTCAAGTCCCAGATTGATCCTTCCGGACTTGGCTTCGTAATTCCAGCCGGAGCGACGATCGCGGTTCCAGAACTCCGCCGTCTCTGCATCGAACACGACCCCATTAATCGCAATGCCAAACGGTGAATGAGAATTGGGTGTAATATTGCGCGCTTCTTTGGGCTCAGCAGGAACCCTGAATTGATAGTGCTGTGGCCGGATCGAATTCGGATTATTTCGATTCGGAAATCGTCCCGGTTGATGATCGGGAATCCCGTTCGAACTGATATAGCGATAACCGTCTTTCACAGTAATCTGTACCTGGCTCTTCGGCAGAGGACCGGAAGAGGGAGGACCAAATCCCGGCGGGGGAAATGCCGGCAGTGGTGCAGCACTCCCACACAGAACGAGAGAACAGAGTGTCAGCAGTCGAATTTTCAAAGCAGCCTCACAATCTGTTGTTGGTTTGATCCTGTCAAAAAAATTCACAAATTCTTCGTATCTAAGTTCATAACGAGTCAGAGAGCTGGGATTCCACCGGGTTTTTGACGTTTTTTAAAAAAATGATCCCAGGTGTCGTGTTCACGTCGCGTCTAAGATCGCCAGTGGAAACCCGCGTTCTGTTGACAGTCAGGCTGCGCCGAACAAAAATCGACGTAATGGATAGTCTGTCGGCTCAAAAACGAACGACACGGGTTTCTCTCACTCACGGATTGAACCACTCCCCTGAATTGATTCTGCGGAATCTGGAAACGGATTGTACTGATGCAAACGACACGAATTCGATCGATGTTTGCGTACCGGTTTTCTTTGCTTTTACTCACTCTGGCGTTTCTGGGAATCACCACAACTCTCCCGGCGCAAACGAAGCCGACCCAGACTGGATTTGTGAACGCCGTTTATAAGGACGCGGCCGGCGAACATCGCTATGTGGTCTTTGTTCCTAAAAACTATTCACCCGAAAAAAAATATCCTGTGATCCTGTTCCTGCACGGTGCCGGCGAACGAGGCAACGATGGTCTCAAGCAGACCCAGGTTGGCTTAGGTCCCATCGTCAAACAGCAGGCCGCAACGTTTCCCTTTCTTGTCGTCTTCCCCCAGGCAGAAAATATGAAAGAGAGCCTGCTGGGCGGCTGGCTGGCCAACACCGATGACTCGAAACGGGCATTGAAAATTCTTGATACCGTGATGAAAGATTATTCGGTCGACAGCAAGCAGCAGATCTTAACCGGCTGGTCGATGGGCGGCTACGGCGCCTGGAGTCTGGCGGCGGCAGATCCGCTTCGCTGGTCGGCAGTCGCTCCGATCGCGGGCGGCGGAAAAACCGACTGGGCAGCGAAGCTCAAAGAAGTGCCAATCTGGGCCTTTCATGGCGCCAATGATCGTGCGATTCTTCCCGCAGAATCAGAGAAAATGATCAACGCAGTGAAACAGGCCGGCGGTACACCCCGTTTTACCGAAGTTCCCGACGTCGGTCACGATGTCTGGAAGGTCGCTTATTCCGAGCCCCTGTTTGACTGGATGCAGCACCCCGGTCGCGCCATGGATTCTTCCGCGCCGCTTCTGGTCAAACCCGATCTGAAACTGCCAGCCGAAGCCGATACCAACAGTCCGTTTGTACCCGCTTTGGTCATCGATAATGCCGTCTCGGTGCGTTTGGGAAATCGGTTTCTGCAGTCGCTGGCCGATGCGGTTCCCAGTATGGTTCCCGCAGATATGCTGGAAGGGTCAATCAATGACATTTACGACTATACCGTCGCGCAAGGCCGTGGCTTTGATGTGCAATTCACGGGGATCTCATATAAAGGTGAACTGGCCCGTGCCGCCGTCGAAGCTTATGCAGCAGACACTCTGAATATTCAACTCGGCATTAAGAATGTCGATCTCTATATCAGTAGCACCTATGTCACCGGCAATCGGCATTCCGCCGTTGCGGGACCGATTTCTGTCAGCGTCGGTCACCAGAAACCGGTCTGGCTCAGTTTCGATGTGAAACCATATATCAAAAATAATCAACTCAAACTGCAACTTGTACGCACACGATTCAATATTCCGCAGAATAACTGGTACGTCTCCGGGCCCGCCGGCGTCTCCACACGCGGCATTGGCATGACCGCAGAGAAAGTTTCCAGCGGACTCGTCGATGGAATCTACGGCAGTAAGGGACGTATTGAACAAGAAGTCAAAGCCATCGTGCCCGGCCTCGTGGAAGAACTGGAAAAACAACTCAACTTCGACGAAGCCAGTCAGGTCGTCAATGCCGTCTGGCCGTTACCCGTATATCAGCCGCGGATGAAACTTTCACCGCGAGAAGTCGTCACAGATAAAAAAGGCGTTTCGATCAGCTTCGGCCTCAGCGTTGCCGCTCTGGAGCCAGATAAGTTTGACGGCAAAGTGAGACGGCTGAATTCACTGGGGAGATCGGTCAACGACATTCCCAAAGTCAGCGACCTGCAGGTGGGCGTCGCGCCCAGCATGCTCAAACCGTTAACCGAGATGCTGGTCGAAGCCGATGTCGCCCGCATCCCCGTTCAGGATGTCCCCGGTCATTCCTTTGCACCACTGGCAGAACCCAAAACACTGCAGCAGGTCTTTCCCGATCTGAAACAGTACGGCGATAACGTCAAAATCTGGTCGGAACTCGTGTTAACCAAACCGATTCAGGTCGAAGATGCCAGCCAACCGAAAAAAACAAAAGGGAATCCATTCCGCTTTGTCGTCCCGCAAGCAGCCATCTCGATGGCCATCAAAAAATCGGCTGCCAATAAAGATTGGATTCCCTACGCCGAGTATTCACTCTCGGTCAGTCAGGATGTCGAGCCGGAAATTGTCGATCGCACCTATTCCAAACGCGCCCTGCGCTTGAACTGGGAAGGGGGCTCACGCATCGGCGGCACCGCTCGCTTTGCACCCGAGTACAAACCGCAGGATGCCAAAATCAACCAGCAAAAATTCCAGGCTCTGGTGCAGTCCGCCTGGGATGGCTGGACGAAGCAGGGCCCCGCGTCCGTTGCGGAGATCCCCGATATCGAACTCGGTTTTGGCCTGTACCGCGTCAACAAAGTCAACTGGTCCACGCCGCAGTTATTGGCGACGTTTACCGTGCCCGAGTTGAAGATTACCAATAATACGAAAATCGATATGGAGTACGAACTGAAAAGTCCCTACAGCGATTGGGGCGGCCCTTACACGTTGAAGCCGGGTGAATCGCACGCCTTCGACGCGGCGACTCCGCTGACTTACCGACGCAAGGTAAATAACCGCCTGCAGGTTTACACCTTAGCCGCCGGTTCCCACTATGAATTCGATCCACAGAACGGCGATCAGAGTGGCACCCTGTTTGAAGCCGCCGACAATTGATCAATTTTCCGCGGGTTCTTCAGTCACGCTCTCGCTGACAGAGATCAGCGGGAGCAGCGTCTGTTCCAGCAGGGTGGCGGGTGCGATGCCGAGCACGACAATCAGCAACACCAGAGGGCTGAATGCAAGCCAGGTGAGTCCGATATTTTCGTGCGAACGAACCGGCGTTGCACTGACAGCGGGAAGTTCTGTTGGTTGATCGACTTTCATTAACCGCCAGAAACCGCGAATCAGCGCCAGGTTAAACAGCAGACTCCCCAATAGAAAACTCAACGCGAGCAGAACGCCCTGATTGGCCAGGCTCCACAGCAATGCGAATCCCGCCGTAAATCCTCCCAGTCCCGGCATACCCAGCAACGTCAATAAAGACAGGCCGGCGATTCCCATGAACAGTTTGTGAGTGCGTTTCTGTTGTTCTAATCCAATCAAAGGCAGCACCAGAAACAGCAGGCAGCAGGCCAGCCCCTGAATCAGATTCCATGACAGGTATTGGGAAACCGCTGTCGCATCGGCGGCAAATAAGATCGTCAACACCAGCGAAGTCTGCCCGATCAAAAACCAGACCACAATCGTAAGCAGATCTTTTCTCAAACTGGCAATCAGCGCCGCGATCAGAAAACCGAAACTACCCCACAACGCCAGCAGCGAAGACACGCTGGTACCGACCGAAAACGTTAACGGAACCAGAAAGCGAACCATTCCGTAAATACTGACCTTGGTGATCAAAGTCAGCAGTACCAGATACCAGCCGATTCCCTCGGGCGCGGAACCCGCTTGCGCAGGCAGCAACTTCAACCACTGCGTCAACTGATAGTGGACCGGAAACAAGGCGCCTTTGATGACAAAGCCCGATAGTAACATCAGAAAAATCCAGGGAGACACAGTGCTCCAATACGCTTGGGCAACCGGGTAGAGCGAAACATCGCTGACAGTTCCCTGCAGGATCGATTCAAACTGCAGCGTCAGAGGTTGCGGCCCTTCCAACAGCACGCCCTGCATCCAGGTATGTCCGGTCGCCGCCAGTAACAGGCCTCCCATGATCAGGCCGTCTCCCAGAAACTGCAGATACATCGTGCTCTCAAAAACAGAACGCGAACGGCTACCGCTGGCCAGTCGAATCAGGCACAGCAGACAAAACGTCGTCAGCATCAGGAACGTAAGAAAGCTGAGCAAATCGAAAGAGACAAACAGCCCCGCCAGCAGCGCCTGTAACAACATTAGTAGAAAATAGTGTTGTTGCGAGACGTCCGTCATCCGATGAATCAACAGTGTCAGCACAGGCCACAAGCAGGTTGGCAGCAGTAGAAACCAGACAGCCGTCGCATCCAGGGCCCATTTGATAACCCGCTCGTTCCGTTCCTCCGCTGACGCCGTTTCGGTAGCAGGAAGTTTTAACGTGACAGAAATTGCCCGGGTTGGCCGGTCATCCTCGTCAGTCTGCAGGAAAGGAGAGAACATTACCGCAGCCAGGATCAGACAGGAAACCAGCGAATTGGAAAATGCGGTCCAGCGAGTAAACTCCAGTCCCAGCCGCGATGCACCCCACCCAAAGCACGCACCGATGACTGGCATGACAACCAGTAATACAGGTGACAGGGGAATGATGGCATTCAGGAATGAGTTCATGAGTGGCTCGAAGCAATCACATTTATGGGACTGGAATCAAAAGACGGGAAACAGGAAACAACGTTTATATCTGCAACACCATCAGCACGAAAATTAAAATGGAAAGCGTAAACAGCAGCACGAGCGTCTGAAAGGCAGTCTGGCCGTTCTGCATCTGTTTCAACAGCTGACCCCAGTATTCAGGTAGCGTCTCCAGGGAAAATCGGCTGCACAGTGTCACAATCCATTCATCCAACAGAGAGGCGAATTTCGCACAAAACTGCAGGGGGTGAATCAACGCCCGGTTCAACAGCGTGAGTGAATAGTAGTGCGACTGTCCTAATTGAATCAGTGCCGGCTCCGGGGATGCATCGGGTTTGCGGCGATCTGTTTTCGACGCCGTCATCCAGGCCAGGACCAGTGCCACCAGTGGCATCACACAAAACAGACTGCAGAACAACCAGTCACGATCAAAGGGATTCTCGCTGTCGCCCGTCATCAACGCCGGCCAGAGTTGCGGGAAGATCGGCAGCCGAACATAAACGGAAACACTTGTCAAACAAATCAAAACCGTGATACCCCACAGCGGCAGCACAGGAAAGTTCGCGCGACTGTCGGATGAAACCGATCTGGCATTGAGGAAAAAATAAAACCGGGCCAGTCCAAAGACATAGCCGGCGAGAATGAACAGCATCAGCCAGACCATCAACTCCGACCGCAAATTCTGTGCGGCGGCTCGGGCCGCGATCAGTGGATTCAACATCGTACCCAGGCCAGCGACGGACGCGGTCAGTAACAGTAGCACGCAGATTTGAATCGAACCCATCGATTGTAATGGCAGCGTTCCCTCCTGCAACCGATGCTGAATGGGGATCAGCACAGCAAATAGACTGGTCTGCAGCAGTACCAGCGCCAGAATCAGATGCAGCGAAGAGCCGCGACTCATCCCCAGAATGGCGACCGTCATACCTGCCATAGTTGCAGAAAGCCAGTACAACACGCGGTCTCGCTGCTGACCGCGCGTGAGACTGATCGCGGAGAACAGCGTGAGGAATGCAGACAGGGTTCCCAGTTGCAGCAGCAGACGCTGGTTGGCTTGAATCGCGAAAAAATAGGGAGCCGTACGCAGTAGCAAAAACAGACCTGCGGGAAGTGAGAGCAGACTGAGTGTTGCTAAAGAGGATGAATTCCAGGGCGTTTGACGGCAGACAATCAGTGCGGACGCCGGAAACAGATTCAGGCGAGGCAGGGCGGCCAGAAAGAGTGCTGCCCCGATACCGGGCAAAGCGACCCGGTTTTGTGTGAACGCGGCCTGAATCGCATCCGGCTGCAGACAGGTCAGGAAATGCAACGACTGAAAGTTGACGCTGATTAAAAAAATCGCCAGCAGCAGCATCCCGTCCGAGAATGCATTCCAGCCCCACCAGTGTCGGTGCTCTGTTTCCTGCGGACTCTCGTCGGGCAGATTCACTTCGTGCAGCAGATTCATGCTCATCGACAGCATCAGCCAGAACAGAAATAACTGCAAAAAGTTAGTCGCCAGCACAATACCCGCGGTCGCGAAGAAGCTGAGTAAATACAACAGGGAAGTAAACTGCCGACGCGAACGCGGGGCAGGAACTGTCGAGAAAGAATGGTCGAGCAGCAGGTAAAACAGTGAAGCCAGCGAGATCAACAGAAAAAACGCAAGACTCAGCGGGTCCAACAAGACACCGATTGAGAGCCGACCTTCCTCTCCACTACCCAGCGAGAGCCAGTCAATCAACGTCCGTGAATAAGATTGACTCTGAAGCCGGGAACGGAAATAAAAGACGGACGTGACCGCAACCATTGTGGTCAGTACGACACCAATTAACGCGGGCCAGTGCGGACGTCCTTTTAATATTCGGAATCCCACGAGCGCAGCTACCAGCACCATCACGAAGGGCGTGATCAGACTCAGTTGCAGTAACAGCGTGATCGTTTTATCCACGCGAGATTGTTCCTTCCCGCGATTTCGGTTCGACCTGCTCCTGCTGCAAATATCGACGGGCATGAAAAATCAGAGCGGCCAGCGTACACAGCAACGTGATTACGATCAACGCCACGATCAGGAAATAGAAGTTCCCCGCCCGCGAATTTTGAAATGGTCCATAGGCGGCAAAGACCAGACCGGCGCCCTGCAGCCAGAGTAACAGTGAAAACACGGTCGCCAGCCGATTGCGCTGTAGCAGCATGCCCAGAAAACCAAGCACGATCAGCGTCACCGCGATCATCAGGTGATTATGCAGCAGGGGGGCAGATTGCATTAGGATCATTTTCGTACTCCCCATTCATCTGAATAAGTCAAGTCCGGGTCATGTGCTTTTGCGTTCAGCCGTGTGATACCCACATAGGAAACTCCCACAAAAATCAGCAGTAAAATCAACGTCGTCCAGTGTGCGGTTAAGAACTGTTGTACCAGCGCCAGGTCTTCGACCTTCGCCGCTGGTTCCGTCTCCGCTGTCGGTTGATCCGTGATTGATCCCCATTCCCGATGCACCACCCAGAGACAGCCACAGAGCAGCAAACCACACGCCAGACAGGACAGAAACGGCTCTCGAAAGGGGCCTTCGTCGTCAGAATCATTCGTGTATGTGTCCGGCGTGAAAATGCCGCGATACAGAAACAGCAGCACCATTCCTCCCAGAATCATCCAGCAGAGCAACACCAGCGGCAACAGCTTTGCCTGCAGCAATAACAGCCCGCTGGTCAGAAACGAAATCGTGGCCGCGGTGAGAGACCATTTCAAATCGGAAGATAAAACAGCCGCCGCGCCAAAACCGAGTACGATGAATGCCGTCGTAAACTGGCTAATCAGAACGAACAGCTCCTGGGCGCGACTTCCGGTTTCTGCAGACAGCGGCCGGCCAAACCAGAAAAATAACACTGCCAGCGCGAACAACGACAACGCCGGCCAGCCCCAGTGCATTTGGCGTGACTTGTCTGCCGTTGAATGCGAATCCACATTCAGATAACCATAGATGCCGGTTATCATCAGCAGTACCAGCACCGCCAGCGTCATAAACAGCAGGTTATCCGCAGTGCCCGGCAAGTAAAAGAAAAGGTCGTTCATTCCACGTTTGATTTCTGTTGAGAGTTGAAAATTAATCCGGAACCGTCGCCATCGATCCGATTGAATATTTCGGCACAATAAATCCGGCCCAGATCGCCAGCAGACTGAAATTCAATAAAACATGCATCAAATGATCGGACATCCCCAGTATATGAAAAGCAAGAAACGACGCTGTTACCGAGATCAAAGCCAGCCAGAGAATCATTTTCCAGAGCTCTGTCGGGTCGGCGCTTCTTCGCCGCAAAAATGTTTTCAGTCGCAACGTCATCCAGATCAAAACCGGGATCAACACCACCTGAATTACTGCCCCTCCGATGTCCAGAGGCGTATTCTCTGTCTCGCTTGACGCAAAGCAGCTGCGCCCCCCGATCAGTGAGACGATCAGGAGTACGCCGGTCAGCATCCGCAATTCACGAATCCAGTTCTGAACCGGGCTCACGCGATGAGTGGGACAGGCATTGATCAACAGATAAGGTCCGAGCAAAGCCAGTACAAACGCCAGACAACCCAGCGGCTGCAGTGCAAACAGCCACATGGACGTGACGGCACCTTTCGCAGCTTGTGGGGAATCAATGGGCAAATACGCGGCAACCGCGGCCCACGCCAGTAACAGCGGCAGCCAGAAATAACTGTTGAGTAACAACGCCGCCGAAGAATTCTGTCGTCGTTCCGTCAACGCCAGACTGATTTCGCCGGCAATCTGCAGCAAGGTAACCAGTCCCAGAATTATCAACGATGCAAACGAGCCAGACACCATGAAAGCCCCGGCAGGCAATCGGGAATGAAAGGGCGAAAGCAGGATCGCCAGTTGAGGAATAATACCGATCGACAGCAGACAACAGCAGAGCGAAAAAAACAGCAGTCCACGCTGTGCCGACTTTTGCAGGTGACGCTGTCCCCAGGCAATACGCCGCATTGAATCGAACAGACGCGTTTTCAGATTCCGTGGTTCGTCCGTAAAAGCGGATTCTGCCAGGATGAGTGAAGCGAATAGCAACACAGCCAACAGTATCAACGACATCGCGATCAGCATCAGGACAGCTCCTCTGTCTCTGGGGGCCGCTCCGTTAATCCGGCATCGTTGAGGTTAACCGCAGGAAAATCAGGCAGCGGTGAGTCGATGGTTTCCACAGTCGGCTTAGGAAACGACAACATGCCCGAGCAGACTGCCATACCCCAGATCAAAACCAGTGCCCCCACCAGAGTGCCTGTCACAGGATGACGCCAGGACGCTGTTTGCATGCTGATCCCCAGCACCAATAACAGCGTTGGCACGACAATCAACGCCGCCGTGAAATTCCAGTGCAGTTTGCGTGCTGCATCAGGAATCGAGTCCACGACATTCGTCTCTTCAGGTTGATGGGACGTCGATTCTGGTTCAGAGTCAGTCCGAAAGCCGACTTTGATCGCAAACCACACCAACAGTGAGCAGCAGACAGCGGTCAGAAGATAAATCAGAAAGGCAAACCATTCCATGGCGGACTTTCAAGGGAGTGATTGTGTATAATGTCATGTCAGGGTTGGCATACTGCATCAGAGCAAATTTTAAGTGAATTCGCTTCTGCTGCGAAGTGACTGCATGCCTGCAAATCTTTCAATTGAGGAAAAGTAATGGCCGCTGATGCTTTACAGGATTCCATTCCGATAGAAAAATTACGAAATCTGGGACCGAAGAGCGCTCACTGGCTGCAACAGGTCGGAATTCGGACCTGTGGTGATCTCAAGCAGACTGGTGCCGTTGCCGCGTATCTGCTGGTGAAGCAGCAACAGACGCGGTGCAGTCTGAATTTGCTCTATGCTTTACAGGGAGCACTGACCGGTGTTCACTGGAATCAACTGACTGAGAAAACCAGACAACAGCTCAGGGCAGAAGCCCGTAGTGAGTAGAAACAAAAGACGATGTCCCCAGAACCCCGCACGCTGATTTTTGTCTATGGAACCTTAAAACGCGGCTTCTGCCGTTCCCATCATCTGGCAGATCAGATCTTTCTCGAAGCAGCACACACGATTCCCGGCTACACGATGTACGATTGCGGCGAGTATCCAGGTCTTGTGATTGATCCCGCAGATGGAGTCAGCATACAGGGAGAATTGTGGAGCGTCGACGGAGCGGGTATCGCGCGTCTCGATGAAGTCGAAGGCGTTTCCGAAAACTGGTTTTCGCGCCAGAAAATCGAACTGCAGCATCCTGCCGTTTCGAAAACGGTACACGCCTATTACTTTGCAGGCGACGTCACACGTTTGCCCGTTTACGGCGACAATTGGATCAAAGAAACATAAAACTCAGATTGAGAGGGTTGTTATTGCAGATCCAGTTTCCAAAAATAAGTCATCATTCATTCATGAACAACGTCGATCCCGCAGGCCAGCTGGAAGTAGCATATGGCGAGAGAGAATGCGAGCAATTTCAAAATACCGGAACGAAGCAAGCCATTGTAGGGGCTGGTCTATGTGCCAGCCCGCCGAACGACGTGCAATCCTAAAATACTCTTGGAATGGAACCGGAAATAAACGAAGTTCCTTAACTTACAAAATCAGATCGAACCCGCATCGAAAGAGGGAGCAAGCCATGTCTGCACAAACTGCCGCCAGAAGAAGCCTGTCGTACGCGTCCCTGCAGGAAATTATCGACGACGCCACGCGACTGACCGAAGCAGACGCACCCACAACTGGTGGCTGGTCTAAAGGGCAGATCTTCGAACATCTGGCCCGCTTGATGGATCGTTCGCTCGATGGCTTTGATTTCGGTGTGGCCTGGCCCATTCGTCTGATTGGCAAATATTACTTCAAGCAGCGCATCTTCAAGCACGGCATGGACCCCGGCTTTCAATTGAAGGGAGACTCTAAAAAAGCACTTGGCCCGGATCTGGTCGAAGATCAGGCCGGTCTGGAGCATTTGAAAAATGTGGTCCACCGTCTGGAAACAGAAAGTCAGCGCTGCGCCAGCCCTGTATTCGGCGAATTAACCTGCGACGAATGGAACCTGCTGCATCGCCGACACGCTGAACTGCACATGAGTTTCATTGCCGAACCGGAAACACCTTGATCGAAAAGACATCTCCGATTGGGAATGCCTGTCAGTAGTCGAACGAATCAAACCTTCCTATAATGCCGCTCTGAATGTCAGAGCTGATTGTTCCGAGATCAACAGGAAAAAGGTGTGAGATGTCAGACACAGAGGCAGTCAAAGTAGTCATCGTCGGTGGAGTCGCTGGCGGCGCAAGTGCGGCAGCACGGGCACGACGCTGTCATGAAGCAGCCGAGATCATTCTGTTCGAGAAAGATGAATACGTTTCGTTTGCCAACTGTGGTCTGCCCTATTATATCGGCGAGGAAATTGCCGAACGCAACAAGCTGCTCGTCGCGACCCCTGAACTCTTCAAAAATCGCTTCAACATTGATGTCCGCACCCGACATCTGGTGCAGTCGATCAATCAGGAACAGAAAACGGTTTCGGTTCTCAATCAGGAAACCGGCGCGCGATCAGAAGAAACCTGGGATCGCCTGATTCTCTCGATGGGCGCTGCACCGCTGGTCCCCCCGCTGTCGGGCATTGATGCCGGCAATGTCTTCACGCTGCGCAACTTGAATGACGCCGACACGATTAAAGAATATATCAAACAGCACCACTGTCAGCGCGCGGTTGTCGTTGGTGCCGGCTTTATCGGCCTGGAAATGGTCGAACAACTGCACCGCCTGAAGATCGAAACCGAACTGGTGGAACTACAACCGCAGGTCCTGCCCCCACTGGACCCCGAAATGGCGCGGCTCGTTCAAAATGAACTGACAGCGCACGACGTCAAAGTGCACCTCGGCACCGCCGTCGAAGCCGTGAACGTGGAAAATTCTAAAGCGGTCGGTGTCAATCTCGACAACGGAACTTCGATTGCAGCGGACATCGTGATTCTGGGAATCGGCGTGGCCCCCGCCATCGAACTGGCGAAAGCCGCCGGCATTGAGATCGGCAACGGTGGCGGGATTGCCGTCAATGAATTCATGCAGACCTCGCATCCCCATATCTACGCGGTCGGCGATGCCGTCGAATACATGCACGGCGTGTTGGAACAGCCCCAGCGTATCCCTCTCGCTGGTCCCGCGAATCGCGCGGGCCGTATTTCCGGGCAGCACGCCGTTACATCCAGTGCGCATGCGATGATCGCACCGATGGGAACCGCCATTGTTCGTGTCTTTGGTCTGACGGCTGCAGTCACGGGCCTCAGTAAAAAAACAGTCGAACGGTGCCAGCGCAAAAACCGTTCGGTGATCGTCATTCATAAACATCATGCGGGTTACTTCCCGGGCGCTGAATCTCTGTTTTTCAAATTGACGTATGACCCGGAAACCGGACAGATCTTAGGCGCGCAGGCCGTCGGCAAAGAAGGCGTTGATAAACGCATCGATGTCATCGCCACCGCCTTAAAATTTAAAGGCACCATCCGCGACCTCGCCGGTCTTGATCTGGCTTACGCACCTCCTTTCGGTTCAGCCAAAGACCCGATACACATGGCCGCCTTCGTCGCCGGTAACGATCTCGATCAGTTGACCCCCATCATCGAAGTCGACGCCGACCTCTCCAGCTATCAGATTCTCGATGTCCGTTCTCAAAAGGAAGTCGATACATTCTGCTTCCCCGAGATCACCCACATCCCCGTCGACGAACTTCGTAGTCGCCTGCACGAACTGGATGTATCCCAGCCGATCATCACCGTCTGCCATACCGGATTGCGGGCATACGTCGCCGCCCGCATTTTGAAACAGTCCGGCTTCGAAAACGTCCAGAACCTCACCGGCGGCATGCTCATGCAACGCCACGCTCGCCCGGAATTGTTCGAATAAATCAGTCACGCCCGATTCAAAACTAGTTCCCGTGTGCTACTGTCATCTTGCCCGACAGTTCGCGAAAATATCTGTGCCATAGGCATAATACAATAAAACTGAGCGGTACGGCGATAGCTGCGGTTATTCTTTACCAGATTCAACGTTGACGACGAATCCCGTGATGAGTTCAGGCAGGGAAATGATATTCAGGGACCATAGCTGGTAAAGGCGACCATGAAAATTAGAATGGAAGCGAAATAAATCAAAACTCCCACTATTAATGTCAGTATATTGTGTAATGTTGAGCGTTCATGTTTGCAAAGAAAAATAAGAAAGAGAACCGGGAAGATATAAGCTGTGTAAAGGGTGAGTGTCATAAACAGAAATGCGTTAAAGATATTGGTATCGCTTCTTATATTTCCAAAACGGATCTGCAGGCACATGATGGCGGCAAAGATAACTTGAAGCCAGATCAGGGATCGGATATTTAGACGAGATTTGATTTTCTCTTTTGAGATCAAAACAATAGCCCCTCGTCTGAAATCGTTTTGTTCCACGGTCTGCGGCTCTGACAGTGAATGAAAGAAATGTTTGTTCTGTTTAATGTAGGGCTGCGATATGTGGCAGCCCGCGGAATCAATATTGTCTGTGTGTCGCAGATGGAAAAATTCGTATAATACAGGATGAAAGAATCAATCAATGAACCAGTCATTCGTTCTTGGATTTGTAGCGGGTGTGGTAATGATGATCTGTTTGTCTTTTCTGTTTCGTTTACTACTACCGTGGCGTCGCGCATTACTGTGTAACTCCCACGTCAGCATCCTTCAAATCATTGCCATTCGTTTACGAGGGCATCCCCCCGATTTATTGATAGATGCTTTAGTAAAATTGAGAATGAACGACAAAACCGAAATTAGTATACAGCAGATCGAACGGTGTTATATTAAGAACAGACAAGCCAATATGGATGCTGACACACTCGTCGCACTGGTTGAACAGGAAGTGCAGGGCGACAAGTAAGTATTTAATCTTCATATGCCGACGTCGCAGAACACCAACTCACTCACCCAGCGCTTTCAAAACCGCTTTCGCATTTGCCCGGCCGCCGTGCGTCATGCTGATTTTCGCATATTTGATCTTACCATCTTTGCCGATCACGAACGTGGACGGATACGCGGTCTCACGTTTGGCATCCCACCGCAGATGGTAGGCGTTCGTGAATGTGTAATCCGGATCAATCAGAAACTGAAAATGGTCCGGCAGACTCTGGTTGCGAATGAATTCATCGGCCCGTTTTACCAGTTCTTTTGATGGGCCGGGATAGACCATGATCACCGTTGCATTCGCCGTCTTCAGTTTCGCGGCATTCGCTATGAACTGTCCCACCTGTCGCGTACAGACAGGGCATTGATAACCCGGATATCCCCGCAGCACCAGCAGCACAACAGGACCTTTTTTCAACTGATCCGAAAGCTTGATCTTCTGCCCCTTCAGGTTCGGTAGCTCAAAATCTCTGGCCTTGTCTCCTACGGCAGGTTTTGCAGAATCTTTCGCTGCATGTACTTCCGCGTTGAGCATCAATATTGAAAGGACCAGTGAGAAAAGGAAAAAACGCCCTACGGTTTTGATCGTAAGCATGAGAGTGGCTCCTGAGGATGAATCAACATCGAGAAAGACGAGAATGCGGTTTACTGAACTGGAATTCGCATTCATATCATAACAATCCACGCCGGCCTGGCAGCATGAATTCTGAAAATTCAATCAGGGTCGAGGATCACGGGCCGATCGTTCTCTGAATCACGCTGGCGATTTCTAAACCGGTGCCCCGCCAAAATGATCCGTCTGTAACGCGGTGATGACGCGTTCCACCTGGGAATCAAAGGTCGTCTGATCCGTTTCCCAGCCTTTGAAATCCGCGGCCACGCGATCGCAGAGTGCCTGTTTATTTTGATGCTCCCAGTGATCGAACAGATGCTGATCCAGGTTCAGGGGGAGCAGAGAACGGATGACGTCGGTATCGCGTTTATATTGCCGATCTTCATTCTCAAGTGCGATTTCAATTTCCTGATTCACCCAGTCGCTGGTCAGAGAATGTTTCGACGCACACAGCAGCACCTTATCCCAGATTTTGAGTCCCCGATCAGTGGGAGTGCTCGCTCCGGCAAGCGACTGCTTCTCATCCAGCCAGCAGCGAATTCCCCGCGCTTGCAATGTTTCATATAATTTCAGTGCGAATGCTTTGTCTTCCGGGCTGAAACAGATAAAGCAGGAAGAGCATTCCGATGTCGTATCTGAAAACGTGTCGGGAAAACGGGCAATCAGGTCGTCCGGAAGCCCACAGCCACGCAGAAATTCAACTGGGATCTTCCCTTTGGAATTCAGGATCGTATTGACGCCCAGAGAACTCGGCCCCCAATGAATGACCGTCTCCAGTTCCACGGCACGGGATAAATCGACTTCGACCCAGAGCGTATTTCGCGAGTGGGCACCGTTAAAGATGGCCTGTCTTAAATTCGCCCGATGCAGATTGGCCCAGCTCAAATCGGTGCCACTCAAATCGGCAAAGCAGAGGTCCGCCTGCTCCAGATTCGCACCGACCAGATTCGCACCCACGAGATCCGCGCCGCTCAAGTCAGCACCGACTAAATTGGCACCACTCAAATCCGCGCCCACCAGATTCGTCTCGGTCAGGTCGGCTCCTCTGAGATCCGCGCCACTCAGGTCCGGTTTGACATCGGTATTCTCAGTCCGCCAGCGATCAATGGCCACAGCGCCGGAGTTAAACACTTCCACATACTCAGAATTCGCCACAGCTACTCTCCCCGGACCAAATGAAAATCAAAATCGGCTCCCATTCTGACAACGTACCCCAATTCATGCAATTGCCTGCATGACCGATCTGCCAACTAAGTTGATACCATGTTGGTGAGATTTCTTTCAAAAGCTGTGAAAGTTCCGCACAGATTCGCCTTTACGGTTAATTTGTACCGAATTCTGTTTGCATCCCTGCCCGACAATATTTCTTCTGGTGCCCCGGCTATCATTCCAAAGTCCCCTTCTGGGGCAGATCGGTCGCAGGCACCTACGAAGAAACGGAATGAGTGAGCCAGCAAGCCCGTTCGTGTGCTTTCGTGTTTTTCGTGGTAGAAAAACATGAAGCCGATCTCTGGTCCCGGTTTAGAGCAGGACACCAATTCCGTTGTCTTCAAGCCCCATGATTTCTCGCCAGCGGGCTTCGATCATCGCCGTGTAAATATACATATCGACGCCGTAGTTTCCTAAGGCATAGCAGTCATTCACTTCCACCAGCAGGGTTTCACCAGTAGAAGTGATTCCCCAGTCCATACTGCAGGCGATGGGGCAGTTTTCGAATGCGTCCAGAGCCGCCTGCATCCGAGCCGGGTCGGGGAACGCCAGCGGATCGCCTTGATAATTCGCAACCGTTTTGATGCGTCCACGAAAGAGATACGCCCGCCACTCCGAGACAAATTCGACCACTTCCTGCACCAGGACTTCCGTCGCACCATCAACCGTTGCAGAGGGAATCAGGTCGCGGAATTCCTTGAAAACAGTTCCCGTGAATCGTTTGTGTTCGTGCAGAGGCTTCACGTGGACTGGTTGTGTAGGCACTTCTTTCTCGAACGGCTGACGCACCTCATCCAGAGTGGATGTCCAGTGCTTACGACCAATCCACGGCTCCAGACAGTCCGGCAGTTCCTGTAAATCAGGCAGAGATCGGTTCGCCCGTTTGATCGCTTCACGTATGGTTCCCACGCCGCCCGCAACAATCGTTTCATCAGGATACGTCAGGAGTCCACGATCCAGAGCCCCTTCACAGAGTTCAGGGTAATCGAAGCGCAGCATCTCATAACCCCGTTCCCAGAAGGTATACGCAATCCGTTCCAGATTCAGATAATTCGGATCACCTTTCTGTCCCTGTTGCACGTAAGCACGCATTGTGAACTCCCGTAAGTTTCAATACTCTGTAATGGTTAAAGCCCCGATCAAATGACAAGGACAAACTTTAGCATCCTTCCATCTTGAATGACAAACACCGATTCCTGATAAGAAAGCATGACACAAGACAATCAAACAGGTTCAACAGACCAATTTCGTGTGTTTTCGTGCTTTTCGTGGTAGAAACCAATATTCTAAATAACTTACTCGATTTCAATTGAGAAACCTCATGACAAACGATTTGAAAATCGATCCAATAACAGCATCCGATTCGGAAATCGGTCGTTGGCTTTGGGGACTCGAAGAGGTCCGCAAACGCACGCTCCGCCTCGTCAGCGATAGCGATCAACGGTTACTCGACTGGCGGGGTGCGGATGGCGGCGAGAATTCCATCGGCTCATTGCTTTATCATATCGCGATTGTTGAAATGTCATGGCTCTATCTCGATCTTCTGCAGCAGGAATTTCCACCCGAAGTCAGCGAATTGTTTCCGATTCCGATGGCGGACGAAGCCGGCAAAGTCAGTCACGTGGTCGGTATGTCTCTCGCAGATCACATCCAGCGGCTCAAGGCGACGCGGGAAATCGCACTTTCGATTTTTCAAAAAATGGATTGCGATGAATGGCGGCGGCTCAGGCCTCCCGTGAATGATCAACCTTACGAGGCCACACCCGAATGGGCGGTCTTCCATCTCATTGAGCACGAGGCAGGGCACGCGTTTCAAATCTCCTCCCTCAAGGCACGCTGGAATCGCTTTGCGAAATGACTTCGTCACGACATTGATCCCGCCTCAGTTCTTGATGTGCATTGGAAGTTTCTTTTGCCACATTGATTTCTACTGTGAAAACTGTTAGTACAGTAGCCAGTGAGCGCGCAGTGAATCATCTTGTTTCGAGTGGATAATCTATGGAAGCGATGACGCCGAAAGATCAGTTTCTGCAAAGCCTGGACCGGTGCATGGAAAATGAAGACTTCATTCCCGCGTTTTATGATCGGTTTCTGTCAACATCCGAGGAAATCCGTGATAAGTTCCGTCATACGAATTTTGAGCAGCAGAACAAGATGCTGCTGCGCTCACTCAAATTAGCAGCCGGCGCCACCGCCGGCGATCCCGATTCACTGAAAGAACTCCGCGAACGCGCCCGCACGCACGACCGAGACCATCTGGATATTGAGCCCCCACTATACGATGTCTGGCTGGATGCGGTCATCGAAACAGTGCAAGAGTTCGACGAAGAATGGGACGAAACCGTTGAGAATACCTGGCGCACCATCCTCGGCTACGTCATCAGCTATATGGTCAAGCGGTACTGAAGACTGGATTTATCGAGTCAGCCTATTGCGATAGCGTGCGCCACTGTTGGCTTGCCAACAGTGATTGGGAAACCTCTCAATCAACAGAGAGAAGTAGGGGTAGACCCATGTGTCTACCCGCGGTCTCGACGTGAATTGTGTGGATTGTGTGGATTGTGTGGATTTGCGAACGATTTCACTGGTTTCTTTGTAATCGTGATACGGGATTGAATTTCGCCAGACGGGCTGACACATGGGTCAGTCGCTACAATTTACTTTAAACTTCATTCTTTTTTTGTAGTAGCAAAACCTCACAAAGGCCAGTCGGCTCCGATGCACTCGCGTTGAATCGCCGTCAGTTGTTGTATTCCCAATGTTGCCAGTTCCAGTTGGGCGTCCAGCATGCCTCGGTTAAAGGTCTGGCCTTCTGCGGTTCCCTGGACTTCGACGAATTCGCTGCTGCCCGTCATTACCACGTTCATATCCACGCCGGCGGTGCTGTCTTCAATGTAATCCAGGTCGAGCACCGGCTCACCACTCACAACACCCACACTCACCGCAGCCACACTGTCAGAAAATACCTTTTTCGGATCGAAGATTTCTCCTTCGGCCAGTTGGCACGTTTCGGGAATCGCCAGCACCGTATCCAGCAGCGCCATAAAGCCGCCGGTGATACTCAGCGTCCGCGTGCCTCCGTCGGCTTGCAGCACATCGCAGTCCACGGTAATCGTGCGTGGTCCCAGAGCTGCGAAATCAACCACCGCCCGTAAACTGCGGCCGATCAGTCGTTGAATCTCACTCGAACGTCCGTCTGGCTTTCTTCGTTTTCGGGGAGACGTACTGCCGGGTAGCATGTTGTATTCTGCCGTCACCCAGCCGCTCGGGTTTTCATCGTGTTTCTTCCAGGGGGGCACGCTGTCATCCAGACTGGCCGTACACAGCACCACCGTATCGCCGGCGGAAATCAGGATGCTGCCCGGGGTGGCTTTGGTGTATCCCCGTTCGACTTTGATGGGGCGAAGTTGATCGTTCTGGCGGGAATCGTGACGCATGGTGCTGTCCTAAATTCTATTGAGTCAATTAGTTATCTGTGTTGAACCGATTTTTCGTCAAAGTTACCACGCTTTGACCGTGCATTTCAATGCAAGACCTCACGCTTTCTATTAAGATAGAGATCATTGTCCGTTCTCGTTTATTTCAGGAACCGTATTCGTGCTGATCTCAGAAATCTTTCATTCTCCACAAGGCGAAGGCAAATGGATCGGGGTTCCCTCGATTTTCATTCGCACCAGCGGCTGTAATCTCCGCTGCTGGTTCTGTGACACGCCTTACACCTCCTGGAACCCGGAGGGAGAGAAGATGTCGGTCGATGCGATCATGGAACACATCGAACAATACGATTGTGAACACGTCGTAGTTACTGGCGGCGAGCCGATGATCAGTCACGAAATCGAATCCCTCACGCTCCGCCTGCATACCGCCGGTAAGGTCATCACCATCGAAACCGCGGGCACGATTCTGGCAGACGTCCACGCCGACCTGATGTCGATCAGCCCCAAACTCTCGAATTCGATCCCTGTCAAAGACCCGGATTGGGCGCATCGCCACGATGCCCGACGCGATCAGCCGACCGTCATTCATGAATTGATCAAACGCCATCCCTATCAGATTAAATTCGTCGTCGACCGTCGCGAAGACGTCAGCGAGATTGAGGATTATCTGATCCGCTACCCGGAAATCAACCGCGAACAGGTCTACCTGATGCCACAAGGCACCACGGCCGAGATGCTGGCCGAACGTATGCCCTGGATCGAAGAGGTCGCCAAACAACTGGGCTGTCAGGTCACGCGGCGGATGCACATTGAACTCTGGGGCAACGTGCGGGGAAAATAATCTGGGTATCTCAATCCGTGCGAAGAAACTCAGCCGTGAAAGATCGCGGCTCTCGCCTGTTGAATGCGTTCGACCGCCGCTTCGGACGTCTCCGCCAGCACCGTCAGGTGCCCCATCTTGCGACCAACTCGCGATTCCCGTTTGCCGTAGAGATGCACTTTTACATCGGGGAACTGTCGCAACGCACTCCAGTCGGGCGGCCCCGCTTCCCAGTGATCGCCCAGCAGATTCGCCATCGCGGCCGGCTTCAGTGATGCCGTCGAACCCAAAGGTAACCCGCAAATCGCCCGCACCTGTTGTTCGAACTGACACGACACATGCCCGTCGATTGTCAGGTGCCCCGAATTATGGGGCCGCGGTGCGATCTCGTTGAGCATCAACCGCTGGCCGGCGGTCAGAAAGAACTCCACGCACAATACGCCCACCACATCCAGATGCTCGAACACGGCCCGCGTGATTTCTACCGCTTCTTTGTTGACCGCGTCACCCAGACCAGAGGGAAAGACCGAAATGTCAAGAATATGATTCGCATGGTCGTTCTTCATCGGCCCGTAGAACGCGAATTCACCATCCAGTCCACGGACGCCAACGACGGAAATTTCGCACGTGTAATCGATAAACGCTTCCAGAATCGTTTCGTCTGCGCCGACTTCCTGCCACGCGGCTTCCGCTTCATCGGGCGAATCGATCTTCACCTGCCCCTTGCCGTCATAGCCGGAGGTGGCCGACTTCAACACGGCGGGAGTACCTAACTCCTCAATCGCCGCGTGCAACTCGTCTACCGAACGCACGACCGCGAACGGCGTCACTGGGATTCCCGCGTCTCTCAATTCCGACTTTTCGCGAATCCGGTTCTGTGCGACGTGTAACACATTCGCCCCCGGTCGCACGGGGGCATACTTCGATGCCGTTTCCGTCGTCTCCGAAAGGACGTTCTCAAACTCGAACGAAATCACATCCACCTTTTTCGCGAACTGCGCGACGGCGTCAAGGTCATCATACTCGCCACAGATTTCGAGATCCGCAACTTGACCCGTGGGCGTATCAGTCTCGGGCGAGAACACGTGCACGTAATAACCCAGGCGGCGGGCTTCGATGGCAAACATCCGACCCAACTGGCCGCTGCCCAGCATACCCAGCGTGGCGCCGGGGGCGATCAACTTACTCATAATTCGGAATTATCCAGTACGGTGTCGGTCTGATTTTGACAGAAATCGTGCATCTGTTTTCGCAATTCGGGACGGGAATTACCGAGAATACGAATCGCCAATAGGGCCGCGTTCTTCGCCCCCGATTCTCCAATCGCCAGCGTTCCCACCGGCACGCCTCCCGGCATCTGCACGATCGAGAGCAGCGAATCCAGTCCCTGCAGCGCCCGGCTTTTGACCGGCACACCCAGTACGGGCAGCACTGTCTGCGAGGCGACCATGCCCGGCAGATGGGCGGCACCGCCGGCGCCTGCGATGATCACTTCCAGCCCCCGTGCTTCCGCCTCTTTGGCGTATTCGTTCATCCAGTCGGGAGTCCGATGTGCCGAGACTACGCGGCACTCATGTGCGACGCCAAACTGTTCCAGGATCGCAGCCGCCTCTTTCATCGTATCCCAGTCGGATTGACTTCCCATGATCACGCCCACCAGCGGGGGACTTTTGTCTGACATAATGGAACTTTCCTGTTTGAGGCGATTGGCACCGCAGGGCGGCGATTTCTAAGGTATCTTGTGTTATTTCCGTTCGAGGTGGTCCCGATAATAATCAATTTGCTTACCTGATTGGAGTCTGCCATCCCCTTTTTTTGCAGGCTGCTCCCGACAAGTGCGTGTTCGTTTGACTTTCCGGGGGTTCTGGTCTAGTGTGAGGGACGATTTATTCATTCCCAGATGTGACAATATGAAAGGATCTTCTTATGGCACGCCCTGTAACATTATTCACCGGACAATGGGCCGACCTCCCGTTGGAAGAGATGTGTAAGAAAGCCCAGGACTTCGGCTATGACGGCTTGGAACTTGCCTGCTGGGGAGACCATTTCGAAGTCGACAAAGCGCTCTCCGACGACACCTATTGTAACCGCAAACGGGAACTGCTCGAAAAATATGACCTGCAACTCTTTTCGATCTCCAATCACCTCGTCGGTCAGGCCGTGCTCGATATCATCGACGAACGCCACAAAGCCATCCTGCCCGAATACGTCTGGGGGGACGGCGATCCCGCCGGCGTCAACGAACGGGCGATGGAAGAAATGAAGAACACGGCCCGCGCCGCACAGAAGCTCGGCGTCAGTGTCGTTAACGGCTTCACCGGTTCCAGCATCTGGCACTTGCTTTACGACTTCCCACCCACGCCGCGGGAAATGTACGACGCCGGCTACCAGTTGCTCGCCGACCGCTGGAATCCGATTCTCGACGTCTTCCAGGAATGCGGCATCAAGTTTGCCCTTGAAGTCCATCCCACGGAAATCGCGTTCGACATCTATTCCGCAGAAGCCTCACTGAAGGCCCTCGACCACCGCGAAGAGTTCGGCTTCAATTTCGACCCCAGTCACCTCATCTGGCAGGGCGTTGACCCTGTCGAATTCATCCGTTACTTCCCCGATCGTATTTATCATGCTCACATGAAAGATGCTTCGGTCACACTCAATGGTCGGACCGGAATTCTGACGAGCCACCTGCCGTTCGGCGATCAACGCAGAGGTTGGGACTTCCGCAGCGTCGGACGAGGCGGCGTGCGATTCGAAGAAATCATCCGCGCCTTGAACGACATCGGTTACGGCGGCCCGCTCTCCATTGAATGGGAAGACATGGGCATGAACCGTGATCAAGGTGCCCGCGAAGCCTGCCAGTTCACTAAGAACGTTGACTTCGCCCCCTCCGACATCGCCTTTGACGGCGCCTTCGGAGACTGAAACAGAGCTTCGGTAGAGATCTGCCAAAACAAACAGGGAGAGCGAATTCGTTCTCCCTGTTTGCCTGCGCAGCGTGAAATTATCAGGTGGCTCTGTTAGCTCATCGGATAGCACTTTTGGTTTGCCCTACAGTGTTGAGAAATCGTCACTATCCTTGAGCGGCACAGCACCAGCCGCCGTTTTTACCAACAGCGGGGAAACGAAAAACAAATTCTACCGAATCGCCACTCACACTCCGAGATGAACATTGCCTACTTTAGGAACTGCGGTTTCCGATTCTACAAATTCAGGTAGAATGGTTTCATCGTAACTTCCCATCAATTGTTCGACTCTCTTTCACCGTTGCAGGAAAGGTTGCCAAATAATGGTTCAGGCTTTCGCTCACAACATAGCCCGTCTCCTGTTCATCATTCCCTTGGGAATCATGCTGGCGCTATCGACGGTTGCCACTTGTCATGCAGAGGATCAACAGGCGGGAAGCATTTACGGCCAATTAACCAACGTGCGCGGCCATACAATTCACACCGGCCATGCGGTCGTCTTTCTCTGTGATGCGAAAAGTGGGATCCCTCTTTCTCCGGAAACACGCAAGGTCATCGATCTCGACTCGGGGGCGGCGATTCGCTTTGATCAATATTGGCACGCGGTGACCGGCGATACCGGCGGCTTTCAATTCAAGAATGTCCCCGTCGGCACCTATCGGCTGGTGGCCCAGTCGTGGGCCGGGATCTCGGGAATGCCCCGCGCATTTCCCAAATCGAACCGAAACGACCCGGGTAATGAGCCGAGCTCGCTGATCATCCTGCATGGCACAGCCGAGTCGGTCGTAGTTAAAGCGAATGAGAAGACGGTGGCCTATCCACGACAGTGGGGCGAAGAGACATTACGCATCGACACCGACCCGGCGGAGTCAGGCAACTTTCTGTTGATCAGCAAATATCCCCCACTGGGTGAAGGGATACTGGGGCCGACTGGCTGGGGGCAGAAGTTTATCGCCGGCGTCGTTGGTGTAACGAGAATGGAAGACACGCAGGTCACGCTCATCGGCTTGCCCAAAGAAGGAGCGATTCATGTTTCGTTATTCAACTACGACAACAGCCCCGGCATAGGCGGTCATTCGTTCGACCTCAAATCCAACCAGCCGTCGACACTGCCAATCTACGCAGCATGGAGCAACGGTAAATATGAGCCGCCCCCACGACTGGAAAAACTGACGCGGTTCCTGGAAGAAAACAAAGTAGATGTAAAACAGTTGACCGGCTACGATCCCCAGAACGGACTGAGAAAAAGCTTGGCGCATGTGTGGAACACCGCTTCCAATCAGGTAGACGTACCCGGCTACGGCAAAGCCACTGTGATGGATCTACTGGCCGCAGAACGATTCGCAAGGCTCAAAAAATATCACCGGGAACGCGGCCAGCTCCGTTCCAATAAACCAGCCCCAGCAATTCCCGCAGACGATGTCCCCGCCGATCAGAAATAAAAAACAACGCCCCTCGCGCGTCGTGTGACGCTGCTGTCGTTTGTCTCTCTCAACGTGTGGCACTTGTTGGTGGGGGGCACTGTTGGCTTGCCCAACAGTGATGAGAAATCGCCCACAACCCTGAGCGGCAAAGCGCTAGCTGCCGGTAAAACCAAAGATCATGTATACCGTAAACCATTTCATTTCAGCGCTCTTTTTTCGATCACGAAAAACACGAAATCACACGAAAAGCAATCCAACATGTAAGCGGCACGGCGCCAGCCGCCGTTTTATTACCGCCACGAAAACGAAAACCAAATTCTACCGAATCGCCACTCACACCCCGAGATGAAAACTGGTAAGCTGATTGCATGAGCAGGCATTTAAAATGCAGAGAATTGCATATTGATCCTGGAATGTCACTTCCGTGTCAGGGCCATCATTTCAAATACTTTGGAATGATCTGCCGATTGAAAGTAAGTTGAGAAACTATGAATGATCACCTTCAGATCGAGATTGAAGTACTTGGGGTAAATCAGTTGCAGAATTATTTTCCCGATGATTCCTTTTTCTCTTTTCATTCCATGCGCTTTGGTCATCGTGTAGAGGGGAAAACTGATCAGATTCGCTCGGGGCAGCAGATTTCGGCAATGGAGAAAAAGGAAATTCTCGAATCACTTGAACTTTCGGTGCTAAGGATCTGTTTTGTTAACCACAGCACAACGTCTCAAGAACTGGTTGTTCCAGGAGGTGCGTTTCGACCAGAGCTAGTCAGGCCGATGATTTTGGATCACGCTGGGCAATCGATCGAGGGAAGACGAATCTTTCGGGGAAAATATAGACTTGAAGATCCGGTTACGTATGAAATTCAAGCAAACGATCAATTGTGTTTTGACCTGGTGGGACAAATCTATAAGGACAAACTGATCTATCCTTCTTACGAGTATGAGTTGCGGCGTGGGAAGAGAAATTATTTTCAGATACGATTTCTAGGCATGCTATCGAATCAGGTGGAGTGGTTGTTTACTTAAGGGGAGATAAATAAAGGTTCCAGGAATCCAAAAACTGGGTCTAAACAAATTAGGCTGCAGCAATGGAAACAGACGCCTGCAAAATATGTTACGAATTCAGCGGCTAGCGCCGAGCCGCTCAGGATTTGGACGCGAATTGTTTTTGAATTTTGATATTTTCTGCCACAAAAAACTTGAAAGCACACGAACTGGTTCTGGTTGCGTTACCGTTTTCGTACTTTTCGTGTCCTCCGTGGTAGAAAATACAGATTCCAGGAATCAAAATCACCCCGGTTCCATCGGCATCTCCAGTTGGAGTACGCCAAGCCGAGCCGAACGGACTTTTTTCTTGTACGCCGGGGCAGCGATTTGTATGGTATATGAACACATTGATCCTGGTCCCCAGCGCTGGAGGGTGAGAGCAAATGGCAGAGACTCCCGAGGAAGTGGAAGATGTGTTCCTGAATTTTCTGGGTGATGATCCCAAGTCACCCAGGCAG
Source organism: Gimesia fumaroli (assembly GCF_007754425.1). Taxonomy (NCBI): domain Bacteria; kingdom Pseudomonadati; phylum Planctomycetota; class Planctomycetia; order Planctomycetales; family Planctomycetaceae; genus Gimesia; species Gimesia fumaroli. Next base: position 1,042,561 of record NZ_CP037452.1, read on the forward strand.
ATTCGGACGCAGATGACGAAGCAGATCGCTAAGGACAAGAAGTCGGCCAAAGCCTGGACGGCGCGTGCTTGGGCGCATTTTGAGTTGGATGATTTCGACGATGCTGTCGCTGATGCTTCGAAGGCGATTGCCCTCTGTCCCGAGTCCTATCTTCCCTGGTACGTGCGCGGCGCGTCGTACTTTTGCACCGGGCAGACGGACGAAGCGGAAGCGGATTTGACCGAAGCAATTCGTCTGGCGGACAGTGTCAAACTGTTTCTGGAAGACGCCTATCGGTATCGCGGCGGGATTCGCTGTGATGACAAACGGACCGAAGAAGCGATTCAAGATTTGAACAAGTGTCTGAAAATACGCCCGGATGATTCGCAAGCGTACGGGTTTCGCGGCATCGCGTATTGTCGAAAACAGAACTATCGCAAAGCGATTCAGGACTTCGAAAAGGCGATTTCGCTGGCAGACGATTATCCGTTTCCCATGTCAGCACTGGCCTGGCTTCTGGCGACCTGCCCCGATAAGAAAATTCGCGATGGCGATCGCGCTTTGGAGTTAGCCGAACTGGCGAATGACCTTTCGGGAAACGAACACCTCGATGACCTGGCGGTGGCATATGCGGAAGTCGGCGACTTTAAAAATGCAGTGAAAACTCAGAAACGCGCGATCAAGCAGTGCCAGGACCCCAAGGAAAAAACCAAGTTCGAGAAACGCCTCAAACTGTTTGAATCCGGTCAGCCCCACCATGCGCTGTGGGGTGAGTAAGCAGCAAATCAAAGTTCCAGTGATTGAAACAGATGGCTGCGACAGATGTCTCGAAAACGGCGACTGGTGCCGGGCCGCTCACAAATCAAAGCCATTCACTTTTCACTGTTGGGCAAGCCAACACAGTGCCTACACGCTGAAAGATTCTGGTAGTGAAGCATGAATTCACTGACCTGTCTCAATCAGTGCTTTTCTCAGCACTTAATCCTTAACTCCTGTGATAAATCTGTTTAAGCTTTATGAACGGTGTGTTTTTCTTATCATGGAATCGCCTGAATTTATACCACTTTGAGTTTTTTGTCTGGGGCATCAAATGAAATCGGTTTCGCTGTTACTGTTGAACGTTCTGTTGTTGTGTCTGTTATTGACGGGGGCAGCTGAGGCGCAAGGGCTTTCTCATCCGCGTACGTTGTACAAACAGGTTCACTACTGGCCGGCGACTGTGGTGGCCCGGCCGTTACCAGGCGAGGGGGAGGCAGAAGTCGTTCGTGTGGTTAAAGACCTGTCCGGGAAGTTGAAAACCGGCGACAAAATTCTGATTGGCAAGTCGGTTGGTACGAAAGCCGATTCACTGCAACTGGTGGTTACCAGCAGTCTCAAGCCGGACGCCCAATGGTATTTACCCTTTGGAATTTCTCCCGAGGGAATCTCTGAAGCCGTCGTGGAGTATGTGACGGATTTTCCGGAAAAGGGCGCCGATTTTGAGGACCAGTTTCAGTATCAGCTGAAATACCTGGAACACGCCGATCCGGTGATTGCCAACGATGCGTTGTTGCAACTCTTCGCAGGTTCCCTGCCGGATGGAAAAACGAAACTGGAATATCTCAAAGAGCACGCCGATCAACTTCCGGCTGAGAAATTACGAAAGTGGGTCGCCGATCAATCGATTCCGTCACAGCGCCGTGATCCCTATAAATTGTTGTTCTCTTTTTGTGGAACGCCTGACGATGCTTCGTTGCTCAAACCGACCGCGAAGGACGATATCTCGGCAATGGGAGTCGCTGCCTGGCTGATTTTGTCAGGCACTAAAGGATTGACTTATCTGGATCAACAGCTGATTGGAAATCGTGAGACGCCTCCGGTTCAACTGATGAAGATCAGTGCTGCACTGCCGACGGTTCATCGACTCGATGATGCGATTCCGCTGGAAGCGCTCTGGAAAACGAATCGGTTGATACTGGAAAGACCGAGTGCCGCCGCCTTTGCCATCATTACGGGCAGTGCCCTCGGCGACTGGTCGCTTTTGGATCAACTGATGCAGTTATTTGAAACATTGAGCGAGCAGGAAAAAAAGAATCCGATTGCCAAGTCGATTGATGATCAGTTAAACGACCAGATCAAGAACGACTGGAAAGGGTTACTGGGCACTCCTTCCGACGGGGGAGAATGGTTGACGAACCTGGGCCGCGACCTGACGCACCGAAAAATCAGACCGCGGGGCACAAAACAGGAGCCGACGGAAGAGTATAACACTCCCGTCGCTCGTGAATTTATTGTGGTGTATATGCTCAGTTGCGTGAACTCGGACAAAATGAAAAATGCGGAAAACCTTCCCGAGCCGACGAAACTGCAACTGCTCAAAGCGCGCAGTTATCTCAAACATATCAAAGACATCGATCCGAAACTGGTTGCACGGGTCGAGTCGAAACACAATTTTTAAGTGCGTCAGCTTCTATCAGATCGAACACTCTCTAAAACACCGAATATCGATATCAGCAAGGAATATTAATGAGCACTCTGGAACAACGTCTGGAAAATCTGGAACGACGAAATTCACAGTTGCAGGCTGTCATTTGCCTGATCCTCATTCTGGCGGTTCTCGCCTGGTTTTATGAAGTCTCTCTTCGCGATGCACTCGCTTCGCAGGTGACATCCAAAGATGAGGTCGCCCCAATCGTACAAACGCGGCTGCTGCAGGTGGTTGATGAATCGGGAAAAGTCGTCTGGGAAGCAGGTGCTTCAGAGCAGGGGGGCGATATGACGATTTTCAATCAAAAGCAGCAGCCAGTCTATCGTGCAGAAGCCAACAGCGATGGTTGTACGGTGCAGTTGAATTCCCCGGACGGTTATGTGCGCGCTCTGCTGGCAAGTCGCGCGGAGGATGGCGGAATTTCCATTCTCAACGATAAGGCCAAACCGATTGTCATGCTGTATGGCTATAAATCTGCAGGAAACGTGATGATTCAGGGGAAGGAGAAATCAGATCAGGTGCATCTGAGGCCGAAACAAGACGAGGAGAGTAAATAAGACGGTCCTGCTTTATGTTTCGAAACCGGTGGCTGTCGCCGAACCGCTCACAGAGCGGACTTTTTTCGTGTAGTTTTGTGAATTTCGTGGTAGAAAAATACGGTGAGATGCTCTCTTAGCATTATTGGGGGCGAGCCAAGAGTGCCATCTGTCAAAAATGAAGCTAAGTTCCTTTAAGCCTGAACGACTCGCGCACTTCCATCACTCAGGCAGCAGCAGTTTCGCTCCGGGTTGGATTGTCACTTTCTCAACATGGCCTGTTCTCAGATTTCCACTTTGCGAATCTTTAAAGAGCAGATGCATGTGGACTGAAGTACCAGGGTGAGTGATGTTGCCGACGGCATCTTTGGCAAAGACGCCGACCAGTTTGCCGCTGACTTTGGGCAGGTTTGCTTCATAAGGTCGTTTGTCTTTGGGGAGTACCTCTTTGCGCATACGGGCTCGTAATGGGCAGGCGCCGTTGATGACATGGAACTGGACACTTTGAAAATCGCCTTTGATCACGAACAGAAACGGCTGATCCGTTTTCAGTCCCGCTTGATTCGCGGTCTGTTCGATCAGTGAATTGAGATCGTCCGAGGGAACCGTTTTCGTGAGCGGGTGCTCTGACCAGTTTTTCACATAGGCGCCGACCAGCAGGGCGGCTTGTGTTTTTGACGACAGTTTTTCCGGACTGAGTGCACTGTCCGGCTTGACTTTCGTGAGCGTGACCCTGCCATCAAAAATCGTTGCTTCGCCTGCCAGCGATTCCAACGCACCCACGCCATAGAAGTGTGGTTTCTTAATCAGTTCCTCAAAGTTGACGCGGCCCTGATGCTGCTGTTGGCCGATGACTTCATGCATCTTGCCGTACTGGACGAAGTTGGGTGAATCCGTCTCTTCAGCAATCAGTCCTGTGAGGCCGCCAATTGTTGCTGCGAAAAATACAAAACAGCTGACAAGTGTTGGACGATTCATCTCAAATTCTCCTGAATGATCTGACGCAAGTGTATAATTCCATCTCAATCGATAGTGTTATTATACGCCGCTCATTTCATGAAGAACAGCAGGAGAATTGCATGAGGAGAATGCGTTGCCGGAATGCAAAACTCGGTTGTGCGTGAGAATTTGCTAATGTTGAACGGTTTACTTCCGAAGCGACAAAGAAACAAGGGACCTGAGACTTCTTCTCAGGCCCCTGTCGTTCAGGGACTAATACCAGCGATCTGGATGATCTGAATCCGTTCAGAGCCAGTTGGCTCGCCTGCTCCTTCTTGCCTGATACAAGTGATTGTCAGGAAAATATGATTTCCTACCGACAAAAACGAGGAAAAAAATCAACAACGGGAAAATTAAAAAAATTGGAGGGAAAGCTTGGTGCTGTTTTAGATACTATGCACCGTTACAAACTGATATCAAACCTGGCACATTGCGAGTGCATCCCGAAATGAGACTGGTATCAATTTAACGTGGGGCGGCTTCAGACACTGATGCGACTGCTTGGGCGAGAATATTCCGATACAGGCCGAAGGCCCGGGTTTCGGGGAGTTCGACGTCCTCCAGCATCAGTATTTCACCGGGGGCAATGTGCCTGCGTATGCGGGCTCCCTGCAACAGACCGATGGGAATATGGTTCGGATATTCGGTGATGGGAACGGCCGAGCCGCGGACCTCGAAACTACCGATGCCGCGTTCAATCACTGTGCCGGGCTGTAAGGGACACTTGCTGATGGCGGCGACGCCGACCGTCGGCTGCGAGGAGTTATTCAATAAGGGATCATCGCCGGTCATGACGCCGCGAATGGTTTTCATGATTTCAAGATGACACAGATGATAATTGCGGACCAGGGTATAATAAGGGCCCGCTCCCAGTTTCAGATATTCGAGATACGACTGTTGTTCGGGATCGTGTTGTGCCGTGATGAAAACGCCGGCGGGCAGTTTGACGCCATCAGCCAGAACATAATCACTGACGGGATGACCGAGTTGTTTTGCGGCCTCGGCTAACTGGTCGCCGCCTGCAGAGATCTCTTTGCAACGGGGGCCCAACAGTCCTGGCTGGGCGATTTTTGTCTGCAGGCCGTTCGCGATCAAAGCCTGTTCGATCTGCAGTTTCGTCCCATCGGTAAAGGAAACAACCTGCGACAAACTGATCCCTTGACGGCGGGCCCACTCTTCCATCGAATCGCGGGGGGGATTGTGATCCAGAAAGCCTTTGATATTGCCATACACGAGTGGCCGGAAACCCATGCTGCAAACTTCGTGATGCAACGCGGCCAGTGAGCCGGGCTGATCGCCTTCGGCTTCCGTGAGAAAACCCCGATTCACCAAAGCCGAACCTGTGGTGACATGGAATTCGGAATTCATGGTTACGACGGGCATTCCGGCTTGCATTGCCTGCTCGATCACATGTGTGGCATGCACCGGGTCGCCGCTGCACTCCAGCACGATTTCGGCAGCGTTAATTGCTTCCTCGATGGAATTTGTCAGCAATTCACGATCGGGAAAATCGTTACAACTCTCAATATCGCGCCGTGTGAGGACTCGTCCGACTTCCAGATCTGGTTGATTTCGGAGCGCATAGACCATGCCTCGCGCCAAAAAGCCAGATCCCACGATGGAGACCCGCGTTGGATCGATAGAATTCTTCATTGGTTTACTTAAGCGTTTGTGACAAGACTCTCTAACAGGTCAGCGGCGGTAGGAATAGTGCTGCTGTTTTTGAGTCGTGATGCAATCTCCTGGCAATTAGAACTGATCGTATCAGCCCCCTGAAGCACTCGCAACGATTGTTTTAGAGATTCCTCCCGCAAGGAAAAGGGGGAAATCATACGGCCGACGTTCAGTCTTTCTAAACGCAATGCCGTGTCTCGATTTATGTGCATGGGAGGAATTGCGATTTGCGGCGTTCCCGCTGCCAGACAGAGTGCGGCGGTCCCGATGCCTGCGTGATGCACGACAGCTTTGGCCCGGTTTAACAGAGGAGTGAAAGGGATGAATTGAAAATGCCGGATTGCCTCTGGTAACTGTTTCGGAAGCAGACTGCGGTTTGATGTGAGCAGGATGGCTCGCAGCCCCAGGTCTTCACAAACCGGAACCACAATCTGGAACAGTTTTTCCGGAATGTTTCCAAATCCGCCGGGCGAAAATACAACTGGGGGCTCACCGGCATCCAGAAATTCGGCCACTTCTTCCGGAAACTGCTGGTCGGGGTTTTGATCCCAGAGGGGAAAACCAATCAGTTTGGTCTGCTTCGGCCAGTCAGGCTGGATCGGTCCCCACCAGTCGGGAAAGAGGCCGACTGTCAGGTCTGGTGAATGAATACCTGCGTTCCAGAAATGCTGAATCTCAGGCAGACTTAATTCGCGGCGAAATGTATTGACGGGTGAAAAGGCAGGGTCGATCAACAGTTTATCGAGCAGCCGGTATTGCATCCGCTTGAGCCAGGGCGGATTCGATTGAAAGACCAGTGAGCGCCGCGGCAGGGCGGCGGAGTCAAAGGCGGTGCGAAATTTGTCTGGTTCCAGATGGAAGGTCGCGGCAGGAATGTCGAGCTTTTCCCGGGCTACCAGAGCCGCCTGTGCGCCCCAACTGCCGGCGAGAACCGTCTCGCCTTTGACAGCATGTTCTTCAATCAATGCGTAGGTTTGCTTGAGATAATTCAACGAACCCAACTTCAACCAGAGTGCCCAGCCTTTGCGGGGATGGGTGATGGAGGGATGGTTCATCATCTGCTGATGTTCTTCGGCGGTCCCGATTGGCAGAAGTTCCGCGCCGACTTGCTCAACGTGTTTTGTATAAAAGGGATTGGCGATGACTTGCACTGCATGCCCCCGCGTGCGCATTTCTCGCGCAATTCCCAGCAGAGGAAACACATCGCCGATACTCCCCACGGCAATCATCATGAGCCGCATTCGCTATCTCTCCGAAAAAGCACCTGGATCAAACCTGAGTTCAGTTTGGATCAGATTGTAGTAGTCTGCATAGGGAGATACGACTCTGAAAATAAAATTCACCGGCTGAAATGAAGAAATCGGGCGGTGAACTTATTCTTTCTCAAGGACCCGTCTGGAGAGGTCGGAATTGATCACCGCGCCCCAGGTGGTGCCGATGCGTAATTCGTCGAATAGAAAGTCACCCCTGCGGGCAACTTTGAGACGAACCAGATCAAATACATGTGCGCTCTGGAACGGGGTGGTGTTCGCGGTCCAGACGGGAGGTTCCTGATCAGGAATGGGTTCTGCTTCTGAAAAGGCCCGCATAAAAACCTGATCAGAGGCTTTTTCACTGGCGACAATTTTGGCAACAAAGAAGTACGTTTCTCCGGTTTGCAGCGGAGGGGCACTTTCAATGATTTGCATATCAGCCTGCAGGGTGGCATATCCTTCAGAACTCATGCCAAACAGAATATTTCGCGGATGTTCAAGCACCATTGATGGCTGTAAAGAGAGATTGCCAAACTGCTCGCTGCCCGCATCCGGACCATTGTTGATTTTTTGCAGATAGAAGCTGAGGTAATAGATGGCGTTTGTATCCATGCGAATGGGCTGTTGGAGTGTTCGCCAGGCGGTTTTTCCATTCCGGAGTTCGATCAGGCCCAGCTGGTTTTCCGCGAGGTCTGTTCTGGCGAGGGACTTGCGGGGGTGGCTGTCACCTTGCGCTAATTCACCACTGTTGATCTTCTTACGCCAGGGATTTTCCCAGCCAGTGCCGGTGTTTTGCCATTTCGAAAAACTTTCCGGATCACTGATCGCAGAGGGATGAAAACTGTCGTAAGCTCGTAACTCCTGTTGCAGTGCCTGTAAATCTTTCGGCGCTCCGGGAACTTCTCTGTTAAAGATTTCCGGTTGCAGTTGAATGTCATCGACACTGTTATCATTGAGGTGTCTGGCTTGTCCTGCTTTGACAATGAGCGATTCGGCAAACTGTTCGTTCTTCTGATTGGGGTCGACTCTGACTGCGCCTTCGAACACATGCAGGTCCACCTCACCATCCTTTTCAATTCGGGCACCATATTCAGTTCCTATATCATGAAAGGTCAGCAGAGGGGTGACCAAAGCAAATTCGGGGGACGCTTCGTATCCGTGCAGTACCATCTTTCCATAATCCAGCTTCGCACAGCAGGCTGTTTCCAGCTTGATTTTCGTCGGTCCTTCGATCACCAGACGGACTCCCGAATCGAACCGAAATTCGGCAACCCCCTGTTCCAGCACCAGATCGTCTGTTAACAGCCTCTGCCCGGAGAATTCCGGAGGCGACGTGCTCCCCCAGACACAATCTGTGGAACGGGTGAGCGTCGCGACATAAGGTCTCTGCGTTACATTCGACTTTGTGACCGAATCTGCAGCCTGCTTCCCGAAGAAACCGCCTGATGTCATCCAGTCCAACGCCAGAAACATCATGATCGAGGCAGCGGCAACGAGGAAATAATTAAGGAACGGCGTCCGTCCCTTCGAAGGAACCTCTTTGGTGACGAGAGGCTCCGGGGAAAATTGCGGCTTTTCCGGTTCTGTTTCCCCAATGGCATCGTATTCCAGCATCTGCAGATGCTCTGACATATCTGTCTGGATTCCCGAATTGATATCGAGGTACTCAAAATAGTGCTCCAAGGCCTGGGGATCGGAGAGAAGAAAATTTTGAAACGTTTCAAATTCCGATGTAGAGAATACTTCCTCCTCGCCGTTTAACAGCTGGTTCAGTAACAGTTCAAAATCGGGGGGGAGATCCTGTATTGACATCATACCTGCCGCTCACTTTGGAGCCTTCTCGATACACAATCCGCCAATTCACGCCTGAGAATGGAAAGGCGGTTATAAAGAGTTTGAATCGACTTTTGTGCTGTCTTTGCGATTTCCTTTATCTTCTGGTTTTTCAAAGTGGCATTCTGCAACAGCTGTTGATCCGCACTGTCCAGGTCGTTTAAACATTCACGGAGTAACTCAATTCGGACATTGTAATTACTTAAATGCTGTTCCCGTTTTTGTGATATCGTTTCAATGAGTTCCTGATTGAAACAATGCCGATCGTGCTTGATGCTTCTGCGGTGATTACAAACAGTGTAAAAAGCGATTCCACAAGCCCAGAAAAAAAAGTCTCGTTCCTGATCGAACTCATCAAACTTATTCCAGAGAGTCAAACAGACACGCTGATACACATCTTCTGCGTCAGAGCTGTGAGGCACTAACGCCTGGATATAACCAAATATCCGTAAGCGCTCTTTACTTAACAAAGAGGTAAAGTGACTTCTTGCACTTTGATCGAGTGATGGTATTGAATTCGACATAAAAGTCGGAAACTCTGTTCGGTATCAGGTATAGAACATGCACCCCGTTTCATGAGAATGAAACTTAGATCATCAAAATGAAAGAGCGCAAAATTGATTTTAAAACTAGGGATTTCACTGATTTTTCTTTGTCATACAATACATTCGACTAGTTGTTTTGCAAGAAAAAAATGCGTCTTCACCAGACAATTGCCCGTAAAGCAGTGATATTTATCATATAAAACTGCGGAAAATGCGTGAATTCAGCGAACTGACTGCGAAAACCTCAAATCAATCCGAGAAGGCGGGGCTCGAATCAGACGAATTCTCGTTTCCTGTTTATGAAATGATTTTAACCTGTGTTGGACTCAGGAACCTGGCTGATCTGAGTCGATCCAGTGGATATGTAAGTCGGGCAGACTCTTTTTTAACTGCAGACAACAGGTGGGCGGGAGTCCTGAATCATTGAGAGCCAGATATCGCAATTGCGTCAGCTGCCCCAGCAGATTGGCACTCGCTTGATCAAGCGGGATCGCGGAGAGCTGCAGTTGCCGAAGTTGAGGCAGTTCTGAAAGGACTTGAATTCCTTTTGAAGTCAATCGCCGCGGGTGAGACGCTGGTGCCGTTAGAGTCAGGCTCAGTTGAGTCAGTCGTTTCAAGCCAGACAGGTGGTTCACATTTTCATCCGTCAGTGTGCTCATCTCCAGCGACAAACCCTCCAGATTAGTGAGCTGGCCGATCATTTCCAGAACATCGCCGGTTACAGAAGGTATCTCGGACAGTTCTAGATATTTGAGTTGTGTCAGTGAGGAGATTACCTCTAAACTTTTTTTAACAGGAATTCGAGTCAAATTCAGACTGGTTAAATTCTGTAAGTGCGACAGTGCCTCTAAACCTTCATCTAAGGGGATCTGTGTCAGAACCAGTCTGGTCAGATTCTGTAGATGCTTCAGTTCTCGAAAACCGTGATTGGTCATCTGAACTTCTCTTAATCGGAGATACTGTAGTCCGTGCAGTTCTCCCATTGCTGCCATCGCGTCATTATTCAGATCTGTAAATTCAACCCAAAATTCTGAAAGCCTGGGAAAAGACGTGAGGTGACGATAGGACTGGTTGGAAAACATCGTATTTCGAAGATGGAAATTCTGTAATCGGGGAAGTCCCGAAAGTCGTTCCATTCCCCGTTCGGAAAGCTGTGTATCTTGAAATGACAAATTCGTGACCTGATCCAGTTCACGGATCGCTTCACAGAAATCGTCTGTCTGATCCGCCTCGAAGATAAATACGTTAAAATTCAAGGCACCATGTTTCACCCCGGCACACATCCGGATCTGTTCACTGCGCAATCGCTCCAATGCCTGTCGTTGATTGGGTGGCAGCAACAGGTCTTCGAACGCAATGCCGCCGTCCAGCAAGATCCCCTGGTTGGCCGTGAGTGCTTTCAGACGCTGTTGATATTCCAGATCATCATTGTCATCACCTGAGACAAAAACCTGTCCTGAATTCAAGGCACGTAGAGTGTTCACAATGCTGCGGATCAGTTCAAAATCGGTTTGTACTTTTGATTGCAGGAAGACTCTGGAAACAGAGACCATGCCCTTGAACACTTCCCGTTGATCTTCGAACGGAATAGCAATCTCCCGAGCAGGTCCCAGTAATGCTTCGCGTTCGTCAATTTCCTGTTCGAGTCGTTTCTGAATAATGAGCGGCTTCCCTTTGGCAGCGCATTGGTCAGCGAACTCCTGGACCGTTTTTCGTCGACGTGCATGGTAATTCTCTGCCGTCACCTGAGTGCCGGGGAATTGTTTTGTCAACTCCGCAATGATCGCGTCATGATCTAATAGATGACGCCGGCCTGGCGTTTCCAGTCGAATCGTAATCATCGGCTTCTCAGAAAGGGGGATGTTTTTGTCAAAAGTATCTGCCCAGCTCCGTCGCAACGAGCCATTATACCAGATACGATCTCGCCAGAGAATGAAATTCCCGAGAACCATTTCACTCCGTTCTGTGAAATCCCACAAAACCCAATTCCCTGTTCTTTTCCCGGTTGTCGCTGTTTCTAAAGCGGATACCATGCTAAAACAGACACCGGTATTTCAGGGATTTTCAGAAAATGAATCAGACAGATAAAGCAACAAATCAGACGCATTCGCTGCCCAACGGTGAGACCATGTACGCAGCGCTGGTCCAGCGGGACAGCCGCTTTGAAGGCGTCTTCGTGGCGGCGATTCGGACGACGGGGATTTTCTGTCGGCCCTCCTGTTCGGCGCGCAAGCCGAAGCCGGAGAATGTGGAATATTTTCCCGATGCGAAAACCGCGCTCGCCAATGGTTACCGGGAATGCAAAATCTGTCGGCCGCTGGTGGCGCTGGGATCGACGCCCGACTGGCTGCAGCCGTTGATTGAAGAGGTTGAGCAAGACACCACCATTCGGCTGCAGGCCGAAGATTTGCGGGAACGGGGTCTCGATCCGGTACGCGTGCGTCGCTGGTTTCAGAAACTGCACGGCATGAGCTTTGCCGCCTATTTGCGCATGCGGCGCATTAATCAGGCCTTCAGTCAGATTCAACACAAAACGCCGGTCACCGACGCTGCTTTTCAGAGCGGCTACGAATCGCTTAGCGGGTTCGGCGAAGGCTTCAAGAAAACGATGGGTACGGCACCCGCCAAAAGTAAAGGTCAGCAGGTGATCGCCGTCAGCCGGATCTTGACCCCCCTCGGTCCGATGCTGGCGGGCGCGACGGAACAGGGAATCTGCCTGCTCGAATTCACCGATCGACGGATGCTGGAAACACAACTCGACCGATTACAAAAACGGCTCAACGCCAAAGCACTGCCCGGCGACAGTCCCTTCTTCAATCGACTGGAGGGACAACTCCGTGACTACTTTACCGGTAAGCGAACGGAATTCGATCTCCCACTGATCACACCGGGCACCGAGTTTCAGCAGAAAGTCTGGGCGGCACTGCAAACCATTCCCTGTGGCGAAACCCGCTCGTATTCCGAACAGGCGGAAATCATCGGCCAGCCAACAGCAGTCCGCGCCGTCGCCCGCGCCAACGGGGATAACCGGATCGCGATTTTGATTCCCTGCCACCGCGTCATCGGCGCCGACGGCAGCCTGACCGGTTACGGCGGCGGTTTATGGCGCAAGAAACGACTGTTAGAAATTGAACATGCCGACGTAGTAAAGCCAAAGTAAGCGGGGCATTCGAGCCGACGTTCGTTTTTTCAAAGCTGTAGGGGGAGACCCGTGTGTCTCCCCGCGGGGTTCGCGAGTTTTTGATTGCTCGTTTGAACTGTTAACCTGGTGCCCTTGATTGATTCAATCTGGATCGCACCTCTCGCGGCGGGCGGACACATGGATCCGCCCCTATCGAATCTGCGAAGCGAGCTTAGACAAGGTTCACTGCTCACGTTACTCACTCGGCTTGCCGTCACCCCAGTGCTTCTGATTGAACTCTTCCGATCGGCCGCGGGGGATCGTCAGCGTGTTCCAGTGGTCGCCGGCCTGGATGCGGGCGACTTGCACGATCTGTCCCACGTGATAACAGGTATGGCCCAGTGAGCGCTGGATTGCCAGCGGCACCGTGTGTGCTTCGCCGCGGATATAAACGGTTTTTTCCAGATCGTCCGGCGTCAGACTTTTAAGCGAATCCAGCAGAACCGACCAGCCCCGCTCCCAGTACGCCAGCAACTCTGCGCGTTCGGGAAACGTATCGATAAATTCATCGTCCCGCTGGCGGTCCGGCTTCTCGCCGTCGGTCGTCAGGAAATCGGTCCAGCGCGAAATCAGATTCCCGGCGACGTGCTTCATAATCACGGCAATGGAGTTGGTATTCTCATCCAGCGCGACGCGCAGCCCGTCATCTGCAACCTGCTCGATGGCACGCTCCGCCATTTTTTGATTGGTTTCGAACGTGTTGATGGTGGCTGATAGAAAAGAGGCCGTCGAGTCCATCGTATCTCCTGTGGTTTTGTTGCATGGCTTGTTTTGATTTATCTTACTGACTGGAAGGAATGGTTGCCACCATCCAGAAATGCTTCACGCGGAATGCAGGTTTTGCTGATGAATGTCTGTTTTTGTTATACCCCTTTCCCGTATAATCAATTCATGCAGAGCAGATCTCGAACTATTGTAGCGTTGTTTGCAGTGGCCGCGTTGGTTGGCGGCGTCTGTTTCCTGACAATGCGCGATAACCAGGTGGAACAAGTCGTTCCACAAGCAGCACCTCTGCCCACGCCCACGTCGCAGGCTACATTGATCAAACTCAAGCAGCTGGGGGCGCGCTGGAAACGGAACCAACACGGGCAGGTCAACTGGTTGGATCTCAAACATTTACCCATTGCCGATGATGACCTGGTGATCCTGCAGGAATTACCGGAAGTTCGATTCGTGCATCTGCGCGCCATCCAGCGGGCGAAAGGGAACCACTTCACGAATGCCGGACTGCGTCATCTGTTATGCCTGAAAAAACTAGAAGCGCTCGACCTGAGTGCGAACCATCATCTGACAAGTGAATGCTTTGAAACGCTGAAGCAGTTGAAGGGGCTGAAGAGTCTCAATCTGGAATACACATCATTCGCTGAAGCCGATTTACCGGAACTATGCCAGCTTAAGAGTCTGGAGATTCTTCACGTCCCTCAACTTCCATTAAATGGAACGACGATTGGCTACTTCGAGCAAATGCCGCTACGGGAATTGTGGGGCATTTCCAATCGTAATTCCGATTACACATTTCAGTTTCTTCCCAGACTGACGCATCTGGAAAAACTGCTCTTCCAGGCGGACGTGTATGTCAAAGATACCGATCTGGTCTACCTGCGGCACCTCAAGAAAATAAAGACGTTAAAGGTCGTTTTAACAAAAGGTTTTCGTGATACGTCGCAGTTAAAGCAACTGCAGGATTTACGGGAACTGGAATATCTGTCTCTCGGACAGAAAGAGGTATTCGTCGATTCGTTCGACAATTCCGGTCTGCTGGCGCTGGCTAAGCTACCGGCTCTGAAAAAAATCGAAGCCGCGCGTGTTGATGATCGTTATCTGGAAGCCATCAGTCACTGCGCTCAGCTCACCGAACTTGATTTGACGGGATATGGGAATCAAATCACACCGGAAGGGCTTACATGTCTGAAAAACATGCGCAGTTTGAAAAGCATCGACCTGGAACGCCCTTTGGCACGCCACAAAACATTCGAAGCGCTGGGGCAGGTACCCTCGCTGGAACGCATTGCATTGAGCGGGTGGGTCTGGAGATACAGGGGGAAATCGCCGCCCCCTGTTGGCAACGCTCCTCTGTTTGAAATGAGCAGCCTGAAACATTTACAGCAAATGCCCCATTTGAAGGAGCTCAAGCTCGATTATCTGGATCTCACTGACGAAGCGCTCAAGCATATTGGTGAATGTAAAACGTTAGAAGGTCTTTCGCTGATCAATTCCAATATCACCAATGCGGGGCTATTGCAGTTGCGAGATCTAGCCCATCTGAAAAACCTGGATCTGACAGGCAGCAAAATTGACCTCGAAGCCGCTTATCAACTGCATCAATTCATTCCCGACTGCGTCATCGAAGATATCTGGTTTGCCGGGGGAGGAAAGATGCCCCCCTTTCTGACAGATCTGCAGGAGTGGAAAACGTTCCGGAGAAAACTTCACTATGAACTGGACTGAAAACGTTTTCAGGAACGAGTTATCAAAATTTATGAGGATTTACGAATGTCAAAAATGAATCCATGGATGTTGTTAGTGACTGCAGTCTTCTTCTCAATCGCAATCTATTTTAGCGACGGGGGCGGAGGACTATTCGCTGTTGGCTTGCTTGTCTTGTTCAATCTGGTCACCCTTTTTCTGTTACAGCAACAGAAAGAAAACGCGGAACTCCGATCACGGCTGGATGCGCTGGAAGGCAAAGCAACCGTGGAGACCATGCCCGAAAATCGGGCAGTCAATCCGGTTTGAAGGAGGCGAAGATAACGGCCTTTAGATCTCCGCGGTCACACCCCGGTACGTAATTTTAATCCCCTTGGCGGCGAATTTTTCGGACAGGTGCGGGATGTCGTTGTTGTGCACGAGCACAATCACCGCGTCGCCTTCCAGCAGTTTGGTATCGGGGGAGAGATCCTGTTCAACTTCGCCGTCGGCCCGGCGGATGGCGACCACCAGAAAGCCGCGGTCGCTGCGGACTTCGATTTTATCCAGCGTTTTGTTCGCGAATGTCGAGTCCTTCGTCACCTGTAATTCTTCGAACTGCAGGCCGAAATGCCCCAGTTCGTCTTTGATCGCGCCCTCACTGGTGAGCTGTTCCAGCATGTTTTCCGTTGTGGGCCGCATGATGAGCTGTGCGACTTTAGAGGCACCGATGGCGGTTGGCAGCACAACCCGATTGGCACCGCAGCCGATCAGCTTTTTCTCGGTCTTGGGGTTTTCGCCGCGGGCAATGATCATGACATCGGGGTTCATCTCACGGGCGGTGATGGTGACGAACACGTTCGTTGCGTCGGCCGAGAGCACTGTTGCCAGTACCGCCGCCCGACGGATGCCCGCCTGTTCCAGGATATATTCTTCGGAGGCGTCGCCGTTAATTACCCAGTAGCCTTGATCCTCGGCTGCCTTCAGGCGACGTTCATCGCAGTCAATGACTACAAACGGTTTCTTCGCGGCGAACAGATTTTTTGCCAGGATCGAACCCATGCGGCCGACGCCGCAGATAATGGTATGGCCTTGCAGACGTTCAATTTCTTTTGTCATTCTTCTCGCTCCCAGTGCCCGGTTAAGTTCGCCGTCAATCACCATCTGCATAAAGCCTCCGATGGTATAGATCACCGCGCCATAGCCGGCGATGATCACCATGATCGTGAGTGCCCGCAGCCCAGACGATTCGATGGGCTGTACTTCGCCGTAACCGACGCCAAAAATGGTGATGATCACCATGTAGATCGAATCTTCCAGTTTCCAGCCGGCAGAGACGTAGCCGATGACTGCGACCAGACAGATGAAAAAAAACAGCGCAATTCCAGTGATGATCTTACGGAATGGCCTGGAATGCACCTGACTGTTTCGCTGACTCGCATCTGAAGAGAATAAAGATTCAGAATCGGTCATAGTCGCTTTCTCTGTCGCCGGGCTGAGGTGATCCGTTTTTTAACGCGTCACACAGGAACAGAGCCGACCCAGAATTGGGATTCCTGGTCGGCTCTGGTTCACAGACTCAATTGTTAACTCGTCACTGTTACTTGATGAACAGCATTTCCTGGTAGGTGGGTAGTGGCCAGAGATCGTCGGCTACAATTCCTTCCAGTTCATCGGCTACCGCACGCACCTTATTCATCAGAGGCAGGATTGTGTGGCAGTAGTAATTGGCTTCTGCGAGCAGATCTTCCGATCCGTTTTCTTCAGCAGCCGCTTCCAGTTCGGCGATACCGTCCTGCATGGATTTGACCAGTTCGGTGATATTGTCCAACGTGTTGGTATCAAAATCATACCCCAGCATTTTCAGGTTGGCACAATTGGTCACCAGTTCGCTTTGATAACGAATGGCTGCAGGGAAGATCAAAGTCTTTGCCATTTTAATCGTCAGGTTCAATTCGACCTTGATCGACATGCAGTACTGTTCCAGGTAGGTTTCCAGTCGGCTTTCCAGTTCGCGTTCCGACAGGACTTCGTATTTGGTAAACAGTTCTTTGACTTCTTCAGTCTGAAGAATCGGCAAAGCATCGGCGGTAGTCTTCAGATTCAACAGACCCCGTTTTTCTGCTTCGGCATGCCATTCATCACTGTATCCATCGCCATTGAAGATGATGGAACCATGCTCATTCATGATCTCCGTCAGCAGTTTCTGCAATTCGCCGTGCAGTTTGTCAGGATCACCACCAGTGGCTTCTTCCAGCTTGGTTGCACAGTATTCCAGTGAATCAGCAACGATGGTATTCATCGCGACCAATGGACCGGCGATTGACTGGTTGGAACCAACGGCACGGAATTCAAATCGGTTGCCGGTGAAGGCGAACGGACTGGTTCGGTTTCGGTCGCCGGCATCTTTCGGCAGTGGTGGCAGAACATCGGCACCCACGGTCAACGTTCCCTTGGGGATCGATGAGTTAGCACCACCTGCTTTGATCTGTTCGAAGACGTCGGTTAACTGATCGCCCAGGAAGATTGAGATGATCGCCGGTGGAGCTTCGTTGGCACCCAGACGATGATCGTTTGAAGCAGATGCGACAACGGCTCGCAGCAGGCCCTGGAATTTATGGACGGCACGAATGACGGCACCACAGAACAACAGGAACTGGGCGTTTTCGTGTGGTGTGTCACCGGGATCAAGCAGGTTACCCTGTGAGGCACTGCCCATGGACCAGTTAACATGCTTTCCGGAACCGTTTACACCAGCGAACGGTTTTTCGTGTGTCAGGCAGACCATGCCGTGCTTTTCTGCAGTACGACGCAGTGTGGTCATCAGCAGTTGTTGATGGTCCGTCGCGATGTTTGCTGATTCAAACATTGGTGCAATTTCGTATTGCCCGGGTGCCACTTCGTTGTGACGGGTTTTGACGGGAATTCCGAGTTTAAACAGTTCGCGTTCGGCTTCAAACATGAAGGCCAGCACACGGTCGGGAATCGCACCAAAATAGTGGTCATCAAATTCCTGCCCTTTGGGAGGCTTCGCACCGAACAGTGTTCGTCCCGCATTGAGCAGGTCGGGGCGTGCAAAATAGAAATTACGGTCAACCAGGAAGTATTCCTGCTCAGGACCTGCGGTGGACGAAACCAGATCGCCAGAAGTGTGGCCGAACAGTTTTAAGATACGTTGTGCTTGAATATTCAACGCCTGCATGGAACGCAGTACGGGAGTCTTCTTGTCGAGGGCTTCGCCTGTCCAGGAGACAAAAGCCGTGGGAATGCAGAGTGTCGTTCCGTTGGAGTTTTCCAGGATGTAAGCCGGGCTGGTCACGTCCCAGATTGTGTAACCGCGGGCTTCAAATGTGACACGGATACCGCCGGTAGGGAAGCTCGAACCATCGGGTTCACCCTGGATCAACTGAGAACCGCTGAATTCCGCAATCGCACCGCCGTCACCATCTGGTGATAGGAAGCTGTCGTGTTTTTCAGCGGTCGAACCGGTTAAGGGATAGAAGACGTGTGCATAATGGGTGGCCCCTTTTTCGATGGCCCAGTCTTTCATGGCGGATGCGACAACGTCTGCGGTAGAGCAGTCGAGTTTCTGGCCCTCTTCAATCGTGCTGACCAATTTCTTGTAGGTTTCCTTAGGCAACCGTTTTTTCATGGCGTTCTTGGAAAACACGTTAGCGTTGAAGAGTTGTCCCGTAGGAGTCTGCTGAAAATTCATTGGCGGGTGAGTCGGCTGGTAGTTGGTCACAGCCGAGATCGCAGCCGAGCGAGCAGAACTCAGGGTAGTTTTGCTTCCATTGCTGGCACCAGTAAAAGTTGCAGACGAATTGGAACTTGAAATTTCTGTGTTCACTTTTTTACCTTTTCATTGGGCGAAAATACTACTTAGGATTTGACGTATGCGGGAAACCAGGCAGCTGACGCAGAACGGCTTTCACATTGTTTTGTGAAAAATCGATTGCGTTTTTTACAATCAGCGAAAGTACCGGGCTTGGGTTACTGATCGTATGTGACATGCACTGGCACGAAATTGCTCAGAACTCCCGAAAAAACAACGCATTCGAATGATTTGAGCAGAATATGTGCCAAATTATTTGCGGATCTCTGTTTTACTCGGGTTCGCGTATCAGCACCAGCGACAGGGACCGCAATTTGAGGGAGTTCCCTTATGAAATCGCAGCCAACCCTACATTTTCTACTGGGAATTC
This sequence comes from Gimesia fumaroli, assembly GCF_007754425.1. NCBI lineage: Bacteria > Pseudomonadati > Planctomycetota > Planctomycetia > Planctomycetales > Planctomycetaceae > Gimesia > Gimesia fumaroli. The sequence continues at coordinate 1,061,639 of NZ_CP037452.1, forward strand.
TGCTGTTTTCAGACCCCTTACCTAATCAGAAGCGATCCTGTTTTTTTCAGCCATTTATGGGGTCTATTCCTGAGGTTACTTTATAAAGTCCCCCTGTTGCTCATTTGAAATGCATGACCTGCCTTCGTAAGCAGCAGAGTGCCTTTGGGGGCAGGCAGGTCTTTGCAGAAATTTCGAGTCGCGAAATGGGCGATTCCACATTGTCATTCGAACATTAAATCCGTGATGACCACGCGATGGTCAGTGTCGAAAGCGGGTTCGGAAACGACATTCAATGGTTGAAACGCATCATTGCTCCAGATCTGGTCGATTCGCAAAAAAGGAAATTCATTCGTGATCGTATTTCCCCAGCCCGCACCGGCGGTTGAAAAAGCATCCTGTAGCGACGCCGGCAGTTCCCGGAAGATTGGATCCCGGGGGTTGGCGTTGAAGTCGCCCCCCCACAATCAGCGGCAGACTGGCTGGAATCTCTGTTAAAGCCTGCGAGAGAGCCGCAAGCTCGGCACGTTGCTTGATGCGATGGTCACGAAAATCGCGCCAGCACGCGGGGTTCCACAAATCCAAACGGAACGGGGGCGGCGAGAGACGCAGTGAAACAACCACCAGTTTTTGGCCTGAGGGAAGGGTCAGCTTTCCGAGTGACCAGTTCACCGTGGTTGTGATCGGTTCGATTTCACCCCGGCAGAGGATGGAGGCATCTACGCCCGCCAACAGATGCGTTTCTCCACCGAATAATTCGTTAGCGACGGTTTTCAAATTCTCGATTGTGGGAGACTCTTGAATCAGAATCAGATCCGGGTTCTTTTGTTTCAGTGCAAGGATCGATTGCTGACGGCCGCTGCAGTTGATCGTAATCACACGCAGGGCGCGCTCTTGTTCTCGGGCCGCAACCCACTCGGAGTTTGATGAGCCCCACAGCCCGCGCCACAAACTCAACGGCGTATCTGCAAAACCGACCAGGAACACAAACCAGAGACCGATTGTCGTCAGAGCCACCCATCGGTTTTTCGTTTTGAACAGAATCAGCGACAGAAACAGACCACCGGTAAACCAGACCCAGGCAGGATACACGGTAATCGCCACACACGCATCAAACGGAAATGCAAAACTGAGGCTCAATCCGATGAGTAATACCAGGGATAAGCCAGCGATGAGGTATGCGATGATTTTTGTGAGTCGACCTGCCGAAGGTATGTGATCATCTTGATTCATTTCGCTGCCTGCTGCGCTGCTGGTTTTTAAAAAGTGTTGGCCAGGTCTCTGAATCTAAACTATGATACGCAGCACTGAATTGCCAGAGGAAGATCAGGAAGTTTCAGGATCGAACGGAGGAGACAGGGAAGTGAGACCGCAACAAAATCGAAAATCATCTGGATGGATCTGTCTGTTCTGCCTGCTGGCCTGCCCGCAATTGTCAGCCGAACCGTCTGAGCAGCAGAATGATAATGAAAACGTTCCAAAACGGACCGAGATTCATTTTGACGATCTGCAGAAGAAGTACCGGATCATCGGCCGACTCGGAAAACCGGTCGGGGAGTTCCATACCATTCATGGAACCTGGAAGCGTTTTGACTTCTCTACCAAGCAGCTCTATCTGTTGATCACACACATTGATCATCAGTGTTTGAGCGATCCACTACTACTTCCCGAAAAACAATTGGTTAAATGTGGTAGTGACATCTATACTTCAAAATTAGAAATCGATCCTCTTACTTCGTCATATTGGAAGCAACGCGATTTGCTTTGTTGTGAATACCGCGTATTTGAAAAAATTGGTTTTACTGGGCTGCCAAATGAATACTGGAAAGAGGTAGGCAAACAGACACGTTTAGAGCTTTACTATGCAAAAGAAAATCAGCAGTCACTGAATCACCCGTTTCAGTTATCCAGCACTCTCTTCTATGTACAATCAAAGTTCGTAAAAGTATCAGATCTTCCACAGGTGTCGGAGTCTCTTCATCAGAGTGATGAACTGCATAAAAAAGCTGACGATAAACGGAAACAGGCTTCCCAACAGAAGGAGCAAGCCCTCATCGATATAAGCTTCAGTGATCTTCGTGATCGTTATCAGATCATTGGCCGATTAGGTAAGCCGATCGGCGAGTACTCCAAAATCCGTGGGGTCTGGAAGAGAGAACGAGTCATTCGTGATAGAAGTCCCGTTCGCATCATGCGTTTTTATATTACCCACATTGATGGGCGCTCTCTCAAAGTTAGGCTCGATTTTGATCAGAGGGATGGGATTTTCACGAGATTCAGCCTGGAACCTTTTGCAGCTCCTGAACCACACCCTGAAGAGTTTGAGATCTGGGAACTGCGTGTTGTGGAATCGATGGGTTATGCTGGTCTGGCGAAAGGCTATAACAGCGAAATAGGGTACCCGGGGTGCCTGGAATTGAACAAGATTCCCGATTTTAAACTGATCAGTTTTCTGCGCTACCATCGCCATCCCTCAATTATCAGGGGGGAAGGTTTTAAAAGAGTGTTAAAACCTTAATATTAAGGTTTCTGGTATCTCGGGTGCGAGCAGCATTGAGCCAGACTGGCAGGATCGATGTGGCTGGTTATTTTGATAAGAGCTACGAATTTGCAGATCGTTTGTTCCTGGGTGTTTTTCAACATCGTGTGGCAGCTGACACCTTTTAACACCCCATCCTGGTTTAACCCTTACGTCTCACTTTCGCCGATCCGGGTTCTCCTGCGGGAAACTTGCCTCCACCGATTTTAACCAGCCGTGTAGGTCGTCCCACAGCTGTTGTGTCTGCGCGGGGTTCTGATTGGAGACATCGGTCGTTTCGGAAGGATCCTGTTTCAGGTCATACAGTTCATTACGGCCGTCTTCGTAGTAGTGGATCAGCTTCCAGTTGCCGACTCGGATGGCGCTGGCAGGTGTTGTTGTCGGATAGTAGTGCGGGTAATGGAAGTGCAGCCGGTCGCGTTGTAATTTCTTTTGGGAACCGGTCAGCAGTGGCTTCAATGAGACGCCGTCCCGTTGATTGTGTTCTTTGTCTGCTTCGAGTTGCAATAGATCAATCAACGTGGGATACAGGTCCGACGTTACCACCGGCTCGGCTGAGACACTTCCCGCCTCCGTCACGCCCGGCCAGCGGACCAGCAGGGGAATGCGGATGCCCCCTTCGTAGAGTGACCCCTTTCCCGAACGGAGCGGGTGATTGCTGGTGACGGTTTTTCCGTCGTACTTGTTGATGAAGCCCCCATTGTCGGACATCAGGATCACTGCCGTTTTGTCGGCGAGTTTCAGTTCATCCAGTGTGCGCAAAATTCGTCCCACGTTTTCGTCCAGGCTGGCCACCATTGCCGCGTACTCGGCGTTCTGCCAGGGGGAGCCCGGCTTGATTTTCGCTTGATACTCCTGCACCACCGCCGGCTTGCCTTCAATGGGGGTATGCACGGTGTGAAACGCCATGTTCAGAAAAAATGGTTTCTCTGTGGAAGACTTCAACAGGCGGATTGCTTCGTCGGTCAGCCGATCGGTCAGGTAGTCATCCTTCTCACTCCGCTCCAGCAGACCCGGCACATAGCGAAATTCGTTTCCATAATGCTTCGAACCGGAGAAGGGATAAAAGAAGGTTTGCGGTGCACCCCAGAGTGTGCCGCCGATGTTGACTTCGAAGCCGTGACTCTCAGGATAATAGCCGGCTTCCCCCAGATGCCATTTGCCGACATGCAGCGTCCGGTAATCCGCCCGGTGCAGGTGTTCGGCGATGGTGGTCTCGTCGTGCGAAAGGTTCGGCAGCGATTTGCCATCGATTAAAGGCCGTTTCGTTTTGCGCTGTGACTTGGCCTGTTCATGCCAGACCGTCATCTTGAGCCGGGCCGGGTTCTTGCCGGTCATCAGCGACGCCCGCGTCGGACTGCAGACCGGTGAAGCTGCGTAGGCCTGCGTGAACTTCATACTCTCGTTCGCCAGCCGATCGATGTGCGGCGTCTGATGCAGCGAATTCCCATAACAGGACAGATCATGCGCCCCCAGATCATCGACAATGATATACACGACATTCAGCGGCGCCGCGGTCACAACCTTTGGCACGGTCAGCAGAATCAAAACGAACCAGAACACTCTCCCGGCCAAGCGCAGCATCGGGGGCTCCTTAGTTGATATAGTATGATTGATATTGCGTGGTGTGGATTACGAATCTGTATTCTATAGCAAGCGTTCCCTGGGATCGAGTGTGTCACTCGTATTGCAAAAATCTGACTGCTCAGCCATCAGTGTGGGCGATCAGAAACCAGTTCGCAATCTCAGGTAAATCATAAGACCTTTCCTCTTACTGTCGTAGCAGGAGTGGCATACATTTTGCGTAATCATCTAGTAGAAATGTTATACTGGGGCGAATGCAGCAAATTACGAATCATCTACAAAATACAAAAAGGAGAACAGCATGCGAAATTTGACTCCCTGTTTATTGAGCTTAAGTCTGTTACTGGTCGCGTGTGAGAATCAGAGTCCCTCTGACTCTGCCCCCGTTGAAAAGAAGGTGACGGGTGACGATGTCAAAAAAGAAGTCGGCGAAGCCATTGATACCGCAAAAGATTTTACGGCACAAAAGAAGGATGAGTATGCAAAACAGATCAACAAAAAACTGGCGGATCTGAATGTGAAAATTGAAGAGATGCAAGCCAAAGGGGCCAAGCTGAAGGACGATGCCAAAGCGAAATGGGATGAGAAGATGAAAGATCTCGAAGCGAAGCGTGCTGAGTTGAATGAGAAGCTGGAGCAGGTCAAAGATTCTTCAGCCGATGCCTGGGCAGGCCTGAAAAAAGACATTGAGTCTGCCTGGGATAACCTGAAGAAATCCTTCGACGATGCAGAAGAGCAAATCAGCGAGTCCGTTTAATTTTAAAGGTTTAATTTTAAAGGTGTCAGGAACCATTAATTTAAGGTTCCTGACACCTTTTAGGTCCACCTTTTAGGTCCACCTTTTAGGTCTTTTAGGTCAAAATTACATTGACTGAAAGGGAGCGTGTGCCGAGAGACTCGCTGAAATTTGTGTCGTACAATATTCATTCCTGTCGCTCACCCCGCATGGCGCCTTCTCTGGAAGACGTTGTGAATGTGATTGAGAACACTGGGGCTGATGTGGTCGCTTTGCAGGAAGTCGATGTGAACTGCCCTCGCACCGACCGGGTCAATCAGGTGGAAGAGATCGGGCGGCGGCTGGGAATGACGCCGCATTTTTTCAGCCTGGTCGACTGGGCTCAGTTTGAGCATCCTCGTGAAAACGAGGGATTGTACGGCCTCGCTTTTCTCTCGCGAATGAATTTGCGCCTGCTCGATTTGAATCAAGTTCACTTGCCTGTTGTGAGCCCGTTAAGCGAACCACGGGGTGTGTTTCAAATGCAATTTGACTGGGAAGGAAAGCCGTTCTCGATTTTGAATACGCATCTCAGTGTGCAGCGTCGAGAAAATATCCTTCAGATCGAGGCATTACATGAGCTGATGCAACAGGTCTGTTCGGAGAGAGGCCCCTGTGTGCTCATGGGGGATTTCAATTCACCGGGACGCACTCGCGCAATGAAGCGATTACGGTCTGTGATGCAAGAATGCATTCCGAGGGGATCGCCGCGTTCCACTTTTCCCAGCCGTTTTCCCATGCTACAATTGGATCGTATTTTTACTGGCGGCGGTTTGGAATCTTATCCCAGTCAGGTTCTCATCTCGCCGAGTGCTCGTAAAGCCTCTGATCACTTGCCTATTCAAGTGGAATTGAAACTTTGATATGTCTCGTTCCAGCGCGGCCTCATCGGTGCTTTCTTCGTTTCTGGTTCCTGCCAGTCAGCATCGGTGTATTCCACTGAGTGAAGGGCTTGCTGCCTTTGATTGCCGAAAACGGCTCATCCGGCAAGCGCAGCACCGGATCTGGATCAGTACATTCCTGTGGCGAAATGACCGGGCTGGAAATTTCCTGATCGACGAACTGCAGCGCCGTTCCAGGGAAGGGGTCGAAGTTCGAATTCTGCTCGACCACTGGGTGACTCTGCAATCAGAAGACTCGATCCTGCCCCGTATGCGTCAACTCGCCGCATCCAGTGATATCGAGGTGCGGTTATTTAATCCGGTCGTACAGAAGATGGACCCTGCGGATGCAGAAATCATGTTGGCGGGGGCGAAGTTTGGAGAGACCCTGAACCGGCGAATGCACGGGAAAATCATGCTTTTCGATGACGGGTGTGTCATTCTGGGAGGCCGGAACCTGGGCGATGAGTATTTCGATCTGCATCGATTTCGGTGTTTCAGCGATGCGGAAATATTGATCAATGGGCCGGTTGTGAAAGAGACGCAAAACGCATTCACCCGTTTTTGGAATCACGATCTGAGTGTCGATCTGCTGGAATTTGCGGACAAGGAACCGCCAGCCACAGCCAAGCCGGAATCTAGTGCCTCGGCTGATTCTGCTGACCTCCCGGCACCGTTTGCAAACATCGCAGAGGAATGCTGTCCCGACTATTTAGAGCGCATCTATACTCCCCGCCAGATCGAATTCTTTTATGATCTGCCCGCCGTCGATTGCGAAACGCCAGACGAAACGGGGAATCGGCTGGAAGAGTTTCTCGCGTCGGCCCGCAAGAGCATTCATCTGACCTCACCCATTATCATCTTCCCGGATGCCTGGCTCGATCGATTGGCAAAACTGCGCGAGCAAAACGAATCGTTCCTGCTGTCAATTGTCAGCAACAGCCTGGTTTCCACGGATAACCTTTATACCTATGCAGCCGGACTCAAACAGCGAAAAACGCTGATCAATCAATTCCACGCCCATTTGCACGAAATCCGGGCGGTCCCGGGGGAGATCGCTGAAATGATTCCCAGCTACCCGCGCCTGTCTGAGGAGAATGACAAATCCGACGCGCAGCCAGAATCCGGGTTCGGCTCAAATCCCTTCGAGAGCGACGAACTCCATACGACACTGCACTGCAAGTATTTCGTGATTGATGGCACAATGACGCTGCTCGGCTCTCCCAATCTGGATCCCCGCTCGCTGTTCGTCAACACGGAACTGCTGCTCAGAATCGAAGATGAATCGCTGAGTCAGTATTATCTGGAGCACCACAATCGCTTTCGTTCGAATGCGAATAGCTGGGTCGTCGCCCGACTGCAAAAAGAAACTGTCTGGATACGACTCTCTCGGCTACTCGCTTCCCAGCAGACCCGGCAGGACACAGATTGGCCGTACCGCCCCGGATGCTGTTTTGTTCCCCGGAAAGAAACAGCCCAGGAAATTCCCGATCCCTTCGCCGCGGATTTCTATGAACGTTACGAACCTTGTGGCGTGTATCCAGGCATCAAAGATTCCGACGAAAAAGTAGAACTCTTCTTCACCGAAAACCTTTCACACATGTTCCGGGATTTGCTGTAGAGGATTGGAAACGGTGAGCGAAGTCTTCACTCATCAAAGTGCGATTTCTTTCGCAGCAGATGGTGATAATGCTGGGCGAAGCGGTGGGATTCGTCGCGGACGTATTGCAGGAGTCTTAAGCCGTAGGAGTGGCGGCTCAGGCGGCGGGGCTCGGGTTCGCCGGGGACGAAGACTTCTTCTTCCCGTTTGGCCAGTGAGATCGTAAACGGCGGGTCGACGCCCAGCTCTTGCATCGCCGTCATGGCGGCGTTGAGCTGGCCTTTGCCGCCGTCGATCAGCAGGATGTCGGGGAAGCTTTCCCCTTCCTGATGCAGGCGCCTGATCCGACGGCTGACGACTTCGCGGATCGAGGCGAAATCGTCGATGCCCTTGACCGTGCGGATTTTGAACCGCTTGTAGCCATGCTTGAAGGGGAGGCCGTCGATGAACTGCACCAGGCTGGCGACCGTCTCGCCCCCCTGCAGGTGCGCGATGTCGACCCCTTCGATGCGTCGCGGCAGTTCGGCGAGCCCGAAGACTTTCTTCAAGCCCTGCATCCCTTTTTTCGGATCGATATAAAACACTTCGGGCTGCGCGTGATCTTCGAGATTGCCGCGGAGATTCAGACTGTCGAGCAGCTGAATTTCATCCCGCAGCCGGGCCGCCTTCTCGTAGAGCTTGGCTTCCGAGGCCGCCTGCATCTCCTTTTTCATCTCGTTCAGCAGCCGATCCTTCTTGCCGTCTAGAAACAGCTTCAGCTTGTTGATGTCTTTGCGATAGTCCTCTTTGCTGATCCGCAAGTTACAGGGAGCCGTGCACTGGTTGATGCTGTGTAGCAGGCAGGGGCGGAACCAGCGCCACTTTTCGTCCCCCTCTTCGATGTCCAGTGAACAGTTGCGGAAGCGGAAAATTTTCTGCAGCACGGTGATGGTGCCGCGCAACTGTTTGGCGTTCGTGAAGGGGCCGTAGAGTTTGGTCCCCTTACTGTGCGGCTTGCGAGTGAACTCGACGCGGGGGAAATCTTCACGCGTTGTGATTTCGAGATAGGGAAAAGTCTTGTCGTCTTTGAGTTCGGAATTGAAGCGGGGTCGGATATCTTTAATTAGCCGGGCTTCGAGTAGCAGGGCGTCGACTTCGTTTTCCGTCTCCAGAAAATCGATGTCGGCGATTTCCGTGACGAGTTCGGCGGTGCGACGTTCGACGGCGGCGGCTTGCGTAAAATAACTGGACGCACGGCTTTTCAAGTTGACGGCTTTCCCGACGTAGATCACGCGGGCCTGCGCGTCTTTCATTAGATAGACGCCGGGTGTGGTGGGAAACGTGCGGACTTTTTCCTGTGGTGTCTGCGCAGTCTCTTCGGTCGACGGAGTCGTCGATTCGGATGCGGAAGAATCATCGTTGGGCAGAGGCCCCGTTTCAGACACGGAATCAGATTCCTGAAAAAACGCGATTTGAGTTTATTTCGCTGGGATATTGAATTATAGAGGGGACCGAGTGAAATCAGAAGATGTTATTTTCTTCAATCATCTGTTTGACGACTTCCCGTTTGTCATTGGTGGCCTCCATAATCTCCAGCTGACGCTTCGCGCCGGAATGATGGATCAGGTCGTAGATGCGGTTTAACTCGTCTGTACACTCCAGCCGTTCGGACATGGGAGCAACCAGATCCACCAGATGTTTCGTCGAGTCGATGACCGAATAGAGTTGATAGCTGTCGCTGTTGACCAGACTGGCGTCGATGCCGTAGCGGGTGGCCCGCCATTTATTCTGTTGCACCATCATTGGGTGATGCTGCAGTTGATACGCGCCTTCGTCGATTTCATCGGAGATGCATTTGACGAGACATTGCACGAACGCGGTCAACGAGAGCACCTGTTCCAGGTTGGCGGGCATATCGCAGACGCGAATCTCTACGGTGCCGAAATTATGATGCGGTCGAATGTCCCACCAGATCTCGCGAATGGTATTAATGAAGCCGGTGCTGATCAGGTGGTTGATGAGCCACGTGTATTCGCTCCAGTTTCGCATGGTGGGGGGCAACCCTGCGGTGGGCAGGCCTTCCATGATTTTCGAACGGTTCGAATGCAGGCCGGTGTTTCGACCTTCCCAGAAAGGGGAGTTCGAAGAGAGCGAGAGCAGCAGTGGCAGATAGCGCAGCATGCGGTCGCAGACCATGACGGCTTTATCGCCGGAATCGACGCCGACATGAATGTGCAGGCCGAACGTGACCAGACGGCGGGCGACGTCCTGCATCAGGTCGACGAGTTCGTAGTAGCGTTCGTTGACGGTGATTTGCTGATCGCGCCAGGAAGAGAAGGGGTGCGTCGCTGCCCAGAACAGTTTCAGGCCCAGCTTGTCGGTGACTTCGGTCACGGCTTCCAGTTTGGCGGTCAGATCGCGGCGGACATCACCGACGGTACGACAGACGTCCGTATTGATTTCCAGATAGCTCTGCATCAGCTCTGGTTTGACTGACTTCTGCATCTCTTCGGAGAGACCCGCCAATAGATCCGTGATCGAGTTCGAGAGCGCATAAGTTTCGGCGTCGACCAGCTGTAATTCCAGCTCTACGCCCAGAGTCGGGTAATCATTTCTTGCGAAAGAAATTGTTCCCATATGACTAAGACCCTTTTTTGATGAGTTGTGGATTCAGTGAAAGCAATAATGCGGTCTGCAGCAGAATGCGGCTGCCCAGTGCCAGGGCGCGTTCGTCGATGTCGAAGTAGGGTGAATGTAAGAAGGCGGTCTTCTGCCCCGGTTTCGCACAACCCAGTCGCAGCATGGAACCGGGGGTTGTTTGCAGATAAATCGAAAAGTCTTCGCCCCCCATGCTGGGCTGATCGATGAGCCCCACCTGCTCAGAGCCGAGCACATCGCGCGACGCCTGTTCCAGCGCTGCCGAAATCGTCGTGTCATTGACGACCGCGGGCAGAGGAGATTTAAACAGCGTTTCAATTCTTGTTCCCGTACTCTTCGCGATGCCCTCGGCGATATCATCAATGCGTCGGTGCAGTACATCGCGGGCATGGTCGTTGGTGGAGCGCAACGATCCTTTGAGGACGGCGATTTCGGGAATCACATTCGGTGCCTGACCCGAGGTGATTTGTCCAATGGTAAACACGGCCGGCATCCGCGAATCGATTGAGCGTGGCAGATTCTGGTACAGGCTGGAGATCAACTGGGCGGCGGTGGTAATCGGATCGTTGCCGTGATGCGGGCGGGCTGCGTGGGCGCCGAGGCCGTGGATCTCAAAATGAACTTCGTCACAGAACGCCGTCATCACACCATAGCGAATATTCGCCGTCCCGGCTGCGATTTCGGGGTCCATGTGCAGGCCGATGATCGCCGCCACATTTTCCATCGCTCCCTGTTCGACCATCCAGCGGGCGCCCATGCAAATTTCTTCCGCAGGCTGAAAGATGAATCGCAACCGCAGCCCCTGACCGGGCCACTCGGATTCAAATATTTCTGTGAAACGGCGGGAGCCCAAAGCAGCGCCTAATGCGATCGAGGTATGGGCATCGTGTCCGCAGAGATGGCCGACTCCCGGATTATGCGAACAGTAGTCTACTTCCTTCTGATCGGTAATCCGCAACGCATCGATGTCGGCACGAATGGCAATCAGCGGGGCATCGGGGGCAGGCGTTCCCAGGGTCACGTCGGCAATGACACCGATGTCGTTCTGCATCAACTGGGGCGTTAACCCGTCGTCTCGTAAGGTTTTACAGATAAATTGCGACGTCTGTTTTTCTTCGCCGCTGACTTCCGGATTTTTATGCAGGGTCCGCCGAATGTCGATCAGCGCTGGTTCCAGTTCGCTGATTTCCTGTTCCAATTGTTTTGAGAGTGCCTGATAGCAGGCTCTGATTTCTGTCTGATCCAGCGAGAATGATGCCACTGACAACTCCGGGTGTGGTAGCCATGATGAAGAAAGACCATCGTTGTGACAGTCTATTTCATCATAGAAGGATATGGAAATCCTTTAATTATACTTATTATTTTAATAAAGTTAAGGTTATCATGGAGAGATAACTTAGAAACTGACCTGTGGCCAGGTTTCTTATGGCGTCTCCATGTTCTTTTGGATCGAGTATCATAGCACGAGTGATGCGATCATTAAATGGGACGCGTTCTGGAGAGTTCAGCAGAGATTAAAAAAAGAAGATAACAGTACAACTTTGTTCGCTTATCATTAGACACCTTTGAGAATACAGGAATGGGCACCATGAAAGAGATGAACTCGGATCGTCGCAAATTGTTAAAAGGAGCCGTGGCGACGTCGCTGGCGTCACTGGCAGGAAATCTTTCTCTGGATAACGCCCACGCTGCCAAGGCGGACCCGGATTTAATCCATCGCGAAAACTTGAAAGAAGGTGCCACCGACTGGCAACTGACACGCGTGCAGCTGGATAAACGCGCTGGCTTTCGTTCTCCCAAGATTGAAGGTTACTGTTCCAAACAGAGTGTAGCTGCCGGCGATACGATTGATATTAAGGTCTCTACGCGTCCCGCCCAGGAATTCAAAATCGAAATCTTTCGCACCGGCTATTATGGTGGACGCGGTGCCCGCCTGATGAAAACCATCGGCCCGCTGCAAGGCAAAGCGCAGCCCGTTCCCAAACCGGGCAAGAAAAATCTGCATGAATGCCACTGGGACTCTGCGGTCACATTGACGATTCCGGACGACTGGCCGAGCGGCGTTTATCTTGGACGACTTTCCACACTCAAAGACAAAACCGGCTACGGCTACTGGCAAAGTTATGTGGTGTTCATTGTCAAAGATGATCGGCCCGCGGATATTCTGTTTCAATGTTCGGACAATACCTGGCAGGCATACAACAAGTGGCCGAGCAACTACTCGGTGTATACGCATCCGAAAGGCAACCAGGGACCCTGGGCCGATGTCAGCTTTGATCGACCGTATGCCAAGTACGCACAGATTTATGAAAACCCGCAATCGGTCGGTTCGGGGGAATGGCTCTGTTTTGAATTCCCGTTTGCCTATTGGCTGGAAAAGCACGGCTATGATGTGACCTATTGTTCCAACAGCGACATGACGACTCCCGATCATGGCTTGAGATGCAAGTCGTTTCTCTCGGTTGGCCACGATGAATACTGGGATATCAAACAGTATGAATCGGTGGTGAAAATGCGCGATGCAGGTGTCAATCTGTTGTTCTTCTCAGGTAACTCGGTCTGCTGGGTGACGCCGCTGCTTGACAGTACCGATGGACGACCAAAGCGCATTATGTTCCGCGGCGGCCCTTACGGCGGCAAGTACAAATACGCAGAAGACCGCGAACGGGATAACGGCCCGTTTCCGTTCCGGGGGCCTGACGAAGGTTATCTGATGGGCGCCCGCAATGTCGACCCGGTCAACGGAGGAGGTGACTGGGTCTGTGAATTGCCTGATCACTGGATATTTGAAAATACGGGTATGAAAAAGGGAGACTCCATTCCCGGTTTGATCGGCTGGGAATATCACGGCGATCCCCCCCAAGACATTCCCGGTCTGGAAGTCGTCGCGAAAGGAACGGCACTGCAGGGCGGCGTCAATCCGCAGAACTGGACGGCGACCATCTATCCCGGACCGAAAGACAACTTTGTGTTCAATGCCTCGACCATCTTCTGGTGTCAGGATCTTTCCAGTCCACCCGGACATATGCTGCCCTGGTCGCACTGGTCGCGGCCTCATGGCCCTGATGAGCGCGTGCAGCAGATCACGCACAACATCATGCGCCGCGCCATCTCCTGATATCACGTTGCTCTTGAAATCCAGGACAATCAAAACGCCTTCCTGAATCAGGAGGGCGTTTTTTGATGAGATCTTCAAAATGAATTCATGAAAACTTCTTGGTCGGCCATTTTTAATGGTTTTTGTCATTAAAAGCGAGAGTCAGCGGCGTCAGGATTGTCTGTGAGATTCTCCCGCTGTTGTTTTGACCGGCGTTGAATGGTCCTGTTTCTGCTGCAATTCACGCTTCACTGTTTCCGTGAGCGTGGTAATCGAAGGCTTTCTGCTCCGCCTGAAAAAAAGAAATTATTTTCAGAGCATCTCTTCCCTGATTTTACGATCACTTCATTAAAACTTCGAAATGGGATTGTATAAAGGAGCACGTTTCACACCGCTTTTGAAACGTACCTGGTTTCGCCGGACAGGTGAAACCAAATTCTTTGCGTTCTCCCTTGTTCCTTTTTTATTCCATAAGGAAATCTCATGTTGTTCACAGACAACCAGTCGAAGCGACGAACCGGTTTTACATTGATCGAACTGCTGGTCGTGATTGCGATTATTGCCATTTTGATTGCACTGCTGCTGCCAGCCGTCCAGCAGGCCAGAGAGGCCGCCCGACGATCACAGTGTAAGAATAATTTGAAACAGATTGCCATCGGCATGCACAACTACCATGATCTGCATGGCGTGCTTCCCTTTGGCTGGGATCAGCGCGGTGCCTCCTGGAGTGCCATGATTCTGCCAATGATTGATCAGGCCAATGTTTATAATACCCTGATCTTTCAGGAATCCGGCGATGGCAACTGGGACTCCGGCTCCGCCAATACCGATGCCGCGGCAACTCATCTTCCTGTTTTGTTCTGCCCCAGTTCCCCCATCAAAAAACATTACAGCTTCAATAATATTCCTAATCGTGCTACCTCAAGTTACCTGGGAAATTCTGGATCCGAAGCCACTTCGGACGATGCTTCGACAAAAATATCGGGGACGAAGTCGCTGGAAGAAGTGATTCAGAACGGCTTGTTTTATGCCTGCAGCAGCGTTTCTTTGCGTGATATCAAGGACGGGACATCCAATACCTTCATGTTGTGTGAAGCGCAAACGGATATCGAATTCGGCAAAGATGGTCAGTCAATGGATCACTGGGTGATCGGCTCGCCGCAAACCGATCCCTGTGGATGCAATAACGGTACCGGAGGAACCGAGTTCACCGAGTTTGTCGGCTCCGCTTATGCCAAAATGAATGCTCGCCGCACCGATCCCTCTGCCAGTGGTCATATCATGGAGCTTTCATACGGCAGCTGGCACGTGGGGGGAGGCCATATGGCCTACGCCGATGGTTCGGTCCACTTCATCTCTGAGAATATCGATCAAACCGTGTATCAGGGGCTGTCGACTCGCTTTGGACGCGAAGTGGTGACACCGTAAGGTTCTGATCTCATTATCTCAGGTAAGTATCAAATTTGAAACAACTGCCATTCCATGAAGCGGTGGCAGTTGTTTGCATGAGTCGTTTTTAGTTGAAAGTGTATAAGCATGAAAGTACGTGTTTTTTCTCCCGGCTTCGTTTTGTCTCTGTTGATGTTGTGTGCCGGCTGTGGTGGTTCGATTAATGCCGACTACAGTAACCTTGATCTGATTGATGTCTCAGGGAAAGTTACCCTCGATGGCCAACCGTTATCCGGGGCAACCGTTGCCTTTGAAGCGCCCGACGGAACATATTCATCGGGTGTGACCGATGAAAGTGGCGCCTTTACGTTGATGTTCAACACCGAAAAATCGGGCTGTTTGACGGGGGATAAAATCGTCCGCATTCAGGTCAAAACAGACTTGGAAAATCCGGATGAAGAATCGGGCGAGGGTTCCTCGAATCAACCGCAAAGCAAAATTCCCGAACGGTACAATAAAAAGTCGACACTCGAAGCCACGGTAGACGCGAATCATACCACGTTTGAGTTTGATCTCAAAAGTAAGCCGTAGATATTCAAGGCACTGTTATAAGACTTTCAGGAAGTGTGGATTCGATTCCGAAATGCGGGAATCGGTCAGATGCTCGATGATGCCTGCAATCGCGCCTGCCTGCTTACTGCTGCGGGCACGTTCGATGCGGCAGTCTCGAAAGGAAGAAGCGAGTGCCTTGGTTTCTGTGTTTTCGATCAGACGATCAAAGAGTGCAGCGTCCATATCGAACATGCGACTATGTACGAAGAGTGTCTGTGGATTGAATAAATTGATCACGGTCGCCAGTGCAAACGTGAGTTGATTGCAGACGTTGTTTAATTCCTCCGCGACATTCAGATCATCGGTTTGCACGAGTTCCTGGATCTGATGAATGTCAAGATCACGACCGATACGTTTCGAAACCAGCCGCGTCAGAGCGGTGTCGCTGGCAATGGTTTCCAGGCAGCCGCTTCGACCGCAACCGCACTTTACGCCATCCGGGACCATCGGTAAGTGGCCAATTTCTCCTGCCAGACCACTGCTGCCTTTCAGCAGGCGGCCTTCGATAAACACACCCAGGCCAATTCCCGTGCTCGCATCCAGCATTGCGAAGTCGTCCATGTCGCGTGCCAGGCCAGCATGCCGTTCTGCGAGACAGAGCGCATCGGTTTCCTGTAATACCACGCATTGCAATCCGGTCCGTTTCGACAAGTCTTTCCGGACATATTGACTGTTCGTAATCGGCACATTGGGTGACAGAATCGAGCGTCCCTCGTGCGAATCAAACAGACCAGGCAGGCTGATGCCGACTCCCCAGGTGCGAACGCCATGAGTAGATTTGAGTTTGTTGACTTCCTCACTCACCTTCTGGAGCAGTGCTTCATAGGTGTCGGGGGTCTTGAATTCGATCTGTTTCTTCTCACGAATATTTCCATCCAGTCCGGTCGCGACGAGCGTACATGTCGGCGTATCAATTACCAGTCCGATGACTTGTGCGGTTTCTTCTGCCAGACGTAGTTTTTTTGCAGGACGCCCGCGCGAAGTTGCTGCTTCCTCATACTCCTCCAGCATTCCTGATTTCAACAGAGAAGAGACCGCTTTGGAAACGGTGGGTGCCGTGACGCCCGAGAGTCGCTTAACCTCAGCCCGGGAGCTGGGACCGTTGGACCTCAGTATGCGCAGGACCATCCGCTCATTCATCTGGCTCAAAATTTGTGGTTGTGAAGAGACCAGCGTTCTCATTGAGTTCCTCTGAAAATAAGCCTCAAATTTCCAATTGTGATTTCAGGCAAGGATATCATGGATCACACGACCGCCAACATCAGTTAAACTTTCGTCGCGTCCCTGATGGAAATATGTTAACTGCTCGTGATCCAGCCCCATCATCTGCAGGATGGTAGCATGTAAATCATGAAGATGCACCTTATTTTGTACTGCTTCGAAACCGAATTCGTCTGTTTCGCCGTAAGTGGTGCCACCTTTGATCCCGCCTCCTGCCAGCCACATACTGAAACCATACGGATTATGATTCCGCCCGGGGGCATTTTTTCCTTCACTGAAGGGCATTCGACCAAACTCGCCTCCCCAGACGACCAGAGTCTCATCCAGCATACCCCGTTGTGCCAGATCGGTCAGCAGAGCGGCAATCGGCTGATCGACTTCCCCCGCGTGCCGGCCATGATTCTTCTCGATACTTTCATGCGCATCCCAGGTTTCCTCAAGATGGCCGCCACCGGAATAGAGTTGAATAAACCGTACGCCTCGCTCCACCAGTCGTCGCGCGATCAGACAGTTCCGGCCGTATTCGTCGGTTGGTTTCTCGCCGATGCCATACATTTTTAAAGTCTGCTCGGTTTCCTGTGTCAGGTCGACGGCTTCAGGAGTGGCGGTTTGCATGCGGTAGGCGAGCTCATAGCTGTTGATGCGTGCGGCGAGTTCCTGGCCGCCGGGCCGGGCATCCAGGTGTCGCTGGTTGAGACGCGCCAGTAGATCGAGCTGTTCGCGCTGGGCCGATGGTGAGATATGTTTTGGTCCTTTCAAGTCAAGAATCGGATCGCCGACCGGGCGAAATAACGTTCCCGCATAAGTGGCTGGCATGAATCCGCTCGACCAGTTGGGCTGACCGCTGATCGGGCCGCCGCGCTTATCCAGCATGACGACGTAACCGGGAAGACTTTCATTTTCCGTCCCCAAGCCATATACGCACCAGCTTCCCAGTGAAGGGCGGCCGATTAACGTTTTTCCCGTATTCATCGCCACCAGTGCAGAGCCGTGCGCGTGACTGTCGGTATGGCATGAGTTCAACACGCACAATTTATCCGCATGCTTGCGCACTTCAGGGAAATAGTCGGAGACCAACAATCCACTTTCACCACCCGGACGAAACTTGCGCCAGGCCGGCGTCAGGTAGCCCATTTTTCGGCCACCGGAATTGATGAACTTCTTGTCGGCTGGAAGCTGCTTTCCGGCGTATTTTTCCAGTTCCGGTTTATAATCGAACGTATCTACCTGCGAAGGGGCACCGTTCATCATCAGAAAGATGCACGCTTTGGCCCGCGGTTTGAGTTGAGGCTCTTTGGGGGCAGTTGGATTGAGTGACCGTGGCGGTTCGTCTGCAGAGACCTGCTGTGCGAAAAAGCCGTCTTTCGAGAGCAGGCTCGTCAGCGCCAGTCCCGCGAAACCGGCTCCCATCTCCCATACAAACTCGCGACGCGAGTTGCCACAAGGGAAACGCCGTTGATTCATCATGAACATCTCAATCTAGATACAGGAATTCGTTCGAGTTAAACAGTACGTGACAGAGTGAGGCCAGCGCGAGCTCGTTCGGCGTCATTTCTGTTGAGCTGGTGGATGCGGCCTGTTGTTGTGATTTCTGGAAATGGGCTGACTGAACCACAAGATGTCGCACCGCCAGCGTCTTTTCTTCCGCAGCCGGCGGTCGGGCATAAACGCGTTCCCACAATTGTCGAACCTGTGCTCCCGGTTCGCTGGTTGCCTGACTGATTTCCCGGGCCAGGGTTTCACTGCGGGCATGCACAAATTCATTATTCAGCATCGCCAGCGATTGTGTCGGGACCGTCGTGACATCACGTTTTCCGCACGACTGAGTCGAGTCGCATAAATCAAAGGTCGTCATCATCGGCGGCAGCAGGCCCCGTTTGGAATAGGTATAAAGACTGCGCCGGTTTTGTTCCTCCGGGGGAGAGGCCTGCCAGGCTTTGGATTTGGTTGAAAGACCCTCCAGTGCCGCGGCGCTGATCGCCGGACGAAAGCCGGGGCCTCCGCGGCGCAGATCCAGTTCGCCCGTTCGCGCCAGCATGGAATCGCGCAGCGCCTCTGCATCGAGACGTCGGCGTTCTGCCCGCCACCAGAGTCGGTTTCCCGCATCGCGGGATTGATATTCTTTCGCCTGGGGATGCAGCGATGACTGCTGCCAGGTGCGCGACATTAGAATCAGTTTGTGCATGCGTTTGATTGTTCCGCCTCCCGACTGGAACTCGGCGGCAAGCCAGTCCAGTAGCTCCGGATGCGTCGGCGGATCAGCCATGAAACCGAAATTGTTCGGTGAACGGACAATGCCTTCACCAAAATGATGCAGCCACAAACGATTCACAAACACGCGCGCCGTCAGGGGCTGGTTAGGATTTGTAATCCAGCGGGCCAGTTGCAGTCGGCGGTGTGACGTGTCGGCGTCTTTCGGGTGCGGGGTGAAGGGGCGTTCGAGTTCGGGAATCATTGAAAGCGAAGCCGGCGTGACGGCCTGCAGCGGATGTTCCCGCTCGCCATTTTTCAGAACGTGTAAGGGGGCAGGGGACGAACTCAGGTCGGTCCATCCCAGCACATCCGGGAAACCCAGTTGTTCCGGTTTCGGTCCCCCCAGCAGTTTCCGGTCCCCGGCCGCGATGGGACCGGCCCAGAACGCCGACGCCATGCGGTAATAGTCTTCCTGCGTAATCGGATCAAACTTATGAGAATGACACCGCGCACATTTCACAGTCATGCCCAGAAAAGCAGATGAGGTCGTATGCACCAGATCTTCCAGCCGATCGTATTGATAATCGAGCGGATCGTTGGGCTCATCATTCCAGGTTCCCAATCGTAGAAAGCCGGTGGCGATGACCGAACTTTTACTGCGATCCGGTAGTTCGTCACCGGCGATTTGTTCGAGGATAAAGCGATCATAAGGCAGATCGGAATTGAACGCGTCGACCACCCAGTCGCGATACTTCCAGGCGAACGGCTTTTCCTGATCGCGCTCATAACCGCTGGTGTCGGCATAGCGGACCAGATCCAGCCAGTAGCGGGCCCAGCGTTCGCCGTATTGTGGAGATGCCAGCAATGCGTCAATTCGTCGCTCCCAGGCATCGGGCGAGGTGTCGTTTTCAAATTGTGTGATCTGCTTCAGAGTAGGAGGCAGTCCGGTGATGTCATAGTACAAGCGTCGCAAACGGGTTCGCTTGTCTGCGAGAGGGGCCGGCTTGAGCTGCTTTTCTTCCAGCCGTTTGAGAATGAAGGCATCAATCGGGTTCGCCGGCTGCGATCCTGTTTTCAACGTTGGAACTGCGGGACGCTTGATTGGTTGCAGAGACCACCAGTCCCGCCCTGCACGCAATTTCGTGGTTCGCTCGAACAGGTCAATCTTCCGCCCCTCAGGCCAGGGCGCACCCGCGGCAAGCCAGCGTTCCAGCCGTTGGAGTTCGTCAGCAGGCAGTTTTTGCGGTCGTCCCTGTTTCTCGGGTGGCATTTCGCCATCTCGAACGCGCGCCAGCAGATGGCTTTCCAGCGGCGATTTCAAATCGACGGCGGTTCCGGAATCGCCCCCTTTTAATAAGTCGGCGCGAGTAACGACAGACAGACTTCCAGACTTGTTCTGTTCTTGATGACATTCAATACACCGATTGATCAGCAGGGGGACGATCTCTGTTTCGAAATCGGGCGAACCCTCAGCCGTTTCACCTGACTGAGTACCGCTGAAAAACAGGCTTCCCGCTAACAGAAACTGATAAAGAAGTCGGCAATTCATGGTGTGTGCTTTCAAATCCGCAAGAACACATAGGGTCTGAATAATGCCTCTAGCTTACAGCCGATCTTCATTTTGTCAACGGCGTTTACAAAATGAAGGGCCGGTTTATTCAACGGTGTTTACAAATGATTTCATTACTTGTCTGGTATTCGAGTGAGAGTGAATGGTTTTTTGTAACTAGTTTTTATTGTAATGGTTATGGGTTTTTGTGGGGCGACCTCAGGTCTCTGCCCGCTTATTCGTCTAGTTTTTCAATCCGTCTGATGTGCCGTCCCCCTTCGAAGGGGGTTGTCAGCCAGATATCGATGATTTCATACACGTCGTGCATGGAAACCATCCGTTCGCCCATCGAGATCATGTTGGCGTTATTATGCATTCGCGCCAGACGGGCTGACTTTTCGTTCCAGCAGACCGCACAGCGAATGCCTTTGACCCGATTGGCGGCAATCGCTTCGCCGTTTCCAGAACCACCTAGCACAATCCCGCGATCGAATTCTCCGGCTGCGACCGCTTTCGCAGCCGGGAAGATAAAGTCAGGATAATCAACCGACTCGGTCGAATCAGTGCCGAAATCTTCCACCTGATAGCCTTCTTTTGTGAGGTGTTCAATGATCCGGCGTTTGTAGCGATAGCCGGCATGGTCTGAAGCAATCACGATTTTTTTGACAGGTTGTTCTGAAGGAGCTGGTGAAGTCATTCGTTTCAAATTCTAGAGTGGATTAAAAGTAATGGTTGCGCTTTGAGTGCCTTTGCAGAGGACCCGGTTGAGGTGGAATTCCTCAAACCGAGTCAGCGTAGCACTCAGG
>NZ_CP037452.1:1687500-1872563 GCF_007754425.1 Gimesia fumaroli
CCGCACGGGGTATACAGGCGAAGATGGCTTTGAAGTAGTGTTGGATCAAACGCAGGCAGTCACTCTGTGGGAGCGTCTGATTGCAGACGGAGAGGCTGTGGGGCTCATTCCTGCTGGCTTAGGATGCCGGGATACACTGAGATTAGAAGCAGCCATGCCTTTGTACGGCCACGAGCTGGATGAGCAAACAGATCCGTTTACCGCCGGTTTGAATTTTGCAGTGAAATTACAGGGGGCGGACTTCATCGGTAAAGATGCTTTGATTGCCGCTAAAGGCCGAGAAGATCGAAAGGTCCGTGTCGGTTTCACTCTCGAAGGAAAACGGGCGGCCCGTGAAGGATGTCTGTTGTTTGAAGGAGATCAGCAGGTTGGGATTGTGACATCCGGATCTTTTTCACCTACACTCGACATGCCGATCGGGATGGCTTATGTCGAAGCGACGTTTGCCAAAACAGGTCAGACGCTGGAAGCGGATATTCGCGGAAAACGAATTCCGGTTAAACTGACGGAACTGCCGTTTTATAAACGCGACACTTAAGAAGTCATAGCGTTAAGGCACCTGCAAGCAAGTGAGACACTCGTTTTGAGCGTACAAACTGTGCGCGAAGCAGAAGCTTCGCATTGACGTAGCAGAGGAACTTCAGGTCAGAGGGAGCTCAGACTAAGTGGGCTTACTGACGTGATCTTGATCAGCCAGAACTTCCTTGGCGACATCCTGCACAAAATTATCGATCTGCTTTTTCTCTTTGGCGGGAGCGGGAGCACCGGCATTCATTCCCACACCCGGCTTGAAGATGAATGATGGAGCCATGTCAATGATGGCACCCCAGTAGCTGGTGAAGACCGGGTATTTCACATCCGGGTTCTGTTCCTGGTAGTCATCCATTTTTTGCAGTAGCAAGTTATGGGCGATCCGAGGATGTCGGTGGTGCGGACCATGTACAAAAATGTCAAAATTGAAGTAAGTACATAATCTGGTGATGATATTCGAGCCAACGACAGTACGCGTTCCCAGCATCGGATCGTAGCTGCTCATACCGAGATGCTCGGTAAATTTACGGGTGTTTTGATAGATCCCAGCAAGGTAGTGAGGCAAAAACCAGACCCGCAACAGGCCCCAGATCGCATCATAGTAGGCACAGACGCCGATGACGGAGCCCCAGAAGAGAACCATGGCCATGTACTCATAACGGATGGTTTTGCGGAGTTT
Organism: Gimesia fumaroli; assembly: GCF_007754425.1. Classification (NCBI taxonomy): domain Bacteria; kingdom Pseudomonadati; phylum Planctomycetota; class Planctomycetia; order Planctomycetales; family Planctomycetaceae; genus Gimesia; species Gimesia fumaroli. The sequence goes on from NZ_CP037452.1 coordinate 1,688,711, forward strand.
AGGGTCTTTCAGAGGCGAGTCTTTGTGCCAGAAAATTCGACCATAAATATAGGGAGCCATAAACAGGCCCAGTACCAGGTCGAACCAGATAAAGACTCTGCGAAAACGAAGCGAGGTATTTGGATCAGAGTAAGGCCAGAGCTCCCAGTCACTCGGTTTGTTTAAGTACGCGTGATGGCGAATGTGGCTTTCTCGATAGATCGTGTAAGGTACAAACATCGCTGTTCCCAACACGCGTCCGAGCCAGATACTGGCATTTTTCGATCCAGACAGAGTGTGGTGTGAGCATTCATGAAAGCAGCTAGTCCAGCAGAACAGGCAATAGGACGTAAATAAAGTCCAAAATGCTTGCCAGCCAATGGCATTGCTAGGCCAGTAAACGGCCAGGCACCAAAGTCCAACCAATCCCAAGGGGAGGAATAAAAAACGGGGTATGGTCGTTTTCTCTTCCAGATCCTTCAACTCTTGTTCAGTGAATTGTGTGACGGACACGTTTCGCTCCGGGTTTAATAAACTACCAGCACTTTTCTAATATTTTATTTAACCAGTTATGAGTAACACTTTCGTGTTACAATAGATACAACTTAAACTTGGTAAAATGTTACTCACTGAAAAACGGTGAGTCAACTAATCAGAAATTTCGGCCTTTTGGGTTGATTACTGCATCATGTCTTGTGATCTGGCGCTCATGATGTCATTATTTTTTGGATTTTGACGACTCAGGAGTAATGTACGCAATGGGTATTTTACGAAAATTGCATTGATCTGGGAGTATACAGCCAGCACAAAATCGTACAATAATCCTTCTTATTGGTGAATTATCAATTCCTGCTTCTAAATATCATTTTAATTGCTGGAAGCCCAATATCAATTTATTTTCTAATAGATCAGACCAGAGCCTAAATTCTAGTCAAAACTCAGGCCTTTCAAACCGATAAAAATCTGCATTATCCCAGTTCAGCAGGGATGCACCCCATTGTACAGAAATATTTCTTGAATTGAGCTCAGGAGTGAAGCCTTTCCGATGGCAGAATTTTCAAATTACCAGAAGGATGTGATCAAACGTTACTACGATAACCGGGATTCCATTGATCAGCAAAAACTTTCCGAGCTCTGCACGAATCTGTTTTTGACAGAGGGCAAGAAAAAAGAGAAGCTCTGGGAGCGAGCGCGGGAACTGATGGAACGGCTGAATGTCCCGCCGACTCGGATTGCGCATGTCCTCAAATCTGCGGATCCTGCGATCCTGGCAGAAGTGGTTCAGGATATTGAGTCGGGCGCGATTCAATAAACGGTTGTCGGGGTTTCCTGGTCAGTCGACCGCCTCTTCCAGAGTTGCACAAAGTTCTTCTGGAGTGGCTGCAATGTCTTTGCTGAGGCTATGATTAGCCGTAACCGTGTAAACGGCCGCGGTTAGAGTCATGATACATGCCGATGTGTAGAACATCGCTACGATCCCCCAGCGATCAATAATACTTCCCATGATCGGAGCAAAAATGATGGCTCCTGCATCAAAGAAACCAAGTACGATCGTGGTTCCTGTGCCGCGATAATGTTTAGGGAATGATTCGGTTCCCAGAGAAACGACGGCGGGAAAGAGCAGGGCGTGCCCAAAGCCACATAAGATGGAAGGTCCGATTAATTGCCATTCGCGTGTGATGGAAGGCAATATGAGATGACCAATGGCATGTCCCATCAGCCCCATAGTAATCATTTTGTTTCGTCCTACCGTTTCGCCCCAGCGCCGCGTCATGATGCGAATGGCAAAGGCAGATGTGGCATAGCCGGCAAAGAATGTTCCAATGCCGCCCAGGTCCCGTTGTGTCACAAAGCGAGTTAAGAACACACTGACCACGGTAAAACTGAGACCCATCATGATGGCGATGACTACGACCTGTCCCGGCCAGAAGCGAAACAATAGCTGATGTGCGGCCGGCGTGACTTTGGGACGACGATGGGTATCATTGCGTGTCACGATCAGGACGATTATAAAGTAACAGATGCCCAGAATCGTAGGGATACCGAATAAAGCGTAGAACTGGTCATTGCCCGGTGGAAACCATTTCAGCATCCAGTCACTGACCTGCGTACCCAGGATCATTCCGACAAAGCCGCTACTGCCCAGGCTGCCGATGACTTCTGTCCTGCGATGCTGGGGAACTTTTTGCTGAATATGCACGACAGAGCAGGTAAACATGCCAGCAATGCCTGTCGCGAAAAATGTTCTAAGTGCAAAGATTTGCCATCCCAGTGAGCGGCAGAGGGCCATCCCGCCGGCACCGAATACAAATATGACAGCGGACAGAGCCCAAAGGCTTCTGACCCCATAGCGGTCAATGCCTTGTCCGAGGAAGAAGCGGGCAATCAAGGCAACGAACACCCCACAGCTGACAATATCACCGACGAGTTCTTCGGTGCCCCCCAGGTATGTGATTAAATCGGCGAAGCGAAACGTCAGGGCATTTGCGGTGACTAAAAGTACGTTCGCCAGATAGCAAAGCCAAAACAGCCGATTGTAAATGGGTTCCTCTTCATTCGTGGGAACGACGGGGGTGATAGACATTTGATTTTTTTATTCAAACTGTAATTGATTGTCGGATTTAAGAGCACTGTGTTTTGGGACTCAAACTCTTTTTCGCTCACATCTTAGGTTCAAATTTATTGAACGCGAGAAAAAACAGCATGTCCCTCATATCGATTCAGGAGGCTGAAAAGGGGGGGACAATTGATAGACACCAGCAGTGGCATCTAAGTTCGTGACCTCAGTGAAGCAGCGACTTTCATCCTGCGGCGGGTCATTCATGACGAAAGTACACTCAGCCTTTCATAAGCATTTTAGCAGGTCAGCGCGCATCCGTCTAAGGCAGAAATATGAAACTTTGTGGTAGAAGGGAGTGGGAAGCAGACGAATTACATGAAAATCGGGGTGATTGAAGGTGTCAAGAGAGCGATTGAGTCCTGAATCATGGGATTAACCCCCAAAGGCACTGTAGCGTCTGATGCCCCGTTGAAAGGCAATGCGATTTAATGAAAAGAGCACAATAATCCAGAACACTTCCATGGACAATTCGAAAATCAGCTCCTCATGCGAGTATTTTCCCAGGATTACGGTCCCCGGGAAGTAAGCGAGATATTTGAAAGGCAACATCTGCATCCACTGGCTTAACGGCTCTGGGAAGAGGTCCAGTGGGATCATGTGACCTGAGAGAAAGTAATTCAGCATCATGTAGATAAAGATCAGCGAGCTGACTTCAAGGAACCAGAACGCAATCAGGCCGATCAGCGATTCAATTAAGAAGCCGACGAGGAACGCCATCATCAGTGACAGAATCCAGGCCGTGATCGTAAAGGCATCGGGCCAGCCGGTAAAGTAATCCCGGCAGAGATAGAATACGAGAATAAAAGGGCCGATTGCGACCATATAATACACGAGCTTGTGCGCCATGCGCGCCCAGAAGAGATAGCCCAGCATATCAATCGGTTGAATCAGATACTTTTTGATGGTTCCTTCACGAACATCATTGGCAATTCCATTGGCAAGACCAGGCATACTGGAAAACGCGCGCCCCACCATCACCAGCAGGTAATAGGCAACCATCTGGTGGTAAGTGTAACCTTTGATGGAACCGACGGGGTCCTTGGAATGAACTCCGTAAATAGCACCCCACAGGAAAATCTGAGTGACAATCGGCAGGAAGCGAACCAGAGTGGCAAACACGAAATCTCCCCGGTAGACGAGTCGTTCTTCTACCGAGGTTTTGAGAATGATCCAGTTTGTTCGCAGGCTGGCAATCATGATTTACTGAAGTTGAAAGGTGAAATTCAAAACAAAGTGCCAAACGGAATTGACGTGATAAACGTGTCTCAAGGCTTTGATCATTCGGTCGTTGATTGCAGCAGATTGCTTTCTTCTTTTGCACGATCTGCATCATTTTTATGTTCGGTAAACACTTCTGCAATGACTTCTTCCAACGGTCGTTCCTGAACTCCCACATCCAGAATGCGATATTTCGAAAGCAGGTTCGAGAGGATCTCAGGAATTTTGTTGCGTGGCACTTTTAGTTTGACATGCGGTGCTTCATATTCAATGACTTCACCCCATTGTGAAAAGTCACGGGGGAGGTCATCCCCATCGAACTGGACGTCCATAATTTTGTAGTTACTGAATCGATCCAGAATATCGCTTAAAGGGCCATCGTGTTTGATGCAGCCCTGGTTGATAATGATTGCGCGTTTACAGAGCGCTTCGACATCCTTCATGTAATGACTTGTTAAAACAACGGTCGTTTTCTGTTCGACCTGATAGTATTTCAGGAACTCCTGCACACGGCGTTGGGAAACCACATCCAGGCCAATCGTGGGTTCATCCAGAAGCAGGACGTCCGGTTTGTGTAGCAAGGCTGCGATCAGTTCCATCCGCATCCGTTCGCCCAGGGAAAGTTCACGCACGGGTTGGCCGATCAGATGTCGTACTTCGAGCAGGCTCGTTAATTCATCGATGCGACGTGTATATTGCTGCGGATCGATCCGGTAAATTTCTTTATGCAGGCGAAATGATTCCTGGGCAGGCAAGTCCCACCAGAGCTGATTCTTCTGACCCATTACCAGCGAAAAACGGCGGCGGTATTCATTTTCGCGTTTCCAGGGAATGTGTCCTAGAACAGTGGCATCGCCGGCAGAAGGGAAAATCAGTCCTGCCAGAAGTTTCAGAGTCGTGGTTTTGCCGGCGCCATTCGGGCCGAGAAAAGCCACCATTTCCCCCTTCTCAATGGAAAAACTGACATCGGAAACAGCCTGCACGGTTTTATGGTCGCGTCGCCAAAGCCCTTTGAGAGAAGCGATGACTCCCTCTTTTTTCTGGTAGACTTTGTATGTTTTTTCGAGATTTTTAACGACGATGGCATTCATGTCGTCATCTTACGGTACCCGTCGTTTCGGGTCGAGCGACAAAGTACCGGATTCAGAAAAAACAGAAGCGCAAACGGCGTTTGATATAACAGAAGTCATTTCAGACAAAGAGATCTACTGAATTCGAGAGGGCTTGGCGGATTTGACAGGCGATCAGTGGGTCGCACATGGCAGCAGTCGCCAGGTGCGTTGCCTGAGCGCCGGCGGCCAGAAACTGTTTGACATCACTGGCAGAGCTGATGCCTCCACAGGAAATCAAATGAGGTTTGTCTGCTTCAGCTGGCAACTTCGAGATCAGGTCTGTGAAGATTTTGAGCTGATTGAGTGAGGCCTGTTTCGTGGCAGTACCGCAGATGCCCCGTTGTTCGCCTCCAAACAGCAGGTTCTGTTTCTGGTCAACGACGGTTGTGGCAACGCTGTTCGTCATAACAATGCCGGATGCAAATGGCAGCACGGCTTGTAAGAACTCCTGGGCCTGAGATTGATCAGGCACATGGCCGATTTTAATGAGGTAGGGGACAGAACCGGTGATCTGCTTGACTCGACTGGCGACCAGCGCCGCTGCCTCTGGCTGTTGATAGAGCTGACCATCTCGAGTACAGACATTGGGGCAGGAAAAGTTTGTTTCAATACAATCGGCACCACTTTCAATGGCCCACTTGGCGCAGAGGGCATAATCGTCTGCCAGTTCTTCGAGTGACCAGCCAGGTTGCAGGGAACCTACAACAGATACCGAGAGGACTTTCTCTGCAGAGAGAAGTGTTCGGGTCTGTTCAATATCTTTGCGCCAGACATCAGGCGAAGCTGAGGGCATACCAAAGGAAACCGCCCAACTCCCTTGCATCGTTTCCGAGAGGGAGACCCGTTGTTCTCCACCCACTAGCGAAGTTGTCTGAACCGGCTGTAAATTGGGGAGCGGGTAACAGGCACGCGCTGAAGAGCGGACGGTTTTATAAGTCAGAACATCAAATCCAAGACTGGCATAATAGCGTACCCATTTTCCATTCAGTAATGGTCCTGCCGGGATTCCCAGTGGGGAAGAGACGGGCAAGCCACAGAATGACCATGAGCCTGGAAGGTCCGCCGGTTCCAATTCAACCGGCGCAGGTGCATTGTCATAATTCCACTGATACGTTTGCCGGATATCATAGCGTGGGTATTGCTGAGAAGCTCGCATAAGGCAACCTGAAAGATAGAACTGAGGCAAGTATGTCTGACGCTATCTTTCAATCAGTGTAACAGTTTTATCGCTGAGATGACAGTAGTGGTGGAAGTTGTGAGATCGTCAACAAAAAAACTCCGGCCTCAATGAAGGGGCCGGAGTTCAGGGGACTAGTTACGAATTAGTTTAGCGTTGGACTGTATTCATGTTTTTAAGAACATTCAGATAGTCGACGGTGATATTCAAGATTTCATCGTTGTAGTAATCTTTCTTGAAAATCTCTTTGTCGGCTTCGGCTTTTTTCTTATCTTCTTCTTCCTTTTTCTTATCTTCTTTTTCTTTGTCGTTTGAAAGTTCTTTTCGACGTTCGGCTTCGACAAGCGAGATCGTTTTCTGGTTTTTCTTTTTCAGATATTTGTTGATCTCTTCCTGTGTTTCTTTGAACTCTTTGTCTGCGACAACACGTTGAGTACTGGATTGCTGCAGGCGTTTGAGGATTTGCTGGCTGACCATGCCAACCGGAGCAAATTGTGCGACTTCAGTTTTGTCAAACTCCATCGCATCATCCAGGAATGATTCTCCCAGGTCCATATTATCGATCAGTGAAGGCAGTACGATGTCGGAACGAACGCCCCGGTTTTGGGTACTGTCGCCATTAACACGATAGAACTGGTTGATGGTCAGTTTCAAAGCACCCAGATCCTGGCCTCGCAGGAAACTAAACATCTGGTTGCTGACCGGCATCACGTTTTGCACGGTTCCTTTTCCGTGTGTGGTAGTGTCACCAATGATGATGCCGCGTTTGTAGTCTTTAATCATGCCGGCGAAAATCTCTGAAGCTGATGCAGACAGACGGTTACAGACGACAACCAGCGGACCGGTGTAAACCGCACCCGGTTCAACATCACTGTGGATTTTACGTTCGCCATCCGGTTGTTTGACCTGGACGACAGGACCTTCATCCACAAACAGACCAGAAACTTCAATGGCTTCGCTGAGAGCACCACCACCGTTGAATCGCAGGTCAATCACGATTCCGTCAACGCCACCCTGATCCCGGAAGTCATAGAGGACTTTACGGACATCACGGGCAGTACTTTTGAAGTTCTCATCACCCCGTTGAGCACCTCGGAAATCACGATAGAAGGAAGGGATACTGATGACACCGATGCGTCCGGTTTTGCCGGGGAGGCGTTCGCCGGTTTCAATAATCTTGCCTTTGACTTCGGAAGTACTTAATTCAATCTTCTTGCGTGTTAACTTATAGATTTCAACAGCGCTGTTCTTTTCTTTTTTAACGCGTAATTGAACGATGGTTCCTCGTTTACCACGAATGTAGCGTACGACTTTGCTCAATTTCATTTCGACAACATCAACAAAGTCACCGTCTTCCTGGGCAACAGCGATGATTTTATCACCCGCTTTGAGACGTCCATCGGCATCGGCGGCACCGCCGGGAACGATTTCAGCAACAACGGTATAGCCGTCTTCTGAACGCAGAGCAGCACCAATCCCGTCAAGACTGAGTTCCATACTGATACGGAAGTCTTCCAGAGTTTGTGGTGACATATAGCTGGAATGAGGATCGAAGCAGTGTGTTAACGCGCTCAAATACATTTCCAGCTTCTCGGGGTTGTCTGTTTGCGCCATGGTTCGCAAGTTATTGCGGTAACGTTTATGTAACTGCTCACGTGCTTTGGCGAGTTCGGTATCTTCCAGAATCAGATTCAGCAAATCGAATTTGACTCGCTTTCTCCAACGTTCATTCATTTCTGATTGATCTTTGGCGAAATCCAGCTCTTTGGCGTCAACGACAATTGATTCATCGACAGTGAAGTCATGATCAACGTCAACCAGTTGCTGAGCGTAATCCATTCGTTCCTGGAGTCGTTTGAGGTACAGATCAAAGGCATCGTAGGCAAACTTGACATCTCCCACAGCCAGCTTGTCATCCAGTTGATTCTTTTCCGCTTCGAAACTGGCAATATCTGATTTGTAGAAATAGAGTTTCTGTGGATCGAGTTGCTTGATGAACCGTCGCATCAATTTTTGAGAAACTTCATCATTGATCGGTTTGCCGCTAATATGGAAACGGCTGACCATCGCACAAACCCGCTTTGCGGTGACAGAATCGCTGGCTGAATCAGAAACATTCGCCTGCTGCGCGAAGATCGCTGTCCCCAAGAGGAGAAACATGCAAAGACTAAGAGCAGAGGCTGCTTTTGAGGGAGGATTTAACTTCATAAGTTTCGTCCGTTTACTTGGATTGGAGGTGATATTGAGAAACCGTTTGTATAACCGGTCGTGAGCCGGGAATTCACTCATGTTAACTGTTTGATATTATAGGATCAGAGAAAACAGAACAAGATGACATTTCCAGGACTCTCGAACCCCATCTACTTATCAGTTGCCGATTTACCAGCGAGACACAGAAAACTACGTGAATTTCCTTATATCATAACGCCAGTGAAGTTTAGTACGTTCATCGCGCGTTTTCTGTTGGCCATTATTACCTGTATTTTGTCCGGATCTGATTCAAATTGAGGAAAAGTTCGACTTGCTTTAGCGCGGACGAAGTTGATTACAGGAATTACGATCTGTTGGTTTGTCTTAAGTGTCTTTTAATAAAAGATTTATGCAATGTTTCAATTCGTATTTGGCTCATTCATCTGGTTGAAGCAGTTTTGCGATCGTTCCCAGGCATTCCTTCCATATCACTTTGAACTCTTCGGAATCAACACTGTGCCCGGAAATCATTTGGGCCAGTTGTGGCAAAGTCGCCGGGAAAAAGACGAGAGCAGTGAAAATCAGCATCAGGGAGACCGGATCAAACTCGTCAGAAATCGTGCCATCTGCCTGTGATTGTTTAACGCGATTGATATGGTTCTGGTAGTATTCACGCCGCCAGGGTTCGTCGATGAGCGGCGCGCCTTCATTCTGCTGTGCTTCATTTAAGAGGACCCGTACGTAGTTCTGGTCGCGCAAGTTTTCTTCGAAGTAGAACTGCAGAACTTCTTCAATATCGATGGGGATTTTTTCGACATTCTCACTTCGTTCTTCGAGTTTACTTTTCAAGGCTGCTTCAAATAGCCCGTGTTTGTCATTGAAGTAACGATAAATGAGTGACTTGTTAAATTTGGCCTGACGTGCGACGGATTCGATTCGAGCACCATCGACTCCCCGTTCAGCGAATTCCTCGATGGCCGCTTTCAGAATTGCTTCCTGGGAATTGACTTCCTTTTTGGGAGGGATCATTTCTGCATCGGTTAATGTCATTCGAACTCCATTTGAAGTGAGAAGAGTCGAGTATAGCTACCACATTTCAGTATGTGAAGAAACCGTAGATGAATCAGGTGTCTGGTCAATCCGTTTTCTCTATTTAGAAGCATAATTTTGTCTAGAATTATGTTGAATTCGAAAACAGAGCAGGGTAGCATTAGTATAAATGTAACGGTAACGTTACCGGTTATTCAATCTTTTTAGACGAAAAACCTGTATTTTTGACTCAGATTAATGAGTCTAAGAGAGGTAATTCTCTTACGGGTCCTGTCTTCGCTGCCGTTTCGGCTTTATCACACTGCCAGGCGTAAGCCTGAATGTTCGAGTTTTGATTTTTTGTGCCTTGGGCACTTACGAATAGTCAATTTCTTACCCTTCTGGATATGCGAGGAGTAGCGTCATGGCACATCGTAAACCTCTGAAAAGAGGATTCACACTCATTGAGTTGTTAGTGGTCATCGCAATTATTGCGATTCTGATCGCCTTGCTGTTACCCGCAGTCCAGCAGGCACGCGAAGCCGCCCGGAGATCACAGTGCAAAAATAATCTGAAGCAGTTTGGATTGGGAATGCACAATTATCACGAATCGTTTACCACTTTTCCTTTGGGGGTGAGTCTCAAGCCGGGCTCTTCAGGTGGGGGTGACTTTTTTGCCAACGGGATTGTGATGATGCTGCCTTATTTTGATCAGGCGAATTTGTCGAATCTCTATGATGCTTCAAAAACCTGGGATAACCAGACTCCCGCGGTGGCCCGAACAGTGATTCCGATGTTTGTTTGTCCCTCCAATGTTGGGGCAAATCCGCTTCATGAGCCCGCCTTGGACGCTGTGATACCTGCGATGGGAACATTGGGGATTACAACGTATCTGATGTGTCGTGGATCGAATGTGGCCTGGTGTAATACCAGTAATCACTCCAGTAATGTCAAAGGGATGTTTGACCTCAACAAGGGGGCCAAGATGCGGGACATCATCGATGGCTCGAGCAATACAATCGCGATGGGAGAAGGGGCAACCGGGCCTCAGTTTATGCTGTGTGAGGGGCAAGGCTGCAATACCGTGCCAGCGACACCAGTCGAAGCAACACAAGGCTGGATAGTAGCACAACCCCCTCCATCTGATTTTAAAGCGGGGTTGTTTGGTGGTCCGCGGGCCAGTGTCTTTGGAAGTACCGCTGACCGGATCAATAAACAATTCACGACCGAGTCACTGATCGACCTTGGAAATTTTTCTAATTGCACCTTTGGCACCGGCGCGGATGCGACCAGTAATTTCCGCAGCCAGCATGTTGGCGGAGCTCATTTCCTGTATGGAGATGGTTCGGTTCATTTCATCAGCGAGAATATCGATCTGGGCGTGTATCAGGCACTTTCCACGATTCAGGGCGGAGAAGTCGTCGAGACACCTTAACCATAAATCGGTTGTATCCCGCTCTCGCTGTAACTTGAAGTGGAATGTGAATTGCAACGATGGAGAAAACGATCCTGCATCAGCAAGGTGTATCGATTCCGAATCAGTCTGACCTTGATCAGGCGTTAAAAGAACTGGCGGAAGCCAACCGGACGTCGGTTGGCTTTTCTGTCGCGCAGCGGATTCAATTGACAGAGCAGTGTCTGCTCAGTCTTTCTACTGTTGCACAGGAATGGGTTAATCTTTCCTGTCAAGCGAAACGCATACCGAAGGACAGTTCGGTTCGCGCGGAGGAAGTTCTGGCAGGGCCGGTTTCTGTTGCACGGTTTTTGCAAGTCTTATTGATCAGTTTGAAAACAATTTCGAATACTGGTCAACCTCATCTTCCGGGATCTCCAAAGCTGTCAACAGAGCAGCAATGGTGCGTGCCCGTGTTTCCCACCAGTGGGATTTATGACGCGTTAGTTTTCGCGGGTTTGAAGGCAGAGGCATGGTTAAAGCCGGGTGTGGAATCGACGTCGTTGTTTGATCTCTCTCAATTAAACTCAGAGTGCAGTAGATCAATGTCGCTGACACTGGTATTGGGGGCAGGGAATGTCTCTGCGATCCCCGCCACGGATGTGTTGACGAAAATTTTACAGGATGGCGAGCGGGTTCTTTTGAAAATGAACCCGGTCAACGCATATCTGAAACCGGTGTTCGAACAGGCGTTCCAGCCGTTAATTACAGCCGGACTGTTACGAATCGTGGATGGTAATGCTGCCGCCGGCGAATATCTTGTGTCGGCTCCCGATATCGATCGGATTCATATTACCGGATCGACGCAGACACACGATGCGATTGTCTGGGGCAGTGATCCTGGAGAACGGGAGTCTCGGAAAGCGAAGAACCAGCCTCTGATTGATGTGCCGATTAGTAGTGAGTTGGGAAATGTGTCTCCCTGGATTGTCGTTCCCGGTGCGTACTCAGAAAAGCAGCTGCAGTTTCAAGCAGAAAATATTGCAGCTTCGATAGTGAATAACGCTTCGTTTAATTGTCTGGCGACGAAAGTCATCATTACCTCTGCCGACTGGTCGCAACGTGACCGGTTTTTAACGATGATTGAACATCAGCTGGAGCAGGTTCCCAGCCGGTATGCCTATTATCCGGGGGCGGCCGAGCGTTGGGAACGGTTTACAGGGGAGGTTCCCAAGGATAAAGAGTACCTGCCTTGGAAGTTGCTTCGCAATACCGACCCACGACAGTCACCACACTTGTTTCGGGAAGAGTCGTTTGTCTGTGTTTGTGCGGAAACCGCGCTCGAGGCTGATACCTATACCGAGTTTCTCGAACGGGCCGTTGATTTTGTGAATCAGGAAGTGTGGGGGACCTTGTGTGCCACCATTACGGTTTCGGATGCATTTCAAAAAAAGAATCGGGATGTTCTGGATCGTTGTCTTTCCCGTTTGAATTATGGCGCGGTGGGAGTCAATCACTGGCCTGCTTTGAATTATGCGTTTATGTCCACTCCCTGGGGAGGGGCACCGGGGGCTGATTTAACCAATGTCCAAAGTGGAATTGGAAACGTCCATAACACCTTCTTTCTATCGGATGTGGAAAAGACGGTGTTGTATGGTCCGTTGACTTTGTTTCCGAAACCGGTCTGGTTTCCCTCGCACTCGAATCCGGAAGCAGTTGGCTGGGGGCTGATGAATTTGTATTGTCAGCCTTCGTTGATGAACCTTTTACGCGTGGGCCTTTCTGTCGTCTTCAAATAACTATTTTCGAGTAAACTCAGCGCAGGTTGATTCGATATGCTACAGACCATTCCGTTTACATTTCACAAAACATTCCGTTTCGCAGGCCTTGTTCTGGTCGCTGTGATTTTTTCCTCAGGGAATCCGGGTGAGGCGGCGGAGTCGACTGCGCCAAAATTGGAGTCGGCGACCTATACGTTTTCGCCTGGTCCTGATTTTCAATTTAAATTTCAGTCTCGTTTGATTCAAGCCATCCCTGGTGATGTGCTGATATTGGAAGCGGGGAAGTATGAGCTGCGGTCCGGACTGAATCTGGTGACAGACAACGTCACGATTCGTGGTCAAGGCCATGAGAAAACGGTCCTCTCTTTTAAGCATCAGACGGACGGCAGTTTTGGTTTACTGGCAAGTGGAGATAACCTTGTCTTGGAACAGTTCGCGGTGGAAGACACCAGTCATAATGCCATTAAAGTTTTAGGGGCTGAGAACGTAACTTTTCGAGGGATCCGCACTGAATGGACGGGAGGCCCCAAAACAACCAATGGTGCCTATGGGCTTTATCCGGTTCAGTGTAAAAATGTGTTGATTGAAGATTGTATTGCGATTGGAGCAGCCGACGCGGGCATTTATGTCGGTCAGTCGACTGATGTCGTTGTCAGAAACTGCCGCGCTGAATCAAATGTGGCCGGCATTGAGATCGAAAACACGATTAATGCGGACGTCTATGGGAATATTGTCACAAAGAATACCGGCGGACTGCTGGTGTTTGACTTGCCAGGGCTTCCTCAGAAGAATGGACGCCACGTACGTCTATTCCGGAATCGGATCTTCAAAAACAATACTCCCAATTTTGCCCCCAAAGGGAATATGGTCGCTTCTGTGCCTTCAGGCTCAGGCATACTGGTGATGGCAACCGATGATGTGGAAGTCTTCGAAAATCAAATCGAGGATAATCATTCGTTTAGCATCTCGGTGGTCAGCTTTCTGATCTATGGAAAGAAATTGAAGGATCAAAACTACGATCCGTATCCGGAAGGAATTTCGATTCATGACAATCAAATAAAGAGGGGCGGCACCGCTCCTGATGGCGAACTTGGATTAGTTCTGAAGTCCATCGTCGGCACACCGCTGCCTGCGATTGTGTATGATGGTGTGATCAATCCACAAAAGCAGGTTGATGGAAAAGTTCCGCTGGAACAAGGCCTGCGGCTATCGAATAACGGGGATGCGAAGTTTCTGAATATCGATTTCAGTAATCTGAATCCCGTCAATATTGCGGCGGGCAAATATCGGCCCAGTCCAGACATGGCGCCGTTTGAAGGGACGCTGACACCACTCAAATCGGTTGAACTCAAACCGCATGGTGTTCCACAGCCAACGAAAAATACGACCCTGCTCGTGTATTATGCTGCCCCAAACAAGCTGTCGGAACTGGGCCTGTTTCAGGGAAACGGAGCATCACAGAAACCCGTCGAAGGTGTGATCCCCTATGATTTGATTACGACTCTATTTACCGATTACACATCCAAGTATCGGTTTGTGCGATTACCTGAAGGGGGGCAAATCAAGTTCAAGTCAGCCGGCGTTCTTGAATTTCCGGTGGGGACGATGTTGATCAAAACCTTTTCCTATTTGAATGATCTGCGCGATCCTTCACAGGGAGAACGCCTGTTGGAAACGCGAGTGGAATTTCTCAAAGAGACCGGCTGGTATGGATATTCTTATATCTGGAATGAGGAGCAGACAGAGGCGGAATTGAGTCTGGGGGGAGGAGAAGTGGATGTCTCCTGGATTCACTCCGATGGGAAATCACGTTCAACACGACATTTAATACCGAATGCCAATCAATGCATCAGTTGTCATAGTCATCACGATAAGTACGTGCCTATTGGGCCGACGGCCGCCAATCTGAATCGACTTTATCATTATGCTCAGGGGGAAGAGAATCAACTGGCTTATCTGACTCGCAATCGTTTTCTGGAAGCGGCTCCTAAACCAGAGTCGATCGAAGTTCTCGCGGATTTTGACGAACCGGAATCTGGAACACTGGACCAACGCGTGCGTGCTTATCTTTCGGTGAATTGTGCGCACTGTCATAGTCCTGGTGGGAACGCCCGAACAACGGGCTTGGATTTACGTTTAACGCAATCAGACCCTGCGAAAATCGGTGTCTGGAAAACTCCGGTTGCGGCAGGTCGGGGATCGGGCGGACGCGATTACGATATTGTTCCCGGTGAACCGGAAAAATCGATTCTGATGCACCGCTTGCAATCCAACGATCTCGCAGCGCGGATGCCGAATATCGGGAACCGCATTGTGCATCAGGAAGCCGTCGATTTGATTCGACAGTGGATTGGTGAAATGCAGCCGGACCCTGCGAAGAAGCCCTCGCCTTAGATTGTGGTTGTAGTCACCTTGCTGTTGATCTAAACGGCGGCTTTGTGCTCGTAGGAGTGGCTGTCTTGAATGATCAGCTGATTGCGGCCTTTTTTCTGAGACTTTGCTAAAGCATGAGAACCGCGTTCCAGTACCAGTTCGGCAGAGTCACCGGGAACACAATTAATATAAGCGAGGCTGGCGGTCACGACGACTTCCGGGCTGGTGGCTTCCAGACGAAAGTGGTGATGGCGAATGGCTTCGCGGATGTTTTCTGCATTGGCCTGGCCTTCATCGAGCGAATAGCCGGGGAACAGGATTGCCAGTGTGTCGGATTTCCAGACACAGATCACGTCTTCATCTCTAATTTTGTGTAACACCAGTCGCGAGATCGTTTTCATGAACTTGACCGGAGCCATAATTCCGAATCGTTCTTTGAGTTGGTCATACTGATTTATCTGGACGAGTAGTAAGCCACAGGTCTGCTCACTTGAAGTGCTTCCCAGCAGCAGCATTTCCATGTTGGCTTCAAACGCGGATGTATCGGGGAGTTTTAAATGGACATGTTCCGGCTCGAGAGCCCATTGCATCGCTGGGAATTTCTGTTTTTTCTTTTTGTCTGTTTTTGATTCTATTTTGGCTTGGTCCTGATCTGAATTCTTTCGATCTACCAATCGTGTGATAAGTTCCAGCAGGTTGGAACGTTTTTTATTCAGTTCACTGGATTGCTCATTGGTCAGCACCATTCCAGGGAATTTTTCAAGCATGCTGCAGGCAGCCTGGGCGGTATCTAATGCTTCTTTTACATGTTGATAACAACCCTGGATATGCTTTTTGGCACGGCGGAGATGCCGTGCAGGTGCAGTTTTGCCGAAAAAATAGCCAGCCGTAAAACCAAGGCTGACGGCAATGAGAAGTCCCGCTCCAAATAAAATCAGCACATCATTTGTGAGGGAAATCATAGATACTAAGAGGGTTGTCATCATGATTCTCTTCCTGACTGGGAAGGATAGTTCTCTCGCCCAAAGGAGATGAAGTTTTTGTTATTGGGTAAATGTGTTGTCAGAAATGACATTGATGTAGCGCTTTGAACAGCTCCACCATAGATGAAGCTTAGTGCGCAGATGGGAGGAATGTTTCCTACAATTCGACTTCAGAGCGAAATCTCAGTCAAGGAATGTAGGGATTATTCTGATTGTTCCGCGCAGGGATTTACAGAAGCATCGCAGACCGGGTTTGAAGGCAGATGAAACTGCGGTGTATTATTTCCGCTCGCTGGCTTCCGTGGGGCCTGCCTGAACCGGAGCGGGCTTTGGTTCCAGGAATTCGAGACTGAGCACGATGTCGGTGTCTCGATTGCCCAGTTGTTCAACCAGTTTTTCGTCGACTGTAAAGACAAAAGAGATCTGTTTGCCTGTTGGTGCTGTGCAGAGGTAATAAATCCATTGCACGGGAATTTCATTCGCTTTACCGGCTACTGTGACGCGATGAATGTATCGACCATCTTTGGGAGAGAGGTTTTCCGCTTTAAGAATCTTGATTAATTGATCACCCAGTGAAGTACGAATGTCTTGTTGGAACTGTTCTTCGGGCGTGTGTTCGCCTGCTTTTACAGCCGGGATCTTTGAGATATTGGCCTGGGCAATCAGGCTGCCTTTATCCAGTAATCGCAGGACGGCGACCTGTCCGGTCTGATGAAAAACATACCAGTCTCTTGGCAGTAAGAGGCGGACATCCCAGGGGGGCTCGAAGCTCAGGTACTTTGCTTCCGGTTTCGTTTCAAGTGGGATCGAAGCGAGTACTTCATCGGTAAGGGGCCCCGGTGCTGGTGCCAGTTTGCGGTCCCAGTTGACATGTGCAGTCACTTTCATACCCGGACTGACAGAGCCGACAGACCGCTTTTCTTTCTGCTCCAACTCCAGATGGCTGATGAAGTTTTGGTCTAAACGAAACTGAATTTTCCCTGTTACCGAAATTTCTGTTTGCGCACCGACAGTGGCACCTTCGATACTCCCTTGAAAGCTGATGACGGCCAGATCGCCTTCGACCGACTCCAGTTTGCAGGTCAATTCTGATTTGAGGACGGCTTCAAGTCCTGTTAACGACTGGATGACCCAGCGATCGGGAGTCCAGGCTTCGCCGACTTCGACATCAGATTGTGGCAGGAGTGCGATTACGGGCAGGCTGTCTCCCGGTGAGTTCAGCAACTCCAGTTCGGACGGCATCAGGGGGCTTGTAGGAGAGTGCAGAGAGAGGCCTTCCGTTTTGCCTTCCGCCACAATCATACGGTGTTTGTCTCTTCCGCGAGCAAATGTTTTTTGTCCCTGCACGTCAATGTTGGCCGTTGCCGATTCATAGTAACGCAGAGATCGGAGTGCTTCAGCGTCGCGTCCGGTTCCTGGGAGTCTGCGTTCCAGGTATTGTAGCTTGCCTTCCACATTCAGCGTCAGTGATCTGGCTTTGCCCGATTTGATTGCCGTTTCGAGTTGACCTTCCACGTTGATTGTGGAGTCCACGTTAAAGGTGCGAGAGTCTTGAATGGGTTCTCTGAATTCATAAGTTTCCGCATCCGCTGATTTCAGATCTGAAATCAGATTGACCGCCAACAGCGAAATGAGGAAACACAAAATCCGTGAGGGAATCGCAGCACTCAATGAAAACATTCGGAAGGCTCCGTAAATCAAGCGTCCATACTGATTGGAGAATGTTAGAAGGAAATTTACTCGTTTACCGCAACTTTAGTCTGGTGAGCCATTTCGCGTGATGTTGCCAGGATTCCAGCCACATCCAGACCCAGGTCGACCAGTAATTCGCTCCGGTTGCCATGTTCAATGTATCGGTCCGGAATCCCCAGTCGTTTGAGGTGACTGGTATTCAGGCCTGCCTCATTGGCTGATTCCAGAACCGCTGAACCAAAACCGCCACAGAGTGTACCTTCTTCAACGGTAATCACAAAGCCCGATTCCTGAATCGCCCGATGAATGACCTCGGCATCGATGGGTTTGGCAAAACGGGCGTTGATGACGCCAACATCAAGGCCTTCTTCCCGGAGTTGCTCGGCGACCTGGATACAATTGGTGAACAGGGAACCAAATGCGATGAGCATGCCATCCTTGCCCCAGACATAGACTTCCGATTTGCCCAATTCCACGGGAGCGACCTTGCGTTCGACCGAATCTGCGGGGGCTTTCGGGTAGCGCAGGGCTGTGGGGCCGTCATAATTCAGGGAGAATTCGAGCATCGGTTCGACATCTCGGGCATCCCCGGGGGACATCATCACGATATTGGGGAAGCAGCGCATATAAGTATTGTCAAACGCGCCGTGGTGTGTGGGACCGTCTTCTCCGGCAATTCCTGCCCGATCCATACAGAAGGTAACGGGAAGGTTTTGTAGTGAGACTTCCTGGAAAATATGGTCGAAGCTACGTTGCAGGAACGTGCTGTAGATATCAACAATCGGCCTAAGACCCGCTTTTGCCATCCCCCCAGCGAAGGCGACAGCGTGTGCTTCACAGATGCCGGTATCAAAAAAACGATCCGGGAATCCATCACGGATTTTACCCAGTTTATTGCCGGCACACATGGCGGCAGTCAGGACCACGACCCGTTCGTTGTCTGTCATCGCCTGGAAGACAGCGCTGCTGACCACATCGGTGAATCCTTTGGATGCACTGCTGCCCGGTTTCTCGATGGGCACAATTTCGTTTTCTTCGTTTCGTTGGAAGGGAGCTGGTGCGTGGAAGGAGACTGGGTCGTTTGTAGCCGGTTCGAAACCGTGTCCTTTTTCGGTTAAGACGTGCAGCAATACAGGGCCTTTGATGTTTTTGATCATCTCCAGGTAGCCGGACAGTTCTTCAATATTATGACCGTCCACGGGGCCGATGTAGCGGAAGCCCATTTCTTCAAACAGCATCCCGCCATGCAGGAAACCTTTAACGGCTTCTTTGAAGCTGCCCAGCGTGTGTTCCATTGACTCGCCTACGACGGGAACTTTGTTCAATAACCAGGAGACATCTCGCTTTAAGCCATTGTAGAAGGGAGCAACGCGGGCTTTATCCAGATATTTTGCCAAGCCGCCGACGCGGGGACAGATTCCCATTTTGTTATCATTGAGAATAACGAGCACGTCTTTATTCAGGCCGGCTGCATTATTCATGGCTTCGAAGACAACGCCTGAGGGAAGGGCGCCGTCGCCGATTACAGCTACTGATTTACGTTCCGTTTCACCAGTCAGGTCGTCGCCCGCTTTCAAACCCAGGACGGTCGAAACGCTGGCACCCGCGTGACCGGTCATGAACAGGTCATATTCACTTTCTTCCGGATTGGGGTAACCCATCAATCCCCCTTTGCGACGGATTGTGGAAATCTGGGAGTAGCGACCTGTGAGTAATTTGTGGGGGTAGATTTGGTGCCCGGTATCCCAAATGAGTCGATCTTTTGAAAAGTCATAGGCGAGATGCAGGGCAATACAGAGTTCGACGACGCCGAGATTACTGGCAAAGTGGGCTGAGCGATCTTCCACGACCGTACATAAAACTTCACGAATCTCTGCAGCGAGGGTTTCGAGTTCACTCCCGGATAAAGCTTGCATATCAAGCGGTGACTTGATCCGTGGCAGTATTTCGATTTTCATCAGTGGTCTCGTTCCAATATAAAATGGGCCAGTTCTTCCAATCGTTGGCCGTGGCTCCCTAGTGGGGCGATCGAGAGGCACGCTTCGTCAATCAAATTTTTAGCGCGTTGGCGACTTTCTTCAACGCCAATCAGGGAGGGGTAGGTTAATTTACCGTGTTCGGCGTCTTTTCGCACGCCTTTTCCCATTTTTTCTTCATCACCGGTTAAATCAAGCAGATCATCGGTAATTTGAAATGCCAAACCTATGCAAGTGCCGTATCTTTCCAGCTTTTCCAGGGTTACAGCATCTGCACCTGCAATCCGGGCTCCCAGTGTGAGGGCACTGCAAATCAGTCGACCTGTTTTACGGCGGTGAATTGCTTCCAGTTGTTCCAGAGTCGAGTGTTCTCGATGCTCTGATTCTAAGTCTGCGACTTGTCCTCCTACCATTCCGGCGGCACCTGCGGCATTCGCCAGGTCAACACAACATTCAGCGGCACAAGACTTTGCAGCTATTTGTCCCGACATAATCTCAAAGGCGCGGGTTAACAAAGCGTCGCCAGCGAGAATCGCGTTGGCTTCTCCGAATTTGATATGATTTGTCGGCATTCCCCGACGGAGTTCGTCGTCATCCATGGCCGGTAAATCATCGTGAATCAGGGAGTATGTGTGCACCATTTCAATGGCACAGGCGGCTGGAAGTGCCTTTTCCTTTTCTCCACCACAGGCTTCACAGCTGAGTAGCACCAGAATCGGCCGCAGCCGTTTTCCCCCTGCGGAAAGGCTATAAGACATTGCTTCTCTAAGAATCGGGGGACAGTCAGCTGATTGATCGAGGGCATTGAGGAGGTGGCGATTGACCAGGGTCTGAAGTTCGCTCCAGGCTTCTTTAAAGGAAAGAGAATTATGACTCATTCAATCATGATCTTTGTTTGTAGTTGCAGATAAATCTCAGTCTGATTCAGTCGCTGTGGCCAGTAGCAGCCCGATTTCGCAGGCTTTCAGATATTCATCAATCATCAATGTTTCGTTTGTGGTGTGGATGTCCTGCTGGCCGCATCCGAGTGTGACAGTCGGAAATCCATGCGCGGCCATCCAGTTGGCGTCCAGCCCTCCATTGCCGATCGTTAACTCGGGAGTCCCTCCCTGTTTTTGAATGGCCTGTTTTGCGATTTGGACGGCAGGTTCTTCTTCCGAAAGTCGAAAGGAATCATATTTTAAATGTGATTCGAAAGAAATACTCCCGCGCTTTCCGAGACTGTTTTTCGTGGTTTTTGCAGAGTTTTGGAAGGCTTTTTTGAATTCATTCAGAATTTTCTGTCGAAAGCGGGGGTTGTGACTGCGTGCTTCGGCTTTGATGGTTAATTCCGGCATTACCACATTTGTTGCAGCTCCTCCTGAAAGGACACCAATATTGCTGGAACCGCGTTCCTTACCCTTGATGACCAGACCGTGCCAGCCATTCTCAACAAGGTCTTCAATGGCTTTGCCAGCGATGACGGCAGCGCTGACTCCCAGTTCCGGACTTGCGCCCGCATGGCTGGCGATGCCGGAGATATGAATCAGCATGCCGGAGTCACCGGTGGCCCCGATACAGACCGTATCTGCCAGCTTGCCGTCCCAGTTAAAGCACATTTTGGGTTTTCCCAGCTTTCCGATTGCCAGGTTTCGAACACCGACCAGGCCGATTTCTTCCTGAACCATCCAGCAGAAAGTAAGGGGAGGATGAGGCAGATCCTGCTCCAATATCGTGAGCAACGCATTCAAAATGACACTGCACCCACCCCTGTCGTCGGCTCCGAGTGCTGTCTCCTTGCTTTTGGAGTGAATTAAGTTTCCTTTTTTGACTGGCTCTGCGCCGACGCAAAGCGGGACGGTATCCATGTGGGCCATCAATAGACGTCGGGGGCCTCGCATCGTACCGGGTAATTTGACAATCAGGTTTCCTGTTTCGCCACCGATGGGACTTTTTTTATGAGTTGAGTCAAAGGCGATCTGTTTCTCGTTCAGGCAGGCCTTCCGGAGACGACCTACAATTTCCGCCGCGATCTTCCCTTCTTCCCCACTTTTGCCGGGAATGGCCATCAGATCGGTGACGAGTTGTAATGCCTGTTTGGAATTGACTTTAGAGGAAGCTGTTGGAGTGTGTGGACTCATGATGAGGCTTCAACCAGTAGGAGGTAAGTGAGAGATTTCAGGGACGAATGATGCAAGTTACGCTTTCAAGTAAGTTTTTTCAATGGGGTTAACCGTTCATGAGAAACCCGATTTAGGGGGCGTACAGACTCATATTGCTGTAAATCAGGATCAAAATTAGAATCCCGGCTGTTTTGTCGCTGAATTTCACGTACGGGTTCTGAGTACTCGGACTGAATCTTAACATCGGTATTCTGTAATTTGAAGATGATTCGTTCCCGCCTGCGCTGGCTCAAGCATTTAATGCTGGCATTGATTACGCTCATACTATTAGCAGTAGGGGGTGAGGTCGCGTTACGTATCGTCGAATATCGGCAGCAGGTATCAGTCAGCAACTACGATGAAGAAGGCTTCCTGATTCCTTCTGATGTGACCTATCATCGCATCCGGCCTTTACAGGAAGTCTCTCGAAAACATCCGGATACAGAAGAGTTGATTCAGTTTCAGATCAACAGTATGGGACTCAGAGGGAAAGAGTATACCATTCCCAAGCCGGCAGGCGTGTTTCGGATTCTCTGTCTGGGAGGCGAAACGGTACTTGCCCCCGAGATGAAAGACTCGGATACGTTTTGTGTGCGTCTGGAAAATCTGCTGCAAAAACAGACACAGTTAAAGGTGGAAGTGATCAATGCCGGGGTGCCTGATGCATGTCCGCTGATGTCCTATCTGCATTTAAGGCATTCCTTACTGGGGCTTCAGCCAGATTTGATTCTGTTCAATTTTGATATGTCTGATGTCGCTGACGATCATGCATTACGACGTTACACTCAGATTGGCGATTCGGGAGTTCCACTTGGTTCGATGCATCCGCTTTATGAGAAGATTAATGCACCGGAGCGTCTGGAAAGCCATTTTTTTGTGTATCGTTATACACTACGGTGGCTGGGAGACTACTGGGTGGAAAACCAGCCAGCGGGATTAGATCGGGATATTGATACGCCACAGGGGAAATACCTGTGGCTGGAAGATCATCCGCCTGACTGGTCTGTGTATGTCAGGCAGACTCTGGAACCGATTCAGAATATTCAGCAGGTGGCACAAGGAACTTACTCACGATTTATACTAGCCTCGTATCCCAAACCCTGGCAGGTTTCGGAGAGTGCAATGAACGGAGAGGCACGCAGTGCACTGGGAGTGCGAGACGGTGTTCGATACGCCAGTCGCTTTCCATTCGAACTGCTGGAGACCTATGCGAAGCAGTTGAACCTTTCGTACTGTGATACATCGCCTACGTTTCAAAGTATTCAGGACCCTGATCGATATTACCTGAACAGTGTTCCCCAGTTTTCCCGGGAAGGACATGCCTTGTATGCCCGGGAAATCGCCTTGTTTATTATGAAGGATGTTCCCGGCATCTGGTCAGATGCGGCGCCTGATTCCTCAACACAACCAGCACCCCAGCAGGCTCTGGTTCCAGTGCGCTGAACATGAGACAGTAGAGGACTCTCAGGTTTCTATCAGATATAATGGTCATACTGAAATGAGTGGTAAGTCAGAAACAGAGTTCAGAACAACGAGAATGATTCAGAGGGAGTGGAACGTAGGGTGAAAGCCCTCATTCAGGTTCAAGGTGTCAAATTCTTTGATTTTCAAAGAGGTTATGCTCAATCATGACATATCGTTATAGATGTTAAGAGATCTTCATATTTCAGTGTAGGACCAATATTCTGCCCTGTTTGTAAAACATTGTAAAATTCTATGAAATAAAGTGAGGTCCGTCAGGACTCGCAAATTGTTCGTAAAAATTCCTCTTCTTTTGAAATGAACTTCCGTCGAAAACAGGAAAGACTTTTATGGGTTCGTATGAAACAGCTTGTCGTTATTTTGATCAGGCTTCCCGCCAGGTCGGGTTATCGCGCAACATGCAGGACTTGTTGCGGACACCCGAACGCGAAGTGAAGGTTGAAGTTGCGATCGAGCGAGATAACGGAGAGATTGCGACCTATATCGGCTATCGCGTTCAACATGACAGTTCACGCGGTCCCATGAAAGGGGGGCTTCGTTTCCACCCCGAAGTCGACGCCGACGAAGTACTGGCGCTGGCTTCGCTGATGACATGGAAAACGGCTTTGGTGAATATTCCCTATGGTGGTGCCAAAGGGGGTATTTCAGTGAATGCCGGGCAGCTTTCTCCAGGAGAATTGGAACGGGTGACTCGCAAGTTCATTGATAAAATTTACGATGTGATAGGGCCATTGAAAGATATTCCGGCTCCCGACATGGGGACCAACGCGCAGGTCATGGCCTGGATTATGAATCAGTATGAAAAGTATCGTGGCTTCAATCCTGCCTGTGTCACTGGAAAACCTCTGGAATTACACGGTGCTGACGGACGCGAAGAAGCAACCGGGCGTGGCGTTGCTATGATTACGCGTGATACCCTGGATCATCTGAAGATTGATGTGCCAGGAGTAACGGTCGCCATTCAGGGGTTTGGAAACGTGGGGAGTTATGCAGCCCACTTTCTCGACGAATTCGGGGCCAAGATCGTTGCGGTTTCCGATGCCAGCGGCGGGATTTATAACGCAGACGGGATTAATATTCCCAAACTGATGGAATACACAAAAGACACCGGTGCTGTAAAAGGCTTCCAGGAAACGGAAGCCATCTCGAATGAAGAATTACTGACTTCGAATGTGACGGTCTTGATTCCGGCTGCATTGGGAGGCGTGCTCACCTCTGAAAATGCCCGTGAGATCAGGGCAAAATGCATTATCGAGGCTGCCAACAACCCGACAGAACCGGAAGCAGACGAGATTTTTGAGAAAAATGGCATCGTAGTCGTCCCCGATATTCTGGCGAATGCAGGTGGTGTCACCGTGAGTTACTTCGAATGGGTACAAAATCGGCAGCATTTTAGTTGGGAAAAATCCCGTGTTCGGTCCGAGTTAGATCGTATTATGAATGACAGCTTTGAATTGGTCTGGAAAATTGCCACCGATAAAAAGGTATCCTTGCGCGTTGCCGCCTATATTCTTGGGATTGGTCGCGTGGGACGGGCAACCGTTCTAGGAGGTATTTAAGACCTGACCCGAACTCCCTGCTCCTGTTCAATTCTGAAATTGATTGACAATTCCAAGTTTAACACCAAGCGCTTATGAGGTGATAAGATGCTATCAACTGAGCAACTGATCAATGACTGTGTCCTGTTCCAGTCGGTGACTCCCGACGAAATGGAAGAACTGCTTTCGACTTCGGAGTCGGAAGAGTTTTCAGAAGGAACGCGGATTCTGGATGAAGGGAATTCCACGCGTTATCTCTGGATCATCCAGAGTGGTTCCTGCGAAGTGCGTAAAAAGCTTTCGAATGGTAATGAGCAGGCTCTGGTCGAGTTAGGTCCGCTGTCGATTTTTGGTGAAATGTCCTTCTTCAAACCAGCTCCGCACTCGGCAAGTGTTGTGGCATTGACTGATGTCGAAACCGTACGCATTCCAGGGCGTGATTTTGACCAGATGCTTAAAAATGGGGCGCAAGGAGCACAAAAAGTCGTGTTTAATACGGTGCGGATCATGTCTGATCGGCTCCGAATGATGGATGAATGGACAGCCGATATGGTGGAGAGTTGTGGTTCCCGGAGTAAAAACGCCGAGTGGCACGATTTCCGGTCTAAGCTTTATTCTGAGTGGCAATTCTGAATTTTGATGCTGACTGCTGCTCGCTTGGCCTTAGTCATGAGCAAAACAGGGGCGATTTCCCGCTTCCGGGGATCCCGCGTTGACACATTCCCGCTGATATTTGATACTCCCCCATGAAATATCAGGTTGAATCACTAATCAGGGCGCTATTTTGGGGCGCACTTTCTGGTGACCGGTGTGTCTGGTAGAATAAAGAATTACTGTTTTGCGAAACCAAGCTGGAGAGAACGGGCGATCTGTCCCGTAGATGTTAAGAGAATCATGACTGAATTAGACCTGCCTCAATATACACAACTGCTGGCTCAGCAGGCGCGCGATGCTTCCCGTAAACTGGTTTCCGCCAGTGGGGATCAAAAAAATGCCTGGTTGCGCAGGATGATTGAATTGATTCGACAGCGCACGCCTGAATTATTGGAAGTCAACGCGAAAGATTTAGAGCAAGCTCCCACATACGGTCTGGCAGAAGCGTCCATTGATCGCCTGCGATTGACAGAGGCCCGACTGGAAGGGATCGCGACCGCACTGGAAGAAATTATTGCGCTGCCTAATCCCATTGGTGAAGTCATCGGGAGCAATATGCGGCCCAATGGTCTGTTGGTGACGCGTGTCCGCGTGCCTTTAGGGGTCGTTTTCTTTATTTATGAGTCACGGCCGAATGTGACCATCGACGCGGCGGCCCTGTGTGTCAAAAGCGGAAACGCCGTGATTTTGCGAGGCGGGAAAGAAGCATTTCACAGCAATATGGCTTTTTATGCTTTATTACAACAGGGATTAAAAGACGTTGGTCTTCCCGAGCAGGCAGTGCAACTGGTAGAGACAACAGACCGCGAAGCAGTCGGGCATTTTCTGAAGCTGAGTGAGTATATTGATGTGACGATTCCCCGTGGTGGAAAGGGATTGATCGAACGCGTGGCCCGTGATGCAACGATGCCTGTGATCAAGCACTTCGACGGAGTCTGTCATGTGTATCTCGATAAATCGGCTGAACTGGAACCGGCGAAGTCGATTACTGTGAATAGTAAGTGCCAGCGTCCGGGAGTCTGTAATGCAGCCGAAAGTCTGTTGGTACATACTGACCTGGTGGAAACCGTTTTTCCAGCCGTAGTACAGGCACTGGTTGAGCAGGGAGTTGAGCTCCGTTGCTGCCCTCGATCGCTCGAATTGGTCAGTGGAGGCAAGCCGGCGACGGAAGAGGATTATGCTACAGAATACGGGGCAAAGATTATGTCTGTCAAAATTGTGAACGACATGGACGAAGCCATCAGCCGGATTCATAAATACGGCTCCGGGCACACGGAATCGATCATCACGACGGAACTGGCAGCTGCGGAAAAGTTTACAACAGAAGTCGATTCCGCCGCTGTGATTGTCAACGCCAGTACGAGATTTAATGATGGGGGTGAGTTTGGGCTGGGAGCGGAAATCGGGATCAGTACCGATAAGTTCCATGCACGCGGCCCCTGTGGTTTGCACGAATTGACAAGTTACAAATATGTGGCCCACGGAGCAGGGCAGATCAGAGGATAGAACGTATTGGGTGATTCGAAATTCAGTGTGCGGGGCTGTCCCGGTTCTGAATTTGAATATTAGGGAGGCCAGGGATGGCAGACGTACTCAGTCAAAATGAAGTCGAGTCCTTATTATCGGCATTGGACCCCAGCGCGTCGAGTGGTGGAGGAACAAGTCGGCCTTCTACGCGCAATAACGATTTCAATTCCCAGATCAGCATTTACGACTTCAAACGCCCCGAACGTGTCAGTAAGGAACAGATGCGGGCCTTCCGGGCGCTGCATGAAAGTTTCAGTCGTGAATTTGGCGCTGCACTCAGTGGAATGCTCCGGTCGATTATCGAAGTGAAATTGATCAGTGTTGACCAGTTGACTTATAGCGAGTTTGTTTTCAGTCTTGAAAATCCCACCTGCTTCAACCTGCTGGAATCGGAAACCCTTGATGGGCATATCATTCTGGATATCAGCCCTTCCATTATTTTCCCGATCATTGATCGGCTCTTAGGGGGAGACGGAAACTCTCAGGGCGCTTATCCCAACCGGGCGTTGACCGAAATTGAAATTCGTCTCGTTTCCCGGATTACCGGGCTGGCGATTGAGGGGATTGAATCGGCGTGGAGTAACCTGTGTGACTGGAAACTGCGTGTCTCACAGGTCGAAAGTAATCCGCAGCTGGTGCAGATTGTGCCTCCCAACGAAGTGATTGTTTTAATTTCGTTCGAAGTCACTATGGGAGAAACCCGCGGCATAATTAACTTGTGTATTCCCTTCAATACGATTGAGCCTCTGTCAAATAAGCTGACGTCAGATACCTGGTCAGCCTATAAGAAGAAGTCTCCTGATATGCGGCAGCAGTTGAATCTGGAAGCCAGTGTCTCGAAATCCAAAATCAGCCTGAAGGTGGACCTGGACAACAGCAAACTGACTGCCGGAGAAGTTCTCAATCTGGCGGTTGGGGATGTGATCATGTGCAATAAGGGGAGTGCGCAAAGTTTGACTGTCGAACTGGAAGGCTCTCCCGTGTTTACCGCTTATCCTGGTGTCTATAAAGGACATAAAGCAATCAGCATTGAAAAAATGCTGGCGATTCCCAAAGATATTATTGAAGCACGGGTTAAAAATGCAGAGATGGCAGAGGCTTAAGTCTGAGGCTGCTTGGCTGCTTTGGTTTTGAGAGTCGCTTTTCAGGAACGCACAGGGGGTTTTCTACAGTTTGTGAAGCTTCGGTGTTGAGAGTCAAATGGGGCAAAGGGCTGTGTTGTGAATGAGAAAACCCGGTTTTAAGCCGATCTGCCATTTTTTCTGGGAAGACCCTCGGTTTTTAGTCTCGTTTCGGTAGAAATAATGGACTAAGGCTGATTATACTGCGCGATCAACTTTCATCATAATATCAGTACGGACTGTTTGTATGAACATGTCCCCTCTGTTGGTTGACGAAGCATTCATTTGTTGAATGAAGAGAATATTGATATTGTACCCCAGGGTTTGCGATCTGAATCTCTGTTTTCACAGAGGCGACTGCTGCCTCTGCATCGTTTACGAAGAGTGAAAATATAATGCCTAAGCAAAAGACACATAAAGGAATGAAGAAGCGGTTCAAGATTACTGCTTCTGGTAAAGCCAAGCACAGAAAAGCCTATCGTGGTCACATTCTCAGCAAGAAAAGCCCTAAGCGAAAAATTCGTCTTCGAGGTGATGGAGTTGTGACAGGTGCTGAGGCAAAATTGATTGTGAATGCACTGCGTTCCAGTTCGTAACATCCCCGCCGATCCCGTATGCCTGAGTAGGGGATATCAATCCAGACGGAATCAAAAATTAACTTCTCAGTTGGAAAGTAGTCATGAGAGTTCGAAAAGGTTCAGCTCGACGTCGAGCAAAGAAGAGACTGTTTAAAGAAGTACGTGGGAATGTTGGCGGTCGTAGCAAGTTGTTGCGAACCGCAAAAGAAACCCTGGTTCGTTCACGGGTTTATGCCTATCGTGACCGTCGCGTACGTAAACGTGAATTCCGGGCGCTCTGGGTGACTCGCATCACCGCGGCCTGTCGTGAACGGGGTACAAACTACTCTCAATTCATTAATGGTCTGACCAAAGCAGGGATCACGCTGAATCGTAAGTCTCTCAGTGAGCTGGCGATTTCTCAGCCTCAGATCTTCGATGAGATCGTGAAAGCTGCTCAAGCTGCATTAGCGGCGTAAGGCCTTGCAGCCTTAGTTGGTGAATCAAATAAAAGCCCGGTTTGTTATGATCAGACAAATCGGGCTTTTTTTATGCCCACGGGAGCGGGAATTGCGTGCGGAATGCCAATATTCACACTGATTAACACGACTAAAAAAATTGCCGTACGACTTTTGTACTGATTCTGATATATTTCGCTTCAAATAGAAATCGAGGGGGGATCAGTGAGTTTCCCATTCATGGAGGCGGGGAGCGAATGTCAAACTATGTTGAATTGGAGTCAGCAGATGCGGGGCCGTTTCGTTGCCGGGGAATTGCTGCGATCTGCATGTTCGGCACACTGGCGTTGATGGCGTGCACTGGATTTCAACAGGTTGTTCCCGCACCCTTGGTATTCGAAGAGCAATCACAGAAGATTCTCGAAATTGTGCCCATGGGAACGCAAAAAGAGCAGGCGATCCAGCGGTTGAATGCAGCGGGGATTTCAGGAGGGTTTTCATCAAGCCCTTCGATCTATTATTGTGATCTCTGGGAACGCGAGGATGGAAGTCGCTGGCACTTGAATGTTGCCTTACTCTTCAATGAAGCAGGGACGCTTTATAAGACGCGTCCTGCCCAGGCAGACGTTTCCTGGCAAAGTACTACGGATTCAGCGGATAAGACGAAGGCCGCGCGCCAATAGGTTTTGCAGAGACCTCTCAGCTGTCAACCGGATCGGCCGGTTTTTCGAGTAGTTGGATGTGTCCGTGACAGAACTTGCAGGAGGCGACCGTTCCCAGGTATTTGTGTGCGATGCGTAATTCTTCGCGGCAATGCGGGCAGTTTGTGTAAAAGCCAAATGACTTAGTTTGTTTCGATCGAAGACTCAGGGAAATCGGAGTCTGGCAGAACTTGCAACTGACTTTTTTGCCGAGGTATTTTTTGTGTACCCGTAATTCTTTTTTGCAGTCAGGGCATTGGAAGTAAAAGCCAACCGGGTAGGCATCACAGTGAACGGAGAGTTCCTTGAGTGGGTGAAATGCAGGGATTTCGACAGTGTCGTGCTCCAGGTCGTCATTCAGCAATGCACGACAGGTTTGGCAATGAACCAGATTTGCAGGCATGTCCTCCCCGCATTGAGGGCAGGGACCACCGGGCCAGGCGGGCATAATCAATCCTTCTCTAGAAAATCAGTCGATGAAATATTGAGTGGATTGAGAGGGCCCGATCTCGATCCAAGCGATCTGTAATGCCCGCCGTGAGTGGTTGCCCTCTTGGGTAAACGCGAGGGAACACCTCATGGTGGCATCGTTTGATTATAGCAGCGCTTTAAATGGTTATGAATCACATTCTGGCGAAGTGTCTCAGGAATTTAGTCAAAAAATTACTTCTGAGCATCCAGGCAATACAGGTTTTTGAAGGTTCTCAGGAACATTTGGCCGTTGGCCACAACGACGGTGGCGTGACTGGGATCATCGAGTTTGACTTTCCCATGCGATTTGAATTTGGGAGAAGCATCAATCATGGCAACCTGACCGTTTTCATCAATGCAGTACAGGATACCGTTGATGCAGACGGGGGAGCTGCTGTAGCCGCCATCGACGCGTTCGGTCCAGACATTCTTCTGGGTTGCCAGATCAACACAGCTGACGACACCACTGTCGCCCCAGAGATAGAGGTGCCCTTCATAGACAACCGGTGTGGGGACATAAGGCAGCTTGGTAGAACGCTGATACTTGATATGGGTTTCTTTGATATTTCCTGATCCGGTAGGATCGACGCCGTAGAGCAGCTTGCCTCTTCCTCCGCCGCCACAGGTGGCAAAGATCAGGCCTTCACCGTAGACAGGCGACGAAACGGTTCGCATTGGGAATTCTCCCGTGGTCCAGTTGACCTTTCCTGTTTCCGGGTCGAGACTGCTGACTCCGGTGGCACCGCTGACACAGATCAGCTGTGGCCCGGTGTTAGGGTGGTCGATAATGATGGGAGTTGCATAGGACGTTCTGCGTACAGCCCGGTCTGCCTGCCAGACAGTTTTTCCGGTCAGCTTGTTAAAGGCAGTAACAGAACTGGGACCCTGCTGGTCATTTGTGGCGATCACCAGGTTTTTATAGATCATGGGGGAACTACCGTGTCCGTGCTGGCTGGTGAATGATCCCAGGTTGCGTTCCCAGATTTTGTTTCCTTTGAGATCGTAGGCGATCAGCAGGTAAGTTTCTTCGTCTGCAAATTCCACATAAACGTGTTCGCCATCTGTGGCTGGTGTGCTGGAAGCCCAGCTTCCTTTGCGGTGTTTATGGCTTTTTTTCAGTTCCGTTCCGCGTCTCCACTTTTCCTGGCCGGTTTTCGGGTCGATACAGAACAGGTAGCGGGTTTCTCCTTCACCGAGGGCGGAGGTCACAAACAGATTATCGCCCCAGATGGAGGGGGACGAATGGCCTAAGCCGGGAAGTTCTTTTTTCCAGGCATAGTCTTTGTCGGTCCATTTCAACGGGAACCCTTTTTCACTGGAAATCCCGGAACCGTCAATCCCGCGAAAGCGAGGCCAGTTCTCAGCCTGTAATGTTGTCAAGGCGGATAAGCAGAGACAAATACCAAGGACCGTCCGCAGAGGAGTAATGAAATTACGGGCGAAAATAAATCTAGGCATGGGAAGTTCTCTTTACAGGCAGGAAGATGTTGATGTTTCACGCGTTTCGCTTGATGAATTCTTATTTTAGCTTGACGAATTTTATGTTCTGGTGCAAGTTAATTGAATATAATAATTACTGGGGTTATCGTAAGTAAATAGGGCGTACTGATTTCGGCATTGTTTTCGAGGCGGGTGCCTAACCTTTTCTTAACCGGGGATCAAGTTCACTGAATTTCGTCAGTGGAGCGTTTCCTGCTGAATATTCTATGCATAATTCTGATCAACAAAATCCAAATGGTGCCTCGTCGGTCGCTTATCTGATCATTCAAGAACTGGATGAGCGGGGAAAGGTCTATCGTCTGGTAGATCGCCAGGTAACGACGATTGGCCGTGCGCCGACCAACCGGATTGTTCTGGATGATGAGGTTTGCAGCCGTAATCACTGTGAGATTTTTTACAGTGACTCGGCTTGGGTCATTCGTGACCTGGGGAGCCGTAACGGGACACTTGTGCAAGGTTTGCCTATTGCGCAAGATCATGAGCTTCAGGAAGGGGACGTGATTGAGATCGGGGACAGCGAAGCAATCTTCACGTTTGATGTAGCTCGTTTTTCGTCCCGGGCGACCTCAGCCGGTTCGGCTGAAGAGTTGGAGAGTGAAACGATCGGTGTGGGGCAGCAGTCCAGTTGGGAAGAGTTTAACGTTCCGGAGATCATCCAGCGTAAGAGTCATACACGCTTTCATACTCCGCCACCTTCCTCCCAGATTGATCGGGATCGCACGAGTCGTGAATTAGGACGACTCTACCGCCTGGCATTGGATATGGGAAATACCCAGTCCGAGAAGGAGCTCTCACAGATCGTCTTAAATGGTCTGTTTGAGGGGACGAGTGCAGATATTGGAGCGATTTTATACTTTGATCCAGCTAGGCATGAAGCGCGGAAGCCGGAAAACCTGAAGGTGATCGCGTTTCAGTCGGTCGATGAAATGCCTTATCAGAAGCCATCCGATTTTCTGTCTCAGATGGTGTTCGACGAAGGTGATGCGATTCTGGCGCACAATATTTCAGAGGACAGCAAGCTTTCCACCCGGGACAGTCTGGGGAAGATTCATGCCCAGAGTGTGATCTGTGCCCCGCTCCGTAACAAACAGGGGGTGGCGGGGCTGATTCATCTGTATTCGACCAATCCTGATAATCCGCTGGATTCTGATGATCTGGAGTTCACGCTGGCTCTAGCCGACCAGCTGGCTATTTCTTTTCAAAACCTGAATGAGAAAAAGAAGCTGTCTGACGGTCTGGCCCGGATGGAGGGGGAGAACAAGGCACTGCGTGAGCAGTTGGAGCTGGAGAGTGAACTGGTCGGCAGTAGTCCGAGCATGATCGCGATGAAAGAGCAGATCCTGCGAATTGCTCCGACCGATGCGAGTGTATTGATTCGTGGCGAGAGTGGCGTGGGTAAGGAGCTGGTGGCCCGTGCGATTCACTTTAACAGCCAACGAAAGAAGCAGCCTTTCGTCTGTATGAACTGTGCGGCACTTAGTGAAGGGCTGCTGGAAAGTGAACTATTCGGGCATGAGAAGGGGGCTTTCACAGGAGCGACCAGCCAGAAGCCTGGTAAATTCGAGCAGTCGCACCGGGGAACTCTGTTTCTGGATGAAGTCGGAGAGATGTCTCTAGGCGTTCAGGCGAAGTTTCTGCGCGTTCTGGAAGGGCATTCGTTCGAGCGGGTCGGTGGCAGTGTTTCGATTGACGTTGATGTACGGGTTGTCGCTGCCACGAATCGCGATATGGAAAAAGCCGTGGCCAAAGGGACGTTTCGTCAGGATTTGTATTTTCGATTACATGTGGTGGAAATCAGTGTAGATCCATTACGCGTTCGGGCAGAAGATATTCTGTTATTAGCCAACTATTTTCTGAATCGATTTGTGACGAAAACCGGACGGCCGATTCGCGGTTTCACTCAAGAAGCCAAAGACCTACTGGAATCGTATCATTGGCCCGGGAATGTCCGTGAATTACAGAATACGATCGAACGAGCATTTATTTTGTGTACGGGCGATATCATAGATGCATCGGATATTCAACTTTCCGCGGTGGGGATGGAAAGCGACCCCAAATGCGTTTTACCAGCGGCTCAGGCTGGTTTTCGGGATGTCTCTCTCGAAGTGATCGAGCAGGAGCATATTCTGGCGGTGTTGGATAATACCAACTGGAACAAATCAAAGTCTGCTCAGATTCTGGGAATCGAGCGTTCGACTCTGGATCGCAAATTGAAACGCTATGGAATTAATCGTCCCTGAGAGACTGGCTAGAATCGAGTCCTAACGGGCTGTCTGGGGTTTTGATTCATCAAAATCCAGCAAATTTCGCCGAACTGAGGTCTTTCATCTCCAAGTCGGGGGGTTGATACCTGCTCAGAGATTCGATTTCAAAGTAGTTTGCAAAAATGTCAAAAATCTTGTTGACATTTTACCATAAAAACTAAAGAATTGTCCTAGAAACAGGGGATACCTATTAGGTGTCCTTGCTTGCGGCTTTGAGCCGTAACCCTAATGAACTGGGATGTTTTTTAACTACAAAATTTTAGAAGAGTTTCCCACCTGAAAAAAACTTCCCACACCCTTGGAGGGTGTTGCTTTCAATCTCCCAAATAACGCAATGGACGCGTACGCTACGAGCGATTGAATTTCTCGGTTTGGTAGAGATGACTGATTGTTTTGTTCCACGTAGAAGGTTTGTCCACGCATATGGTATGGTGGAAGGCCTGGACTTAGTTATTGTTGTTGGAGAAAGAAGAAGAGAATGTCGGCATTTTTGATGGGTTCGAATGACGTTGGTAATCTTTCATACGAGCTTGAAGATGATCAGTCACTGGTCAGCTACGAAGATGGTGAGTTCCAGGAGTTTTCTGAAGATGGGTATGATCCCAACTTCGATGCTTTATTCGGTGAAGAAGAGTACCGAGAAATGGGAATCAATCCAGACGAAGCAACTCAGGCGAAGCCCGGGTCAGAACAGAAAGTTCTGATGCTGGCTGCTCGTTACGCTGCCGGTCTTCCCCTGTGGAATAATAGTGACTGCTATGATCACGGTCCGGGAGAAAATCTCCTGCAGGGACTGCTTGCTTAAAATCATCGATCTCGCTGCGTCTTTTCCACGAGGCGAGTCGTTATGTTTTCTATAAAAAAGAGTCTTCAGAATTATATCTGAAGACTCTTTTTTTGCGCCTGAGAGTTCTGTTACGGTGTGTTGGCTCCTATCTCGGCAGCAGGTTAACTGCGCTGTTTCTATTTCAAGAATGGTTTTTTAGCTTCAAAACCAGATTGAAAGCATGATGCGTTCGAATGAAAAAATTGAATCAATCCTAGTCACAAGGTATATACATCGCTACAATATATGGAGGTTTTCCACTTAAGTCTAAAGGATCTCAGCAAGTTTTTTTTATCATTTGATAATGAATATTCGTTGTGGTCGTTTGAAGACACGGCTTTGAATGTCCTACCACCTGAAAGCTGGGCTCGTTCCAGCGATACAATCCTGAGTGAATATATCTCCATCCCCATTTTTTCAAGAGTGGTTCTGCGACCAGTCACTGGTATGCAGGATGTTAATACAGAGATTCAATTGATCTTTCCTTCAGTGCGTAAATTCCATCCCCTGGAATTGCACTAATCTCAGTCCAACCAAATCTATTCGTATCTATGATTTTTATTGATCTAGGAGTTTAAGATGTACCAACGAAAACGTGGTTTTACCCTGATTGAATTACTGGTGGTGATCGCCATCATCGCAATTTTGATAGCACTATTGTTACCTGCTGTGCAACAGGCTCGCGAAGCAGCACGTCGGAGCACCTGTAAAAATAGTCTGAAACAGATCGGAGTTGCGTTACATAACTATCTCGAGACCCATTCCACTTTCCCTCCCGGAATCACGAGAGCACCACAGCACCCCTATGCCGGAGTAAGTGGTTGGAACACGGGGAAGGTCTTATGGTCAGCATTTATCCTGCCTTTTATGGATCAGGGACCGCTCTACAATAAGATTGATTTCTCAATGCCTGACCCGGGAAGACACGCTAATAACGCAGACGTGCGGAATGTTGAATTGCCTGTTTACCGCTGTCCCAGCGACCCGGGTGGGAAAGGGACGACAGGTTCTTCCAGTGGTCCCAGTAATTATACGGGGTGTGTCGGAAACAGCCCGCTTGGCTCCGTCTCTGGTGGCGGCAGTACCTATAAAAATAATGGGACCTCAGTCTTTTTTACTGACAGTAAAACAAAGATCCGTGATATTACTGATGGAACTTCCAACACAATGATGGTTTCCGAGTTACTGGTTGGTTCTGAATACGTCAACTACGGAAATGTCAGTACGGGAGGTATTTTAGATGATTGTAGTGCGTCTGGAAGTACTGGAAAGCTACGAGGTCAATCATGGTTTTATGGAGATGCTTCAATTCGCTGGGCTTACTTGACTGTGTTTCCTCCTAATACGAAAGCCGCTTGTCGAACCTATCAGGAGTATGCCAATGCTTCTCCTGCCAGTCAGCATGTCGGCGGTGTGCATATTCTGCTCTGTGATGGCGCGGTTCGATTTGTATCTGATAACATCCATCTGAAAACATGGCAGGACCTCGGTCACAAATCAGATGATAACGTACTGGGAGAATTCTGATTCGGACGAAATTCCTGCTGGAAAAGATCGAAGCGCTGCGCTCAGGTCTGAAGCCGTTCCCGCAGTCGGTTCGCTGATCGGCTGCGTTTCTCATAGTGTAGTTACTTTTATGGAAAAGAAAAATGCTTACAAAGAACCAATTTCATATCCTGGTTTCTGGGCTGATTATATTGGTCACAACTGGCTGCGGTGGATCGTCAGGGTTGGAGTTTTCTACCTCTCAGGTGCAGGGAACGGTCAGCTATCAGGGGAAACCGCTGGAGTCAGGGAAGATTCGCTTTATCCCTGATGGAGAAGTCGTTAATGGGCAGGTTGCTGGTAAGGCAATTTTTGCTGACATCAAGGATGGGAAATATACCGTTTCAGCAGAGGATGGCGCAACGGTTGGCAAAAACCGTGTCGAAATTAAAAGCTACCGTGGTTCTGGCAAAATGGTTGTTTCCTCAGGGGGGGAAGGTCAGAAAGTTGAGGAAGTCGTGCAGTTTATTCCGGCCCAATATAATACAGAAACCACATTGTCCGTCGAAATTAAAAAGGGGGATAATGTGCTTGATTTTGATCTAAAGTAATTTGCAGAGATCTTTTGCTTTGAAAAGAGTCTTGGCTTACGCTCGCTTTTTTGTCGTCTGAATATGAGTAGAATTTAAAAGTATTATCAAGTCCATAAGAGACCTGTTATATTCGATCTGTTTAATCGATTTTCATGAAGCAGGCAGTGTGGAGTAAGGTGATGCAGCAAGCAAGATTCTTTCTCGTCTGGTTGATGGTTTTCATACTCTGGCAGTCAGCAATTTCCGCGGGGCAGGCAAAACCTGATCGCGAGAAACTGGCGCGGGAGTTTGTCAAACAGCTTGAACAGGGAGAGTTTGAGAAGGCGGTCCAGCGGTTTGACACTGTGATGACTAAGGCACTTCCCCCAAACAAACTGGAGGCGATCTGGAAAGGTGTTCTCAGTCAGTATGGCAGCCTGCAACGGATTGCTGATTCGAGAACCGAGGCGATTAAGAAATATCAGATCGTATTTGTCACATGTCAGTTTGAGCGAGGCCAGCTCGATACCAAGGTCGTTTTCACAGAGCAAAATGAAATCGCAGGCCTGTTTTTCGTTCCTGGTGGTGTCTATCGTACTCCTGGTTATGTCGACAAGAAACAGTTTGAGGAAGTCGAAGTAACGGTCGGTGCCGGGCTCTGGGCGGTGCCGGGTACACTCTCGCTGCCTAAAGGTGACAAGCGGGTACCTGCGGTGGTGCTGGTTCATGGATCAGGCCCCCATGATCGGGATGAGACAATCGGCCCCAATAAACCATTTCGTGATCTGGCACAGGGGCTCGCTTCCCGAGGCGTTGCCGTTCTGCGGTATGAGAAGCGGACGAAACATCATCAGCTCAAAATGGCGTTGCTTTCCGGAGGGCTGACTGTCAAAGAGGAATCCGTTGACGACGCAGTCGCTGCTGTAGATGTTCTGGCCAATCAGCCACGGATCGAAACGAATCGCATCTACGTATTAGGCCATAGTCTGGGAGGGAACCTGCTGCCACGGATCGGAGCCGCTTCTGCAAAGATCGCTGGCTTTATCAGCTTTGCCGGCTCGGTACGGCCTCTGGAAGACCTGGTGCTTGATCAGGTGAAATACCTATTCTCACTGGATGGGGCAGTTACGGCCGAGGAACAGCAGAAGATAGATGCTATCAAAAAACAGGTGGAAATGGTGAAATCACCAGCACTGTCTGCAGATTTTGCGGCATCAGAACTCCCCTTAGGCATTTCGGCTCCATACTGGCTGGATTTGAGGGGATATCAGCCTGCCGTGCGTGCCCAAACGCTGCAGAAGCCCTTTCTGATCCTGCAGGGGGAGCGGGATTATCAGGTCACGATGGTTGATTTTGATCTGTGGAAACAGGCTTTGGGAAGCCGTGCAGATGTCACACTGATTTCTTATACTCGTCTGAATCACCTTTTTATGGCGGGTGAGGGGAAAAGTACTCCCAGTGAATATCTCACTCCTGGCCATGTTGAGAAGCGTGTGATTGTCGATATTGCCAAATGGATCAAAGCCCAGAAATAGGAGAACTCTTGAGGGCTGTTCTCGTTGAACGCTGGGCTCGTTTGGGGAGTGACTCTGCCCAGTTGTATCGCACATTTTTTACGCAGCTCGCAAACTTACGGCGCACATCAAAACTTAATCAAAGTCATCCGAATTATTTGGAGGTGGTTAAGATTGGGTTCAGTCTTAATTTTTTTAAGTCTTGTATATTGTGCCAGATAGGCTTTTCTCATATCTATGGCGGCGTTGCGAGTCTACTGTTTTTTCGAATCGGCTTTCTTTCGGCACATGATTCGCGACTGTGAAAAAATAGTTTGAATCTCAGTCGATACTCATTTTATTTAGTTGGATCTTTGCGATGTCTTTGCAGATTTTACAAAAGCCCCGTCGTTCATTTGCAGAAGAAACAAGCATTCTGGATGGTCTCCGCAAGAGCCTGGAATGCGAGCCTGAAATGGAAGTTCCACCGCAGCAGCAGCCTGCTCCTCAATGGGAGTCCTGCCCCGCACCCGCGAAGCTGGAAACGGAAATCCTATCCGGAACTCATCAACAGGTACGGAACGTCAAAGTCCGCTATGATCACTCTGGGATTACGGTCTATGGCGTCAGTTCCACCTATTATCTCAAGCAATTAGTCACACAGATCGTGCAAACTTTTGCACCCTCTGTTCCCTTGATGAATCGAGTACTGGTTCAAGGGAAATAGCAGCCCGGGTGTCTATCTCTTGATGCTGACGATGATTTCAGAAGTCTGAATCAATAAAAATAGCGGCGTGAAGTCAATTCACGCCGCTATCATTGTTTCTGAGAATTGATTTCGATCAGTCGTCGATTTTGATAATTTCTAATTTGAGCATTCCTGAAGGAACTTCGACTTCAACCTGATCTCCCACTTTTTTGTTCAGCAGGCCTTCCGCCAGCGGGCTTGAGGTCAGGATTTTCATGACTTCGCCAGTATAATCCTCTTCGCCGGGGCCGACAAATTCGTATCTCTCTTCCAAGCCATCGCTTAGATCTTTCACAGTCACCGTTGTTCCAAAGGTGACCACCCCTTTAGGCATGTTTGATTTATCGGCGATATAGCAGCTAGCCAGCTTGGTTTTCAGTTGGTTGATTTTTGCCTGTGTCATCCCCTGTGCTTCGCGCTGGGCATGATATTCGGTATTTTCCTTCAGGTCACCCTCGGCACGAGCGTCTGCAATGGCCTGAGCGATCTCGGGCATCTTTTCGTTTTCAAGGTAACGAATTTCTTCGCGCAGTTTATCGTATCCTTCTTGTGTGATTGGATGACGGTCCATAATTTTGACTCCCGGTTCTTTATCCTCGAGATTTATTTGATTCAGTATATAGCAAAAACGGGCGACTTGAGATTGTCGCCCGTTTTTACAAAGGCTTGCTATGGCCGCATTATAGCAGAAAACCTGCCTGTAATGCTATGCAATTTCGACCCATTGCTTGTCTTTCGCACTTTGCAGAACGGCATCACAAACTTTTTGAGTTTCAAGTGCCGCTCTGAAATCGGGTTGAGTTGGCTTCCCGGTATCCAGTCCCTGGAAGAAGTCAGCCAGAGCGTTGGTAAAGGTGTGCTCGTAACCGATGGTACAGCCGGGAACCCACCATTTATCCATATAGGGGTGTTCGAAGTTAGTGACATGAATCCGCCGCCAGCCGGTAACGTGGTCTTCGACTTTTTTGCCGGTGGTGGGATTGGCGTATTCAAAGAACTGCAGAATCTGTGGGTCTTCCAGGTCAAAGTAGACCGAGCCGGCTTCCCCGTTGAGTTCGAACGTATTGAAGTTTTTGCGTCCACGGGCATAGCGGGAGCTTTCGAAGGTTCCCATGGAGCCGTTGGCGAAGCGGGCGAGGAACATGCAGGCATCGTCGATTTCGACCTTGGTCTTTTCGCCGGTTTCCTGATGAACGCGTTCTTTAATGAACGTCTCTGTGGCCGCTGAGACCGAAGTGATCGGTCCGTTGAGCCAGATCGCAGAGTCGATGGAGTGAGCCAGCAGGTCGCCGGTCACGCCGCTACCTGCGACTTTGGCATCCAGACGCCAGAGAGTCGCACCACCCTGGGGAACGTCTTCTGCGATGGTCCAGTCCTGCAGGTACTGAGCTCGGTAGTGGAAGGGACGACCGATGCGTTCTTCGTCCACCAGCTGTTTGGCCAGGGTGATTGAAGGCACGCGACGGTAGTTAAACCAGACCATGTTGGCCACGCCGGCCTTTTCAATGGCTTCGGTCATCGCGACTGCCTCAGCGACATTCATCGCCAGTGGCTTTTCGCAGAGCACCATCTTACCGGCTTCTGCGGCAGCGATGGCGATATCGTGGTGCGAATTGTTGGGAGTGGTGATGTCGATCAGGTCGATGTCATCCCGTTCGATCAGCTTGCGCCAATCGGTTTCATAGGATTCCCAGCCCCAGTTGTCGGCGAAGTCTTTGATTTTATCTTCGCTACGGGCACAACAGGCCTGCAGAACAGGTGTGTGTTCGATATCAAAAAATTTGCCGACTTGTCTATAAGCATTGGAGTGGGTTCGCCCCATGAATCCGTAGCCGATCAGACCGACGCGTACTGGCTTGGTCATTGGTGTGACTCCTTGTAGATTTAAAAAATAGATTGAAAAATGAGAGTGTAGAGGAAACGATTACGACCAGCCGTGAGCGTCTCTGACGTTAATCATTGCTTCCAGGATGTCGTTCCAGGTCTGGGGGTTCATCATGACTTCATTGGAAAACATGCAACCATCCCAGCAGATGTGCTGAAACTTCTTCGTGGGGTTGCCGTTTTCGTCACGTAACCAGAAACCGGCCCGTTTAACGATATCAAGCTTACCGTTGGGGTCTTTGGGCAGGCAGTGTCTACCGGTTTTGTCATGCGATCCAGTGCCGTGAACGGTGCCGTCGTTCTGTGCCACATGGAAATCGATCGTCCAAGGACGCAGGGCATCGGTCAGGGTTTTATAGGCGGCATCAAAAGTGGCTTCATCGTTCCAGTCGAAGTCTTCCGGAAGGAGACGATCCTCTGGGGCGTTGTAACCCATCAGGTAGAGCAGAGTATGCGACATGTCAGCCTGAAAGCCCAGTATGTCGGGGCGATCGACCAGTTCCAGGAGTTGAACCATGCGTTTCCAGCTATGCATGCCACCCCAGCAGATTTCCCCTTCTGCTGCCAGACGCTCGCCATGATCGGCGGCGATATCGGCGGCTTGTTTGAAGGTGTCTGCGATTTTGGCCTGATTGCCTTCCGGATCTTCGATCCATTCACCGGGGCCTGCGGCAGAGTCGATGCGGACGACGCCGTAAGGGCGAACGCCAAGCTCGCGCAGTTTTTTAGCAATGCCACATCCTTTGCGAACCTGTTCCAGGAACTGGCCGCGTTCTTCGTCGCTACCCATGGCGGAGCCACCACCGGTGGGAGGCCAGACCGGAGCGACGACTGAGCCGATGACCAGATTGCGGGACTGCACTTTTTCAGCCAGTTGCTTCAGGTCATCATCACTGGAATCAATGCTGACGTGCGGATCAAACAGGAACAGGTCCGTTCCGTCGAACTTGATGCCATCCACTTCGGCGGCGGCAGTCAGGTCGAGCATGGTATCCAGGTCAATCGGGGGTTCTGAGTCGGGGCCTTTTCCAACGACGCCCGGCCAGGCTGCATTATGAAGCTTGGGGAGGGGGTTAGCTGTGTGATCACTCATGAGATGGTCTTTCATGTTAGCAGGAATTAGAAGATCAAAAAGAAACTACCCGAGAGTTCGGGCAGTTCTGTGTGACTGATCAGTTTATTTTCGGTAATCACCGATATTGGGAGCACTGGGGCAGGCATCAGGGCCGAAGTAACGGAGTGAAACCAGTGGCTCACTGCCCGTATTTTCAATCGTAACGCCTTCCTGAGCGGTTTTCTCTGTCACGAAGACTTCGTCTTCTGTCATTTCTCTGAAGCGGATCATGGCAGGTGTCTGCAGTCTCAGTTTCCCGATTGTGCCTTCACCCTGAACTGTGATCCAGCTGTATGCGCCGGAGTCTTTGATGGTGACTTTGCATCCCGGGTTGACGGTCAGTTCCTTCGCAGTGAATAACTGCTCGCCTTTGACTTTACCGTAAACAATCCAGCGGTCAACATAGCCGTCGGCTGCGGTATCGCCGATCGCAATGGGCTCGAGGTAATTGTTGGCTTTGAAATTGGGATCCACGTTGGCTTCCCAGTCGAGGGCATCGACGAGATAGGCGTTGTCGTCGTGTTTGTCTTCAGGGAAGTCTTTGGTCAACAGCGAGCGTGGTACGGCCCGGCCTTCGACCATCGACTGATACATGCCGAAGACGTCACTGCCCCACTGTGGTTCGTAGGTAACGAGACTTCCGGGAGCGTGCAGGACGCAGGGAGGAATCAACCAGCCGGTACCCGGTTTGAGGCGATACGCTTTAGAGAGATCAAGAATTCCGTTATCCCCGTCATTCCAGCGATCCAGGCAGTCGATGACATTCTGTTTGGTGGTGCCTGGGTCCAGACCCATGAAGGTGTAGGGGAAATTGTTTCCGATGGCATTCATCTGGGGAGGGAAGTAATACGATTCGGGTTTTCCTTCCTGGCCAACCAGTGCAGCCTGTTCGGCATTCTGGTGCATGTGGTGAGGAATCGGTCCCATATTGTCAAAGAATTTGGAGTAAACGGGCCAGCGATTGTATTTGCCCCAGATCGAATCGCCGATGACTTCGGCTCCCAGTTCGGCGATGGCATCTCGCAGAGTGAACTTTTCACCGCCGAAGACACAGTAGCTCAAACCTTCGTCATCTGGTGCGCCTTCGTTGGTGGCGACGGTTGTGGAGCCAAACCAGCGCTCATCGATACCGCCCCGGTGGGTTCCCAAGGCGTAGTAGTCATTAGGATGCAGTTTCAAACGACGACCGGGTTGAAGAAACGAGCGGGGGACCCATGTTGGGGACAAGCGTAAAATCCCACCACCTTCAGTCAGCGCATCGGCGGCTAGTTTGGCAACGTTAGACATTCTTTCCTCTTCTTATTCCATGTTGCACTGGTGGGTGTCCATGTGAACCACTGGCGGCTCGTTACAAAACCGCTATTTGATCAGGAATTCGGAACACTGGCAAATTGAATTGCTATTGTTAAAAATGACTTGAATCACTGGTTTTATTGTGATGTTTAAGAATGTTTTTGAAAAGGAAACCGAATTGATTTTGCGGCT
The DNA here is from genome assembly GCF_007754425.1 of Gimesia fumaroli. Lineage (NCBI taxonomy): Bacteria > Pseudomonadati > Planctomycetota > Planctomycetia > Planctomycetales > Planctomycetaceae > Gimesia > Gimesia fumaroli. The sequence goes on from NZ_CP037452.1 coordinate 1,732,255, forward strand.
AATTTGAAAGAATGACATTCATTTCCCATGTGGGCGTTGACTTTGTTAATTCTAAATAATCATTATAAAATCAGAAGTTTGCTGGGGAATTTTGAATCAGATCCCATTTCTGTTGCATTATCGTCTGTGGTCTGCTTTTGTTTGTTTCCCTGGTGGAATAGGATCTTGAAAAAATGGAGAACTCTGGCGATCCTTGCCGAGTCAATCCTTGTCGTCTTCTTATTCACACTTCAGATTGTATGATGTTCTCAATGTGCTCAGGCAGACACCTGTTTCAGGGTTTGCCGCTTCTTAGAGTTTAGTCGGATCAGGAAACAATGACAAAAGTTGCCATAATGGGAGCCACAGGTTATGCGGCTCTGGAGTTGATTAAAATACTACTGCGAAATTCGGATGTGGAAATCGTCGCGTTGACGTCCCGTTCGGAAGAAGCACCGCATATCAGTGAAATTCATCCTTGTCTGGAAGGACGCCTGGATTTGCGCTGTGAAGCATTGACCTCGGCTGAGATTGCGGATCGGGCGGACTTTGTGTTTTGTGCATTGCCACATGTGGCGAGCATGGAAGTCATTCCCGATCTACTGGCGGATGGTTGTCGGGTGGTTGATTTGAGTGCCGACTACCGATTGAGTGATCCGGCCGTATATGAAAAGTGGTATCACCATGTGCATATTGATCCGACCCGGCTGGGGAGCACGGTATATGGCTTGCCTGAACTTTGGGCTGACAAAATTCCCTCCGCCGATCTGATTGCCAACCCGGGCTGTTATACCAGTACGGCCATTTTGGGTTTGGCGCCGTTAATGGCCGAAGGGTTGGTGGAGCCAACGGGGATCATCATTGATGCCAAAAGCGGCGTCAGTGGAGCGGGGCGGAATCCCAAACTGGGAACGCTGTATCCTGAGTGTAACGAGAGCATTACCGCCTATGGTGTGGGAACGCATCGCCATACGCCGGAGATCGAAGAAGTCCTCACTACGGTGGGAGGGAAAGACGTGAAAGTCACCTTTACGCCGCACCTGACTCCAATGAACCGGGGAATTTTAGCGACTATGTATCCGCGATTGACCAAAGCGATTAGTCGGGATGCACTCCTGGATGTTTATCGATCCTTTTATCAGGGGAAGCCGTTTGTGCGCGTAATTGATCGTATTCCCGCGACGAAAAATGTGGCGGGAACGAATTATTGTGACATTTCCGTGCAGTTTGCCGGCGATCAATTGATTGTCTTTTCCGCGACCGATAATTTGATCAAGGGAGCGGCGGGAGTTGCCATTCAGAATTTCAACTTGATGGCGGGGTACCCCGAGACCGCTGGTTTAATCGTCTGAAATTTCTTATTTCGTTGAAGGAGAAGCAGTTGACTGCTGATATGATCTTACCCCAGGGGTTTCGTGCTGCCGGTCTGGCTTGTGGCATCAAGGAAAACAAGTCGACTTTTGATTTATCTTTGTTTGCTTCTGATGTGCCTTGTTGCGGCGCGGGTGTGTTTACGAAGAATCAGGTGTGTGGGGCTCCTGTGAAAGTTTCGCGGGAACGCGTTCCCAGCGAATCGGTTCGCGCAGTCGTAATTAACTCCGGAAATGCAAATGCTTGTACCGGTGAGCGTGGGATTGAAGATGCAAAGTGGATGACCCGTCTAGTGTCGGACGGCTTATCTCTCGCGGAGGAAGAAGTCCTGGTCTGTTCGACAGGGATTATCGGCCACTTTCTGCCACGTACGCCTTTGGAGCAGGGGATTCCGGAAGTCGTGCGGCAATTGGACTCAGGCGCGCGGGCATTTCGGCAGGCGGCGACAGGAATGATGACCACCGATACGGTTCCCAAGCAGGCAACACATGTCCTTTCCATTGGTGGCACGACCGTAAGAGTGAGTGGTGCCGCAAAAGGAGCTGCGATGATTGCACCGAACATGGCAACCATGCTGTCCGTGATCATGACTGATGCACCGTTGAGTTCCACTCAGGCCGATCAACTTTTGAGGAATGCCGTCAATCGCAGTTTCAATTGTGTTTCCGTCGAAGGGCACACCAGTACGAGTGATACGGTGATCTTGCTGGCAAACGGTGCTGCGGGAGCCGCTGAACTGTCCGATCAGGAACTGAGTGATTTGCAGTTGGCAATTGATGAAGTGGCCATGGAGCTGGGGCAGGCGATCATTCGTGATGCGGAAGGGGCCGACCACTTTATTACGATCGAAGTCTCGGGAGCAAAACAACGAGATGATGCGTTTGAAATTGCGCGAACGATTGCCAATGATGCGTTGGTCAAAACGGCAATTACCGGTGCCGATCCGAACTGGGGGCGGATTGTTTCCGCGACTGGTCGAACCAGTGTCAAACTGACTGAGCGGGACATCGTGTTGCAAGTCAATGGCACATTACTTTATGAGGATGGACAGCCAGTCGACTTCGATGAGCAGGCGGTCTCGGATGGGCTGCGGAACAACCGCGATGTGTTGATTCAGGTGCAGTTGCCGTTCGGAGAAGAGTCAGTAGTATTCTGGACGAGCGACCTGACGCAGGAATATGTGCGTTTGAATTCAGAGTACACCACCTGAGTTTCAGTGAGGTAAAAAAAGAGTGGGAGCATTTCGAAAACGCTCCCACTCCTGTCTCTGACTTACTTCAAAGCTGCATCATGCAGGCATGCACGTGCATGATACCGTTAAGAAACACTAATCTTTCTTTGTCACTTTGAAGCCTTTGGCAAAGGCTTTGTCGTTGAAGATCAATTTGATCTGTTCATCGCCTGTCGCTTTTGCTGCTTTGCCTTTACACCCGCCGCAGCAGAATTGCACTTTGGTACCAGCAACGGTCACTTCCTGAGCAGGGTTAACAGGTTTGCCGGCGAAGGGGCATTTGACCTGTTTGGCTTGCTTGGTGGCAACCAGTTGCAGGTTTGCTTTTGCAGCGAATTTAGCTGGGTTTGCTGTGAATGCTTTTTTGCAGTTACCACAGCAGAGGCTGACAGTCCCCCCTTTGTAATCAACAGTTTGGTTGGGGTTAGCTGGTTTGCCAGCAACCGGGCACATTGCTTTGCCTTTACCATCGGCGGCAACGGTTTGGCCTACGAAGGCAACAACAGCTAATAAGGCAGCGATTGATAGAACTTGACGCATGGTTTTCTCCTTGAAAGTGAAAAAGTGTGTTGATTTCAATACTTTAAACGATAGATATCCGAGTTGCAGATCCGTTCCCGTTTCCAAAAGAGGGAAAACATCCTTTGAACAGGATGCAGCGCATGGCGCAGCGATTACAGGCATGGCTCATGCGGGGAACGGAGAAGGTTAATCCGTTTAAGAAAGACGGGAGTTAGATTAACCAGAGGCAGAAGTGCGCGCAAAACTCCCCTGAGTCATAAGCATGAACAGGAGGGGGCAACTCAAATGAGCGTGTAGAAGCGGGGCGAGCTGAAAAACAGAGCTCAGCCGTCAGATCAACTGACTCAAAGTTTTCGCGAAGTTGACGGGCCAATTCGGTGGATTTTACCGAAATGGTTGTTGCTGGCTGTTGAAAGGTCTGATTACAGTGGCAGTTTTGTTTCTGGCACTGAATCTGGTTGTGCGTCTCCTGTTTTTTGCGTTTCTGAGAAGCCTGACAACAACAAGCCTTCTGTTTTTTTGTCTGATTCGATCCTGCTTTACTACAACAGCAGGCTTTCGTCTGACCGGACTGTTTCTGGCTGCACTCGCAACCCGAAACCGGGACGGCAGGTAGAGCCAGGGAGCCAATCAAAATCAGGACAAAAACACGGTACATTACGAATCTCTTCAGGTTAAGCGAAACGCCTAGTGTGAAACTACATCATTGTATTTTTATGCGAATTGTTTCGCAAGTGGATTTCTAATTCTTTTTGGGTAGCGGCTCCGTAGCCGGATTCTTTTCCGGTTGCCGAACCGCTAGTTCATCGGCATCGTACAGCCGAATTCTTGCACCATAGGTCAGAATTTCAACCATTTTCTGCTGCTGGTCAACATTTAATGTGCGAATATTGGAATCGACGGGGGCTTCCCATGTCAGGAGATTTTTTCCCGATTGTTTATTCAGGGCGTGTAAATGGAAAATATTGGTGTGGCGATTTCCCACACGTCTGTATTCGCGTGCGACCAGCAAAATCACTGGCAGCAGATTTTGCTGGTTGAGCACTAGATGCTGGTTTTTTATTTTCTGGTCCCATATTCGCTTTCCGGTCTGGCGATCATAGACATACAGCGTCCCATTAATGGGAATCGAAGGGACGTTGACTGAGATTGAATTGCGCGCTGAGGTATGGCCGACCAGGTAGATGTGGTCGTTGTCAGTGACCAGGTAGAACTTCTTATGGCTTTTGAGTTCTTCCTGAGTGAGCGATTCCAGAGACGATTTTTTTCCTGTTCTCAGGTCAACAATTTCGATTTCCCCTTTAGGGCTCAAGACAGAGAGGTAGTGCTGGTTGAACAGTCCGAATTGAGAATTCGGTGGGAAGTCGATGCTCCAGTTTTGTTCCTTCGACTCCGAATGAAAACGGTAGACCGCGGTTTGCCCTGGTTTCTGATCAGGGCGTTTTTTGTCATTGGGAGATGAGATCGAAACGAACGCCGTTTCTCCTTGATAGATTGCGTGTTGGAGATCATCACCCACCTCTGAGACGGGAACGGGTTGACCGTCGCTGACTCGCAGAATTTTTTTGGTAACACGGTCTCTGGTAACGAGGTAGATCAGGTGGTCGTCTCCCAGAACTCTGGTTTCATTGTCGACGTTTTCATGAGTCCAACGCACTTTTCCGGTTCTCGTATCGACCAGAATAATTTTGCGGCGGCTATAGAAGCAGGTGTAATCGGCATTGGCGGCAGCAATCATTCCAACATTGCGAACCGCGATGGAGGGGTGATGACGATGCAGCAGTGTGGTTACCGATTCCATTGAAGCAGGAGTCAATCGATACGCGTTGGAGATGTAACGATTTGTCTGTTTCTTATCCAGCCTCTGACTCCAGACCAGCTTTTGACTTACCAGGTCAATGAGGTGTAGCATATCCCGATGTTGCAGAATCAGGTTATGGCCGACCACTTCGCTTTCATTGAAACCGGGTGAGTGGTTCAGGTCAGAGGATCGCAGCGGAGTTGACCAGATCAGGCGATTGCCATCAGGCGTGAAAATCGTGAGTCGATTCTGTTTTGAGTCTACGGACAGCGTTTTCGTCTGGAAGAATGGCAGGCTGGATGCACTGGTATTCAACGTGATTTCCGGAGTGGAATAATAACGGACCGGGTTGCTGACGATCAGTTTTAAGTTCTGTGGCTGCCAGGGTTTCTGTTTGTCTTGTTCCGCATCAACCTGCGGGATCTGTTGTCTTTGTTCCAGGAATTGGCGGAGTGTCTGGTTATCTGAAACCAGGAGAGTTGGATCGTATTCTGTCAGTTGGGTCCGGTAGTATTCTGCATCCTGATACAGTTGAAATTTAAGGCAAAGTTCCATCATGCGAGCCAGCCCGCGTGCTGTCAGTTGTGGCTGTTTTCGTTTTGTCAGTCGTTTGAGCCAAAGTTCGGTTTCATAGAAGTTTTCGGAGTTCATGGAAGTCGCGATGACTTGTTCTAAGACCGGAACCGATGCTTCATGAAATTGAAACTGCTGCAGAAAGCGTTCCTGTTGCTGCTGATTCAGGCTTAAAACCTGTTGGGCTCTTTGAGCGATCTGGTGGGAAAACTGATCACGGTCTGTTGGTGTGGCGCGCTTCCAGAGATCAGCTGCCTGTCCTGCAATCCAAGAGTCAATTTGTGTTTCAGTAGCCGCTGTCTGGAAGAAGGTTTCTTCCGGTGCTTGTGCCAGCTCCAGGATTAAGGCAATCGCTTCGTTGAATTGTTGTCTGGCTGTATAGCGTTCAATCAAGAGCCTCTGTAGTTCAATGCGTTCGCTGTCTGAGCTGACTTGTTGCTTGAGTTGCGCGACAAGATCATCGTGTTGCTGGAAATCTGATCGAATCTGGGACGACAGACCATTGATGATCAGTTTATGAAGTTGATCATGATGTTGGGCCGGTAGTTGTGTTCGGTCAATTTGTTTTAGTTTGACAAGCGCTTCCGGGTAGGAATGGCTCATCATCAGCATTTGAGATTCTTTTAAGAGTGCAATGGGGTCTTGAGTGTTTTGTCGTTTGATGTCCGCAATTTGAGCCTCGAATGTCTGTTTTTGTTCATAGCTGACCAGGCCTGTTGCACTCAATGAGAGGAATTGACCATTTTGAATGATCAGGTTGCCCAGAGGCTGATTCTGGTTTTCGTTAAACAGTTTGTTGAGAACCTTCCCCGTTTTGACATCCAGAGTCCAGACCTGACCACTTTGCAGGGGGATGTGCAGGCGTTGGTCAGCAATGACTGCCAATCCGGACGGGGCGCCTGCTGCGCTTCCAAATCCTGTATTCCAGTCCGTTTTTCCCGTCTCCAGTGAAATCGCGGTCGCACCATTTGTTCCTACCAGCAGGATCTGGTTATCGACCACACCGGCCAGGTAGAGCGAGGTTTCTTTTGCTCTTTTCGCCCAGCTCGGGGATCCCGTGATCAAGTCCAGGCAAACCAGAGTTTCACTATCCGGTGGCGTATAAATTACCTTGTTACCGGAAATGACGGGAGCGGAAGGGCACCAGCGTTGATTAAGTGGTTCAAATGAAGTTTGCTGGATACGATTGAATCGCTGGTTTGTGCTATGGGAGCTGTTGGCTTCATATTGGGTTGACCAGAGGATTGAGTGGTTCAAGCGGTCAATGGCTGTTAATAATCCAATCGTAGTAGGGCAGACGATGACTCCCTGATCGATGGCAACGGGAGCAATCCACCAGCGCCGGACCATATCCAGAGAAATGTCCTGTTCAGGATTACCGATTTGCTGTGACCAGAGTTCTTCTCCGGTCTGTGGGTTCAGTGCATAAAGGCGAATTTCCCGGTCCCGTTCTCCAACGACAAATAATTCGTTGTCAGACGGAGTCGGGGCGCCCATGAAAAAAGTGCCGGCAAGTGGCAAATCAAAGGGTTCATCGAACCTGGTGCCACCGATCTTCCACTTTTGTTGTCCAGTCTGGAGGTCATAGGCCACTATTTGGGTTGAAGACCAGGAATCGGCTTCGACCTCACCTCTTCTCAGGTTTCGGCGAAATCGATTCAGGTTGCTGGCAAAACTGCCTCCCCCAAGATTCAGCTGCATCCCTTCCAGTACATAGAGTTGCCGTTCATCACTGCTTTGGCTGCCCCAGTTGGCATTTCGATAGACCAGATTTGTTAAAGTGTGTGAGTCAGGGTTGGTTCCATTGTAGACTGAAAACGAACCATTCCTCGGCTCCGAACCAAACAGTCCGCGTGCCTGAGGCGCATTCAGGCCTTTCAATTGTGCAGCGATAAATGATTCTTCGGGTGAGTTCTCCAAGGCCGACTCCCATAGCGGGGCGCCGGTCAGAGCGTCCAGGACCTGAATGCCTCTGAGGGTACGGAAAACAATTTTTCCCTGTGTGGCTAACGGAGGGAGTGCAGGAATTGTCGCTCGGCCTGCGCTGGCGAGATCTTCCTGAATCAGTTTGAGCTGTGTCTGCAACGAATGATTTGAAGTCAGCGGGAATGACCAGCGGGGAATGAGTAATGGATCTGCCGGTTTGGCACGAGCAGCATGGCTGGGGGAGCCAAACACCATCGGCCATTCATCCAGTAGTAGATTGGTAGCCAGGTTCAGATCCTGTAGTTGATTCAACCACTTTTGGGGTGTTTCAAAAGTGCCCCCGATATTGATTGGTTTTTCAACCAGCGAAGCACCTCCAGGGGAATTGAACAGCTCTGCGATGAGTGGTTCTTTTCCGGTCTGCTTGAAGATAAAAGCGGCCTTTGTTTTCCAGTGTGGAGTGTCAGTGACTGGTGCGTGTGATTTTAGCAGACGCTGCAGATATTGTTCGGCTAAGCCAAATTCGCCACGTTCCATATGATAGGACATCAGGTAGTTCATGGCCTGCATGCCGGGCTGTGTGCCAGAGAAGCGGGTGGCAATTTCAGCATAGCTTTCCGGAGGGGCGTGATTTTGTCTGGCATCATTCAGCAGTTTTTCAGCGAGTGCCTCATATTGGCGGTTGAATCGTTCACGTTGTTCGACCGGCAGGAGTTCCAGAAGTTGGTAAATCAATTCGCGATCGGTGATCAGTGATCGTTCGCCGGAGACGTGGACGGGAAGGTTCAGGCTGTTTTCCAGCATCAATTGCAGTTTATCGCGTGCGGCGTCCCATTGTTTATCGTCGATCAGTTTTCTGACGGTTTTAAATCGGCGTTCCTGTTCCAGGTCCTGGGGAAAGCGGTAATAGCCGGGAGTTCGCTTGATGACAGGTGCCTTGGCCTGTTGCCCTGGTGCTGGTTTGGCGCCACCAAACCAGCCTTGAATGATTTTCTTTAGTGGATTCAGCGGGTTTTGGTTTGGCGCCTGTTTTTGTGCGTTTGGCTGGAAAGGGTTCTTTTCCTCTGCTTGCTCGTCCGCCTGGAGATTGAGAGCAGAGGGCATCGTGAGGCAGGTTATGACGATAAGGACAATAGTCCGGTTTAGAATGATTGAATGCATCAACTCAGCCTTTTGGTCGCCTGGCAGATAATAATGGGATCAAAGCTTCCTCGTCTGCGGTTAGCAGGGAGGCGGCCCTGATTAAAACATCGGGGGCTCAGTATGTTCTCGAAAACTCTTTTTCTATTCTACAGCCAGTTTTCTTTGAGCCAATACGTAATCTGATGGATTCTAGGACTCTTTATTTTTGCAGGGAGGATCTCAGGTTGGTGCATCAGAGTTGAAAATGGATGTGTTCTGATGTATCCTTCCCTAAGGCCTGTGATTAAGTGAATCCGCGGAGAGCAGTGGGTTTCTGGCAGGAGAAATCAAAAAAAACAGTCAGTCTTGCGACTTTCAACCAAGATAGGGGGGGGAATCGGTTGCAGATTTGCTTGCGGGAAGTTATTTTTGCACGCTTCAACTATTGCAGACTAGCCGAGTACCAGCCGGAATTCCGGCTGGAGTCGCTTCAGTTGTCCCTTGCCAGAGGTGATTTGTGATGAATCGCTCTGATGGTGTTTCAAGAAAATAAGCACAATGCAGAGGGGGACGCATGTTGGATTTCAGCCATTACAATTTAATAGTGTCAAGTTATAGATTCAAAAGTCTTTAATGGAAGAGTGGATCAAGGCCTGGTGCCAGATCACTATTCGAGGAATGTTGGGAAATGTCAGACGATTTTGTATTGCCGAGAATCAGTGCTTTCAAACGGGATAAACTGGGATCAATCGAAAGCCGCCGTATTCGCCGGGCTGGTCGGGTACCGGCTGTCGTGTATGGTCATGAGCAGGAACCTGCTCATGTGTGTGTGGAAGACCACGATCTCCAGAATCTGATTAAGAACCGTGAACGCGTTTTTGAGATTGACGTAGATGGTCAGGTCGAAGAAACCATGCTGCGGGAATTGCAGTGGGATACATTTGGAACTCAGGTTCTGCATGTGGATTTGATTCGGATCAATGCTTCAGAACGCGTGACAGTTGAAGTGCCTGTCCGATTGCGTGGAACCTCGCCTGGTGTCGTGTCAGGGGGGATTCTGGAGCAGCCTCTGCACACTCTTGAACTCGACTGTCTGGCTCATAATATTCCTGACGATCTTCCTGTGCGTATCAATGCATTGGAGATCGGCGACGCGATTCATGTCAGTGATGTTGAAGTGCCTCGTGGCTCCAAGATCCATAATGAGGGAGATCAGGTTGTTGTGCATGTGATTGCAGCTCAGCCGGAAGAAGCTGAAGCCGAAGTTTCTGATGCTGCAGCTGAATCTGGTGAGGCAGCTGAATCAGCGGCTGAATAGTGAATCAATAGATTAAGTGGTGGATGACCTGACAGGGTGATGCTGTGAAAGTGGTCGTAGGACTGGGAAATCCCGGTAAGCAATACGAGCGAACGCGGCATAATGTTGGGTTTGACGTTTTGTCTCAGTTGGTAGAGTGGCACGGCGTGTCCGGGTTTAAAAGCCAGTTTGAGGCGGAAGTCGGTGAGTTTTCCTTTGCGGGGGAAAAAGTGTTACTGGTTGCTCCGCAAACGTTTATGAATTTAAGTGGTCGCAGTGTTGCGGCATTAGTGAAGTTTTTCAAATTGCCTTCCACCGATGTGATGGTGATTTGTGATGATATGAATTTACCTGTCGGTCGTCTCCGAATGCGGGGAGCAGGTTCGGCCGGTGGTCAAAAAGGATTGCAGGACATTATCCAGAAGTTGGGTACTCAGGATGTGCCCCGTTTGAGAATCGGTGTGGGGCGACCTCCTGCCGGATTTCCAGCTGCGGATTATGTTTTAGGGCGTTTTCGATCTAAAAAAGATCTGGAACTGATCCCGCAAGCAGTGGACGCTGCTGCCAAAGGGGTTGAGTGCTGGGTTCAAAATGGTCTTGAAATTGCCATGAATCAGGTAAATGCACCTGAATGATGATATCCCGGTTTGCTTTAAAGCCGGCAACGATAAAAATGAAAATAATGGGAATCTGATTGTCATCTGGCCAACAGAGGGCCAAATTATTCCGGGAGAAAAGTCTTGTCTGTAGCAGAGAAAAAAGCGGTTATGGTAAATTACGAAGGAATGTTCCTGTTAGACAGTGGTAAATTTGCCGCTGACCATGAAGGGACGATTGCTCACTTAATGGAAATTCTGGAAAAAGCAGGTGCTGAGATTGTGGCACACCGTCCGTGGCAGGATGGCAAGCTGGCTTATGAGATTGAAGGCCACATGAAAGGTCTGCATTATCTGGTCTACTTCACAATGCCTGGGAGCGGGATGGATGTGATCACCCGGTCTTGCCACCTGAGTGATATTGTCATTCGTCAGATGGTGATTAAGCAGCCTCAAACCTTGTTTGATGCCATGGTTTCTGCAATTGATCCTTCATCGGCTCCTGAAGATGCAACGGCAGAAGCAAAAGAGTCTGGCAGCAGCGAAACTGCTGAAGTCGACGCAGATTATGATGCCATTGATGATGATGACGAAGACTAAGTCTTTGTTATTCTCTTGTTGTATCTGACTCAGATCTTCCGAGATATTCAAACTCAAACCATTCATTTTCAGGGAGGCCGATGATGGCCAGTTTCAATAAAGTCATTCTCGTCGGTAACCTAACACGTGACCCACAGGTGCGTTATACACCGGGGGGAAGTGCCGTTGCTGAGATTGGACTTGCCGTGAATCGGAGTTGGTTTGACAAGAATTCCAATTCACGCAAGGAAGAGACCACATTTGTGGACGTGACTTTATGGGGGCGGACGGCGGAAGTTGCCAGCGAATACCTGACTAAGGGACGTTCGGTACTGATTGAAGGTCGTTTGCAATTGGATCAGTGGGATGACAAAGAATCAGGCCAGAAACGGAGTAAGCTCAAGGTTGTTGGCGAGAATATGACGATGTTGGGCGGACGGGGCGAGTCTGGCGGTGGTGGCGGAGCTCCTTCTGGTGGTGGAGGCCATGCCTCTCGAGGAAATGCTCCTTCGCAAGGCGGGGCTTCCAGTGCCGCGGATTCCTTTTATGATAACGCGCCCGGCGGGGGAATGCCTGATGATGATGTGCCTTTCTAACAGGGCAGCATGGTCAAACGGTTTGTGAGATAAAGTAACAGTTTTAATTGAAACGATTGTATATAACAGAAAATTACGGAAGTGATTGATAATGGTTCGCAAACAACGTAACACCTCAGTCGTCGGTAGTTCCAAGTCGTCTATCGAGGTTTTGCTGGCAGAAAAAGTTGACAGTCTGGGTGACCAGGGTGATATTGTTCGGGTGAAACCCGGATATGCTCGTAATTTTTTATTGCCCTATGGTCTGGCTACCATTGCCACTGATCATAACAAGTGGATGGTGGTTCAACACCAGAAGCGGATGGCTGAGCTGGAAAAAGACCGTCTGAAGTCCTTGAAAGGTCTGGCTGACAAACTCAGTAAGCACAGCGTCACGATGGAAGCCAATGCCAATGAAGAAGGCCATCTTTATGGGTCGATCGTTGCCGTTGATATCAGCAAATCACTCAAAGAAGGTGGTTTCGATGTTCCTACTGACAGCATTCGTCTGGAAGGTCCGCTGAAAGAATTGGGGATGTATACCGTCAAACTGCAGTTGCATGATAAGGTGAAGACCGAAGTCAAAGTCTGGGTCGTGCCCACAGCAGAAAAAAGCTAAGCCCGTCTGGCAAACAGGTTTTGCCAGTCTGAGCTTCCCGTATAACAGAGAGGTCCGGTATATTGCCGGACCTCTTTTAGTTTTATATGATTGAAGCGACAGAGCGGTTTTGAATTTCGGTTGCCTGAGTCTTAAGGCAATCGTTTTTCATGAGAGATCTCATTTCTAACGTCTACAGTGCCAGGGGATGGTCATGTCAGTTGCCGGGAAAGGAAATTTTCGCCGCCCGAAACAGGAATCCGTAGAGGAGTTGTTCGGGAAAGTTCCCCCTCAGAACCTGGATGCCGAGAAAGCGGTTTTAGGCAGTATTCTCCTGGATAATATTGTGATTGATGATCTGGTGCAGATCGTCAAGGCCAATCATTTTTACAGCGATAAGAACGCGCGCATTTTTTCAGCGATTCTCAGACTGCATGATGCCGGCGTTCGCGGTATTGACGCGGTGACAATCGCCGAAGAGCTTGATTCCAAAGGAGAGTTGGCCGAGGCAGGCGATGTTCTGTATCTGCATGAAATTCTGGAAAGTGTCCCCCACGCGGCCCACGCAGAATATTATGCCAAAATTGTTCGAGATAAATCGGTTCAACGCACGCTCATTCATTCCTGTACCGAAATTATCCGGGAAAGTTATGCCCCCCAGGGAGACACTCTGGATGTTTTAAACAAGGCCGAGCAGAGCATCTTCAGCATTCTGGAACAGCAGGGTGAGGGCGACAAGATCGACATCAAAGACATTCTGATGGATGCCTTCGATCGGATTCATGAACGCTCGCAAAAAGAGGGGATGCTGACTGGTTTGACGACTGGTTTTATCGATTTGGATACGCAGATCAATGGTTTTCAGCCATCGGAATTGATCATCCTGGCGGCACGCCCGAGTATGGGAAAAACCGCGTTGGTCTGTAACTTTGCGGAAGCCGCCGCCGATGAGGGAGAGACGGCGACAATCATCTTCAGTCTGGAACAATCCAAACTTGAATTAGCAGAACGTTTGTTGTGTATTCGTTCGGGCGTCAATGGCCACTCATTGCGGGCCGGGGATCTGGAAGACGACGAGCGTCATCGACTGATGGAGGCTTCTTCCGAGATTAGCGAAATGCCTTTGTTTATCGATGACAAACCAGGACGCACGATTCAGGAAATCAGCGCGATATGTCGTCGTTTAAAACGGCTGAGCAATCTGGGGTTGATTATCATCGACTATCTGCAGTTGATCGAACCTGAAGACAAAACTATGCCGCGAGAACAACAGATTGCCCAGATCACGCGCCGTCTGAAAGGGCTGTGTAAAGAGTTGAACGTGCCGATTATCGCTTTGGCACAGTTAAACCGTGGAGTGGAATTGCGAGAAGACAAACGACCCCGTCTGGCTGACTTGCGTGAAAGTGGGGCAATCGAACAGGACGCTGACCTGATCATGTTCCTGCACCGTCCGGATAAATACGACCCTGAAGATTCTCCGGGGTTGGCAGAAGTGGTCGTCGCGAAGCATCGTAGTGGTCCGACCGGGATTATTAATCTGACTTGGAAGGCTTCTTCAATGCGGTTTGCCAACTATGCCAATCTGGATGTCCCCGAAGGGGGCTACATGGGAGACGGCGGCGGCTTCGGGTAGTCTCGAAGCGTGCAACTCTACCCTGGCTTAATCTCTCAGCCACCGAGTAACTGGTGGGCTTCGTGGATTGAATCTCTCAGACTTTCTCCGAGCGCTTCGAGGTCTGATTCCTGGAGATTTAAAAAGCAGAGGATTTCCGGATCAATGGTTTCTGTTTCTACTGTGCGTGTATAGCCTTCATGGATCTGGGCAGCGAGGATGTCAGCAACATGGACGATTGCCGGAAGACAGCGGTCAGTTTCGGAAAGTTCCATAGGATGATGGTGGTAGCGAACGACACGTTCAAAATGCGGGGGGAACTTCCATTCTCTACAGGTGATGGCACCGAATAATTCATGTGTCGCGCCGAGTACCTGTTCTTCGGCCTGGCGAAATGTGGTGTCTTGTTCGTGACTTACGATGCCGATGATTTCCACGAACTCCTGATGATTGGCCTGCATCTCAACCATAATACCAATATCGTGAATCAGGCCGGCCAGAAAGACTTCATCGGGGTCTCCGTATCCACTTATGACAGAGAGTTCTCGTGCGCAGATGGCAACCGCGACAGAATGAGCCCAGAGATCACAGGGATCAAAATCGGTCCCGATGCGGTTTGATTTGAAGACTTTGTTTAAGCTGGTGGCGATCGCAATATTCTTAATCGCGTTCAGACCTAACAGAACGATGGCACGATCGATGGAGCCGATCTGTTGCGGGAAGCCATAATACGAGGAATTGACGACTTTGAGGATGCAGGCACTCAGCGCAGGATCGTTGACAATAATTTGCCTGAGATCATCCGTCGTAGATTCCGGTTCAGCAACGAGGTTCATGATTTGATGAGCGACCGCAGGTAGCGTTGCAATATTTTTGATTTTATGGAACGACGATTCCACGATGGGGGGAAAGTCGTTCGGTTTATCAGTTTTTGTTTCTGTCTGAATCATTGATGTTATCCTGGTTGATTTTTTTCGAATCCTGAGTTTTCTGTACTATGATGATGTGGCCTGCATTTCGGATGGATTGTTAGTCCAATCGATGTGCGCCCCGAAGAGAGTCTGGATTTCCGTTGCCAGACGTGGTTCGGAGAACAAGTAACCTTGCCCGTATTCGCAGCCCAATGCCTGGAGGAGGATCAGCTGTTCGGTATCAGTGATTCCTTCGGCGACAACCTGTAATTCAAGATTATCTGCCAGAGTGAGAATCGCTTGGAGAAGTGCCGCGTAGTCGCGGACATGTTTGGCATTGACCACAAAAGAACGGTCGATCTTGAGGACATCCAGCGGGAATTCGTGCAGGCAGGATAAAGACGAATGGCCTGTGCCAAAGTCGTCCATGTCGACCTTGATCCCAATTTTTCTAAGCTCTTTCAAGATGGGAATAAACGTTTTTTGATCTTCCATAATCAGGCTTTCGGTGACTTCCAGATGCAGTTGCTTTGGTGGAATTTCATGTTTTTCAATGACCTGTCTGACGGTATGAGTCAGTTTCGGGTCAAGTAATTGTCTGCGCGAGACGTTGACGTGCATAAAGCCTGGTGCATCGTCGCCAAATGTCTGTTTCCATTCTGCGAATTGCCGGCAGGCTTCGTTGAGACACCATTCTCCGATGGCACTGATCAAGCCGGTCTCTTCAGCAACG
Source organism: Gimesia fumaroli (assembly GCF_007754425.1). Lineage (NCBI taxonomy): Bacteria > Pseudomonadati > Planctomycetota > Planctomycetia > Planctomycetales > Planctomycetaceae > Gimesia > Gimesia fumaroli. Next base: position 1,747,684 of record NZ_CP037452.1, read on the forward strand.
GGAATAAAATCGTCAGGGCTGATCATTCCCCGCTCAGGATGTTCCCAGCGGACTAATGCCTCGAGCCCTTCGAGCTTTCCTGATTCCAGTGAGACGATGGGTTGATAGAACAGTGCAAATTCATTCTGTGCGATTGCTGTCCGTAGATCACCTTCGAGTCGCAATCGGTATTGTGCTTTTTCCCGCATCGTTTGATCAAAGACCAGGTAGCTGCCATACCCGGCCGCTTTTGCTTTGTACATTGCCACGTCAGCATCGCGAATCATGTCGCTGGCCGTTTGATATTGATATTCACTGGTAACCACGCCGATACTTGCCGTTGAATAAACCGTATGCGTTCCTAACTGATAGCTTTTAGAAAAGACATCCAGCAAGCGTTCAGCCACTACGGTTGCATCTGAGAGGTTGGTGAGTCTGTTGAGCAGAACGACAAATTCATCGCCTCCCAGTCGGGCTGGCTTGATCTGGTCGGTGCCTCGTAACGTGTTGCTCAACCTCTGGGCGATTTCCTTTAAGAGTTCATCTCCCATGTCATGCCCCAGGCTGTCATTGATCAGTTTGAATCGATCAAAGTCCAGAAACAGTAATGCAAAATGATGGTCTGGTCCGCGGTCGATTGCACTTTGAATGGAATCCAGAATGGAGGCCCGGTTGGGCAGCCCGGTCAGGGAATCATTGTATGCTTGCGTCTGTAACTGGCCCATTAACTTTTTTCGGTCGCTGATTTCAATCCGCAGGGTGAAGTAGCTGATGGTTTTGTCATCTTCATCCAGCATCGGTACGATTGTCGTATCCACCCAGTAGAGTGATCCGTCTTTGGCGCGGTTGCAGATTTCGCCATGCCAGATCTTGTTTTGTTCTACAGTCGCATACAATTCTTCGAAAAATTCATCCGGATGATGCGCTGAGAGAATCATGTTATGGTTCTGCCCCACAAGTTCATCATGAGAATAGCCAGAGATTTTGCAAAAGTTGTCGTTGGCTTCCAGTATGGTCCCATCCAGGTCAATCATTGCGACAATACCAGCCGCATCAACAGCCTTGCGGAATGCAGCCAGTTGGCGGTTTTTAACTCCGACGGACTGCTGCAATTCGGTGAGTTTTACCTCTGCTTTTCTAGCCAGATCCCATTTTTCTGTGAGTGAAGAAGCCAGCTGACGCACTTCCACATTATCAAATGGTTTTTTCAGGATGAGCCAGCGGTCCATACAGCCGAGCTGTTTTGACATTTCGGTCCAGTTGTAATCGTTGTACGCGGTGCAGATGACAATCAGCAGGTCTGGATCGACTTCCCAGAGGTGACTGACGGTTTCGATGCCATCCCAGCCGGGAGGCATGCGAATGTCAACAAATGCCATCGCATAAGGGCAGCCTTTCTGAATCGACTGGGTCACTTTTTCCAGGCCTTCCCTTCCTTGTGAGGCGGTGTCCACTTCGAAAGAAAGTTCGTTCGATGTGGCTTCCTGCTCACCAAAAAAGGCAGCGTAGGAATCACTGGTTTTGGTTGACTTTGCACTACCTGTCAGGATTTTCTTGAAGTCATCGTGGATGGCTTCGTTGTCATCAATGACGAGGATGCGTCGGTTACGTGTGTCGTTTAATTCGTACATAGAAATGTTCCTGCCTTCTGGTACGGGATTTCGAGGGTAAAGGTAGAACCTGTTCCCGGGCCATCGCTGGTGGCGGCCAGGCTCCCGCCCAGTTCTTCTGCGGTCAGAATGGCACTATGGAGACCGAAGCCATGGCCTTCTTTACGTGTGGTAAATCCGTGCGAGAAGATTTTTGTCAGGTTTTCGGCAGTGATTCCCATCCCGTTGTCCTGCACCTCAATCGCGATGCGATCATTTTCTCTGCGTTTCAAGCGGACTGTGATTTGATGTTTTTGGTGTCCACTTTCAATACAGGCGTATTTTGCGTTGCTGATCAGGTTAACAACAATTTGCAATAACAGTTGCTTGTCTGAAACGATCTTTCCAATTTCATCAAAATTCAGAGTAATCTTTACGGAATGCCGCTCCATGGAAGCGGTATTGATGTTGATAGCGTCTTCCAGAAGTTCAACCAGGGAAAATTCTTCAACGATCCCCGCGGCGCCTTTGGCGTTCTTTTGTTGCGATGCCACGACAGCCTTGATGTGATCAATATTTCTGATCAGGGAATTGACTTCTTCAAGAATCTCTTCTTCTTCTGTTGAGATCTGATTGCTCACATCGATCAGGAATCGCGGCAGGTGTTTTCCTCGATTATCCCGGGTGACATAATCGCCGATGTCATCCAGGTGCTGTTCCATGACATCGATGGCTTTGGTCAAATTATTCGTACTGGACTTGAGAACGTTATCCTGGATTAAACCTGCAGAGACATTGACACTGTTGAGGACGTTGCCCACATTGTGCAGGACACTGGTTGCAATTTCCGCCTTACCTGCCTGGTGAGCCGTTTCGATGAGCTGCTTTGATACATTTCGGAGCGAAGTGATATAGATATAACAGACGGCAAACAGGACTCCGCCTACAATCACTCCTACAAAGAGCAACAAGCCTGCCATTTTGTGTAATTCCGCAGTTTGTAGTGTGATGTCTTTCATGATCACGAGGCTACCGACCCGTTGATTGCTGGCATCCATCAGTGGCATGATTCCACCGCGGTATAATTTACCAGTGGACTGATCGGTGAGTGATACTTGTCTGTTTTTATTACCACTGGCATCAATCAAGGGGAGCAAATTCGGTGGCACTGTTTCGATGGTCTTATCGATGATGACGAAATTTGAAAGTAGGTCCCAGTCTCCTGTATGGCCCAGAATCTGGAGTCCTTTTTCCCATAGCGCTCGATTGAGATACTCTTTTTCGATGGCGAACACGACCTGGACTCCCAGAATATCTGACAGCTTGGGGGTGATGTGTTCAATTTCTTCGCCCAACTCAATGTAGCCGACGTGTTTACCGTCGACAAACCAGGGTTGAACGACGCGAAGCGTGAAGTGTCCAAACTTTCCCAGTTCAATGCCGTAGGTTATTTTGCCTGTTGTCGCGACCTGGTTCATCGTTTGCCGATTGATGGTATCGCCAAATTGTGTGGGGCGATGCACTCTCAGAAAGCAGGTCTGATCAAGATCAATAAAGTAAAAGTGGGTAACTCGGTTTGACCTGTTGATTTTTTCATAAATCGGTGCTGCCTGTCGCAACAGTTCTTCTCGGTCTTTAGAAAGCCAGGCTTGCTGAAGTTTTTCATTGTCGATGAGGAACTGTTGAAAGCCGATCAGCAGAGAAGCATCTTCATCGAGTTGATTTGCCAGAACCTGTTGTGCGCCTTTTACCCGGGCTGATACATCGGCATCAATCGCCTGATGGTCCTGCCAGTACATTCCAAACAGGCCACAACCCAGAATCACCATCATCGCCAGGACTACAGGGATCAGAATGCGCACTTTCAGATTGTGATACAGTCGGGCCGGGGGTAATAAGCTGTGTTGCCTGGCACCTTTTTTCAAATCACTTGATTGGGTTTGTTGTTGTGTAGAATCTTTTTCCTGATTGGACACTTTACTATTCCCGCTTTTCTTCTCTCTTTGGATTTGTTTTTGAGTCAAACTGAATTTTGAACCAGCCAGAACTCCTTTACCAGATCACGGTTTTCTACTAGTAAAATTTCATCAGAACCAAAACAGGTTCTCTATCGAGAGATATATTTCGGTGATGTCTCTGGCATGCATCTCATGGAATCGTCTGTTGCCCCGACATAGGTGTACGCGCTCTGTTTGCTGATAGGGTTTTACTTTCGCACTGGAAAATGCGGTTCGAGTTCATTGCCGATTTCCTTCCAGATGCCATCAAAACATATGTTGCATTTGAGCTACAGAGGCTAAGGATCTATTTTTTTAGGCTACCTGGTGTGTACTGCGTCGGTAGAATCGCAATAACCGAAACCACAAAGGCGCAGGCTGAAGTGATCTCCCTCCATTTGATGCATTGAAAATAGGGGAGGTATTTGAGGCGAGAGGAATGGCTGATGGTGCGTTTTGTTCAGCGTGTCTCTTCAGGCTAGTGAACCTGACGCGTTATATTTTGGTGAAAGGAAATTCAAGAAACGCGAGCCGATGTTCCCGTTCTTTTGCGTTCCGTCATGAAGCCCATGTGCAAACAGGCGAGTCTGAATTGAGTTCAGGCCCGCCTGTATTTTGTGCGTTTCATGATGTCGAAAAGAGAAAGACTTATTCTTCTTCGTCTTTCTCACCAGCAGTGGTAGGAGCAAAACCACGACGCATTGTATTTTCGGTGACATTGACGGGAACGACAAACTGCAGCAGGTAGTCCGGACCTCCGGTTTTGTTGCCGATGCCAGACATTTTAAAGCCGCCAAATGGATGGCGTTCGACCATCGCACCGGTAATATTTCGGTTCAGATAAATATTGCCTGCCACGAGTTCCATTTTCGCTTTCTGCAGATGGGCGGGGCTGCGGCTGAAGATGCCTGCCGTGAGTGCATAAGGCGTGTCATTGGCGATTGAAATCGCTTCTTCAAAATCTTCTGCTTTCATCACCGCCAGCACAGGTCCGAAAATTTCTTCCACGGCAATCTGGCAGGATGAGTCTACGTCCGTGAAAATGTGAGGACCGACGTAGTAGCCTTCTTCGTCGAGGTCTGTTGTTTCACAGGCGAGTGCAAGCGTCGCTTCCTCTTTGCCGATTTCAATGTATTCCAGAATTCGTTGTTTCGCATCTTCATCAATCACGGGACCGACAATTGTGCCTGGTTCTTCGGCGGGACCGATTTTCAAGCTTTTTGTTGCTTCCACAAGACGCTTCACAAACGTATCGTGAATGGATTCCAGCACGATGACGCGCGAACAGGCTGAGCATTTCTGGCCGGCGTAGTTGAACGCGGAATGGATTACCCCCAGAACGGCTTCGTCGAGATCAGCATCGTCGTCGACGATAATGGCATTTTTGCCACCCATCTCAGCGATGACCCGTTTCACCATCTTCTGGCGAATGTCTGTTTCTGAAGCTGTTTCATTAATCGAAAGACCAACATCGCGTGAGCCGGTGAAGGTGATCATTTCCACGTCAGGGCTGCCGACGAGTTCGGGGCCGACTTCTTCTCCGATACCTGGCAGAAAGTTAACAACACCATCAGGAATGCCTGATTCGTGAATCAGATCCATTAATTTTGCGGCAACAATCGATGACTGCTCGGCGGGTTTCATCACGACGGTATTTCCGGTGACTAATGCGGCGGCGGTCATGCCGGTCAAGATCGCCAGCGGGAAGTTCCAGGGGGCAATTACCGCAACGGTTCCGCGGGGGCGATAGAAGTAAACGTTTTCTTCGCCGGGAACGTCGCAGTGCAGGGGCTCAGACATTTTACGCATTTGGTCGGCGTAGTACATGCAGAAGTCAATGGCTTCCGCGACATCGGCGTCCGCTTCTTCCCAGGGCTTTCCACATTCGTAAACCATCCAGGCAGCCAGTTCAAACCGTTTGCGTCGCATATTGGCGGCAATCAGTTCCAGATATTCGGACCGGTACTGCGGTTCTGTCTTTGACCATCCCGGAAATGCACGACGGGCAGCATCAATGGCGTCGATCGCGTCGTCGGCAGACGCGGAAGAGACGACTCCCAGCGATTCTGAGCGATGCGATGGATTGCGCGAGGTGATAGTGGCTTTGGTGTCGATGGCGCGACCGTTGATGAGGAGCGGGTATTCTTTACCAAACTGATCGGCGACGGACTCCAGAGCTTCCTGCATCTGTGTGCGTGATTCTTCCAGGCTGAAGTCAATCAATGGTTCATTCTGGAAGCGACTTGTTTCTTCAGAATCTTTCTTAGCGGTTGATTGCTTGGCGTGGTCGGACGGGTTCATCATCAATGTCTCCAGGTTGACGTGCTCGGTAAAGCTTTGTCGAAGGAATGAGTCGTTAGAAGTGTTTTCCAGCAATCGCCTGACCAGATAGGCCATGCCGGGAATGAGTTCGCCGAATGGCGTGTAAATACGGACGCGGTGTCCCATTTCTGCAAAGACCTGTGCCTGTTCTTTCCCCATGCCATACAGCATCTGGATTTCATAAGCAGAAGGAGGAACATCCAGTTCATGTGCGACTGCGATCGCATGGGCCAGGCTACGCATGTTGTGACTGCCGAATGCGGGACGCAGCCATTGGTGATTTTGCAGAAGCGTTTGTGTCAGTTTTTCAAAGTTGGCATCCGATTCCCACTTATCCTGAAACACAGGGATCGGCCAGTGGCGATACTGAGATGTGATCGTTTCATAATCCCAGTACGCGCCTTTGACGAGTCTGATCCAGATAGGCGTTTTTCGTTTCTTGACCCATTTCAAGAGGTCCGCCAGGTCTTGTTCGGCTGCCGGCTGATAGGCCTGGATGACAATGCCGACGTTGTCAAAGTCGCGGAACTCTTTTTCCATCAGCGTCTGTTTGAAGATTTCCAGCGTCAATGGTTTATAGGAATTCTGTTCCATATCGACGTGCAGATACGCATCGTACTTCATTGCACTTCGTAGTAGGGTTCTCAAGCGAGGCTGGACCGTGGCCATGGTGCCGACCGGGTCGGTAGGCTTGAACTGGCTGCAGAGCGCCGACAGTTTGATAGAAACGTTGGTTCTGGGGAGATGCCCCTGGTTGTCCCAGTCGAGTTGTACGTTTTCGGACCATTTTTTGACGCGGGGCGCCAGGCCTTTGATCAGATCCAGATAGGATTGAAGATATGCCTCGGCTTCCGCTTCACTGATGACGGCTTCCCCCAACAGGTCGAGCGTGTAGGCAAAGTTTTCATTCCTGAGCCGATCGACTGTGCGGTGAACTTCTTCCACTGTGGACCCGGCGATAAAACGACTGGCCATCCGACGCGCATTGGAGCGGGCGTTCAAGGCCAGGGCACGTCCCAATACGGAGTTGGGCTGTGATAATTCCAGGCCGATGCGGGCTGCCCAGGGAAGATGCTTGCGGACATCTTCAAAGTATTCCTGCAGATGCCTGACGATGGATTCATGCGAGCGGAGCATCGGCAAAACGTCCACAAAGCGGAACATTTGCACTTTGACGGATTCGTCAGCCATCGCCCAGGAGAGAATCCGGTCATCCCACCAGCGTTTTTCAAACATGGTCGGCTCGCGACGTTCCAGCAGGCCCCAAATCTGCTGGCCGAGCTCCTGTGTTCGCTGCTCAAATTTTTGATTCAGGCTTGAAGACGCTTTTTTTCGTGCCACTTATGTAACCTGCCTCTGAGTGCAGTCTGCACTTTCTGTATTGCAATGATGTTTTGTCTGAGTCCACAGGCCAAGGGAGTTCAATGGATAAACGGCTTTGATTACTGACATCCTGTCACTCATTGTCTTACGAAAACACTCAATTGAGTGTTGGATCTGGCCTCGTATCATTAAATGAACCGCTGGCAGCCCATTTATTCGCTGTATGTTGTTAACTGGGAAGCAGGTTAACAAATCCGAATAGGCGAGGTAAGTGTTGAGAGGAAGTCAATCAGAACTTTTCTGGTCTCACAGGCGAGAATCAGACTTGTCAGCATGCTGGGAAGCTTTATTCTTAAGGAAATTATAAAATTAAGAAATACGGTGTTTCTTCATCTTTGGTTGCATTGATGTTACTACACCGGTGATTGATAATAGACCTCAGTGAAACTGGATCAATGATCTGAGAAATGATCTGAGATTCGCTCGCGAATGGATGATGATCAAGACAATTTGGAGAGGGACAAACCTGCTATGCGTGACTTTGACTATGAAGCCCCTACTTCAGTGGCTGATGCCGTTGGCCTGTTAGCCAAGAGCAATGGAAGTGCCCGCCCGCTGGCGGGGGGAACCGATCTGATCGATCATGTTCGAACAGGCAGGTTGACTGCGGATCTGATTGTCGATTTGAAGAAAATTCCGGAGCTCATGGTTCTGGAACTAAATGACAAAGGCCTCAGGCTGGGTGCCGCTGTCCCCTGTTACCAGATTTACGAACATCCGGGAATTATCGAAAAATATTCAGCGATTGCCGACAGCAGCAATATTATTGGCGGGATGCAGATTCAAAACCGGGCCAGTGTCGGGGGAAACCTGGCGAATGCCGGTGCCGCCGCAGATTCAACGCCGGCTTTAATCGCCTTGGATGCGACCGTAGTGATTTCTGGGCCTTCCGGTACAAAAGAGCTTCCCGTCGATCAATTTTGTACCGGCCCAGGTCAAAACATACTGGAGCCGGGCGAGATTATCGTCGAACTCAAATTTCCTCCGCGTCCGCCACACAGTGGCTCGCATTATCGCCGGTTTATTCCCCGTAACGAGATGGATATTGCCGTAGTTGGCGTGGGCGCATCTGTCGTATTGGATGAGAGTGGCGAGAACTTTATCTCTGCCCGCATCGGCCTGGGCGCGGTTGCTGCCAAGCCATTTTATGCAGAGGAAGCCAGTGAGGCACTTGCCGGTCAGCCGGTGAGTGACGAAATCATTCAGAAGGCGGCTGCCGCTGCGAAAGCAATTGTGCATCCGATTACCGATATGCGGGGGACTCAGGAGTTTCGAACTCATGTGACCGGCGTATTAACCGAACGTGTGATTAAAAAAGCGGTCGAACGTGCTCGCGGATGATTCAGCGTTTTAACGGATGAATCTCTCAACAATTGAAACAAAATCAGATTTTTTAAATAAGGACTTTTCAATGGCGAAGAAACGGATCGTAACCGCGACTATCAACGGCCGTGAAGAGGAGTTCCTCTGCCAGCCCCGGCAGACATTACTCGAAATATTACGTAATACCCTGAACCTGACTGGCGCGAAAGAAGGCTGCTCGAACGGAAACTGTGGTGCCTGCTCAGTGGTTGTGGACGGCAAAGCCGTCAATAGCTGTATGGTGCTGGGAGTCGAAATGGAAGGCGCCAACATCGAAACCATTGAAGGCCTGGCCCCCTGCGACGGCTTGGATCCCCTGCAGGAAGCCTTTCTGGAAAACGCGGCGTTGCAGTGCGGAATCTGTACTCCAGGTTATATTATGGCAGCCAAAGCGTTTCTGGATGAGAATCCCAACCCGACCGAAGAAGAAATTCGTTTCTCGATGGCGGGCAATCTGTGTCGCTGCACCGGCTATGACAAAATTGTACGTGCAATTCAACAGGCGGCTGAACAACGGGCGGGACAATCGGCTTCATGTGAAAAGGAGACTGTCTAATGGCGACCATTGATGAAACCAAAGCAGCAGAAGGTAGTGACGAGGCCCCCAAATACAAAGTCATCGGCACCCGTCCCATTCGTCACGACGGTGCTGACAAAGTCACGGGCCGCGCGCTGTATGGTGCGGACATTAAGGTCAAAGGCATGATCTACGGCGCGATCCTGCGTAGCCCGCATGCGCATGCGAATATCAAGTCGATTGATATTTCGAAAGCGGAAGCATTGCCGGGCGTGCGTGCTGTTGCCACCAGTGCGGATCTGCCAGAGCCCGGCGACAAAATTGCCGAGCTGGGTGAAGGCTCGGTTATTCTGAATCATCTTAGCAGCAATAACCTGGCGCGTACCAAAGTGCTATATAAAGGGCACGCGGTTGCTGCAGTCGCTGCGGATAATCTGCATATTGCACAAGAAGCGGCCAGCTTGATTGAAGTCGAGTATGAAGTGTTGCCGCCGGTGATGGATGTGCTGAAAGCGATGGAAGATTCCGCTCCTGTTTTAAATCCGGATGTGCGGACCGAAGAAGCATCCACCGGTGAGAAGGGCGACAAGCCGAGCAATATCGCCAAGCATATCATTTTTGAAAAAGGGGATCTCCAAAAGGGATTCGCTGAAGCAGAGCATATCATCGAGCGGGAATTCCGCACGGCGACCGTGCATCAGGGATATATCGAGCCCCACGTGGCGACAGCACTCTGGAACAACGATGGACAGATTACCGTCTGGACGTCGACCCAGGGAACGTTTTCTGTTCGTCAACAGGTGGCGGAATTACTGGATGTGCCTTTGGCACGTGTGAAAGTTGTTCCTGCGGAAATTGGCGGAGGTTTTGGTGGTAAAATCTCCGTTTATCTGGCACCCGTGGCTGCGGTTTTATCCCGTAAATCAGGTGCACCCGTGCAACTGGTAATGGACCGGGCCGATGTCCTGGAAGCGACCGGGCCCACTCCTGGTTCTGCGATCAAAATCAAAATGGGCGTCGATGCCGACGGCCGCATCACCGCCGCCGATGCCTGGATGGCGTATGAAGCAGGCGGCTATCCCGGTTCACCCATTGGTGCCGGTGCGATGTGTGTCTTCTCCTGCTATGACATTCCCAATGGTCGCGTGGAAGGATTTGACGTCTGCGTCAATAAACCGCGAACAAACGCGTATCGCGCACCTGGTGCCACCAATGCTGCCTTCGCAACCGAAACAGTGGTGGACGAACTCTGTGAAATACTGGGCATGGAACCGGTTGACTTTCGTCTGCTGAATGCATCGAAAGAAGGAACACGTCGCATTGACGGCGTAACGTACCCCCGCATCGGTTTGGTGGAAACACTGGAAGCCATCAAGAACAGCGAACACTACAAGACGCCGCTGACTGGCAAAAATCAGGGCAGGGGAATTGGCTCCGGTTTCTGGTTCAATGCCGGACTGAAGTCGGCTGTGACGGCGACCGTTAACTCGGATGGTTCGGTCGGCTTGTTGGAAGGTTCCACCGATATTGGTGGTTCCCGCACCGCAATCGCGATGCAGTTTGCTGAAGCTTTGGGGCTGGCGGCGGAAGATATCAAACCGGCAGTGGTCGATACCGACAGTGTCGGTTACACCGATGTGACCGGCGGCAGTCGGGTTACGTATGCGACTGGTTGGGCCGCTTATGAAGCCGCTCAGGACCTGAAGCGACAGATAGTCAGCCGTGCTGCTGAGTTATGGGAAGTCGATCCAGGGCAAGTCTCCTACGAAGACGGTTCCGTCATTGGGCCGGATAAGTCGATGACTTTCAAGGAAATCGCTGTTGAATTGAGTACCACGGGTGAGCCTCTGGTCGGGCGTGGTGTTTCGAATCACAATGAACCTGGTGGCGCCTTTGGTACGCATCTGGTTGATGTCGAAGTAGACCCCGATACCGGCAAAGTAGATATTTTGCGTTACACAGCCGCCCAGGACTGTGGTACAGCGATTCACCCCGCGTATGTCGAAGGACAGATTCAGGGTGGTGCCGTTCAGGGGATCGGCTGGGGCTTGAACGAAGAATACTGGTATGACGAAGAAGGCAGCATGCGGAATGCGAACTTCCTCGATTACCGGATTCCTACTTGCTATGACTTGCCGATGATTGATGCGATCATTGTGGAAGTACCGAATCCCGGTCATCCGTTTGGGGTGCGTGGCGTGGGAGAAGTGCCCATCGTACCACCGCCGGCTGCTCTGGAAGCAGCGATTCACAATGCTGTTGACGTGCGGTTGTATGAGCTGCCGATGTCGCCGCCACGTGTATTGCATGAGCTATTAAAGAAAGAGTCTTGATCAGGAGTTGAACCGAGTATGCCTCGCCTGTTTATTCCCCCCTCACTCAGACCATTTTGTGAGGGAGAGGAAGAAGTGAATGTGGAAGGGGCTACCGTTCTCGAAGCGGTTCAATCTCTGGATCAGCAGTATCCGGGTGTGATGGAGCGACTCTGTCCTGAGGGAAAACTCAGGGCAGGGATCGCCGTCACCGTCGATCAAAACGTGACCCCCCGCGGCCTCGCCCAAAAAGTCAGTTCTGATAGTGAAATTCATTTTCTCCCCGCCATTGGTGGTGGATAAAGTTGATTCGGTTCTTTTATAATTCGTAAACATAAACTGAATCGCGCCCAGTTTGATTCATCAATCTCGTAGCAGATATCTGGCGAAAAAAAATCATGTCTCAAATTAATCCCTTACTGTGGAGCAGTAACAGGAAACGCTTCCTGGTCGTCTGTCTGGTGTGCGTTGCCATTGGTGCGCTGGTTTATCTCAAGGGCAATCGGTTCGAAAATCAAGCGATCACAGAACTGGTTGAGGCAGTTGAATCCTATAATGTTCCCGCAACGGAAGCAGCCCTCATAAAAGTAAAAGCGGAGGGAGTAACCGAACCGGCGGTTTTACGGCTGATCGAGTTACTGGATACGCATCCCACAACCGTTTATGCGCCGACGCTCAGTCTGGCCTTTACCGAACTGGAACCGACCTCCATCTCCGGCCTGGTGGAAAGTATGAAACCAGGGTCAGCGACGAAGTTACGGACTCAGGTGATTTATATGTTGGGGAAAATTACCTCTGCAAAAGCACATCCGGAGGTCGTCCAGGCTTTAGTTCAAGCTTTCAATGACAAGCACAGTAGCGTCAGATTTTCTGCCGCCCAGGCCGTCGCCCGAATCGATCCAACCCAGGCAGAGCAGACGCTTCCTGTTCTGGTCGCATTCTTAAAAGATCCCAGTGGCGCTGTGCGTGCGGAAGCAATTTTTCATATCGGGCTGTTCGGAAAACGGGCAGAAAAAGTACTTCCCCAATTGCTGCTCGCATTGAAGGACCCCGTCGTGACCGTTCGCATGATTGCTGCCAAATCGATCGGTGAAGTGGGAACGCCTGGCAGCAACGTCATAGCTGCGCTCTCAGAATTGTTACTTGATCGGAGCCTTGACTGTCGCAGTCAGGCAGCAGCGGCACTCGCACAATTTGGATCTCAAGCAGAACCGGCAGTTCCTACAATTATCAAATCGATGAAATCGCTCAAGAAGCCGGACCGCCATAGTAGACGCCAGCACGAAGTGGCGCGTAGTTCCATGATCAGCGCGCTCGGAGCCATCGGTTCCGCTTCACCGGAAGTTGTGCAAACACTGATCGATACATTAAATGAAAAACAATTCGGGGTCGCTCGGGTCGCCGCTGCTACTTCATTAAAGAACCTGGGGCCCAGCGCAATCAAAGCAGTACCCGATCTAGTCAAGATCATTGATCAATCAAAAGCGAACATGAAAGACGACTCGGAAATCAGTCCGGCGGAAAAGATTCAGAACGAAATGCGGCTCGACTACCGACTCAGCACGGAAGCAGCAATCGCCCTCAAAGCAATCGACCGGGAAACGTTCGAGCGGGTTCAAAACGGATCCTATATTGAGATGCAATAGGCTGGGGAAGACCTCCGAGTTTGATGATCGAGGGTATCTCCGGAGGGCTCCAAATGTAATTCGGAGTTGTCGTGAGACAACAGGCGGTGGCAGTGTATTTGAACTTTAATACAAAGACGTGCCTTATTTTCTTTGTTGATTAAGATTTGGTGTGCATTCTTCTGACTCGTACGATGAAACAGCGACCTCCTGCTCGCTGCGCTCGGACCGAATTGCATTCGGCCCCACCCAGAGATGTCTTTCGACTGGGAAGTGTTATTCCGCAGGTCCGGTTTTCAAGAGTTCATTCACTACATCCACCAGATCGTCGATCTGATAGGGTTTGGGAATGAAGCGGTCGACGCCTCGGTCGAGGGCCAGTTCCCGGTATTTGGGCTCGGTATTGCCGGTGACCATGATGATACGGGGGGCACGGTGTCTTTGGTTGATAATGCTGTCGAGGACGGCAAAGCCGCTACGGCGGGGCATGACCAGGTCCAGCAGGACAAGGTCGGGAGCGTCCCGTTCGATTTTCATGACGCCTTCGTTGCCGTCATGAGCCGTTAACACTTGATAACCGGCGGCTTCCAATGCCATTTGCAGGGGCTCAGTCAGCCCTTCGTCATCATCGATGATTAAAACGCGTTTTTGAGGAGATATGTTCATTAGCTTGGCGTAATTTCCTGATCTGGCCCGCACTTAAGAATTGTGCACGGGGAATTATATCACCTGATGTACCGAAAATCCAATTATTAAGAGCAACCTGAGTCGTGGCGCTCCCCAAATAGGAATCTGTTCGATAAAATGGGCCGGTGCGCGCGTTGTATGCGCCGTTTTTGATTCTATCGTGAATCAATGTTGATGGTCATTTCTCAATATTTTTTACTCAACCAGTGGGATAGTGTAGTGTCAGCGACGTCGGTAATTGGATTACAGTGGGGCGATGAAGCCAAGGGCAAGATTGTAGACTTACTTTCAGAGCAGCACGAAATCGTGGTGCGCTACCTGGGAGGCAATAACGCAGGCCACACTGTCAAATTTGATGGAAAAACCTATAAACTCTCATTGTTGCCAGCTGGCGTGCTGAATCCGAATGTGACGTCCGTGATTACCGGCGGAGTGGTGATCAACCCCAAGGCCTTCCTAAAGGAGATGGCATCAATTGTGGAGCAGAATGGCCCGATTGAAGCGAGTCGGCTCTTGATCAGTGACCGTGCGCATGTGATTTTTCCTTATCATATGCAGGAAGAAGTCATTTTTGAAAACAGCCGTAAAGAGAAAGCCATTGGGACGACCATGCGGGGAATAGGAACCTGCTATCGCGATAAAGCGGGGCGGACACATGCGATCCGGATGGGCGATCTGGTTCGTCCCGATTTCTTTCGCAGCCGTCTGGAAGAGATTGTGCCTTATAAAAACAAGATGTTTCAATCATTGGATCCCGAGTCAGAACCATTGTCTGTTGACGCGATCTACGAAGAATATTCCGGTTATGCTGAAACGCTGAAACCACATGTCGTTGATACGAGTGCTTATCTGCTGAAGGCCGTTGACGAAAAACGTAAAATTCTGTTCGAAGGTGCACAGGGAAGCCTGCTGGATATTGACCATGGTACGTTTCCTTATGTGACCTCATCCAACAGTTCGGGGTGTGGCATTCATAATGGAAGTGGTGTCTCGGAACGGTATATCGACAAGATGATCGGGGTCGTCAAAGCGTATACTACCCGGGTTGGCGGCGGGCCGTTTGTGACCGAACTGCATGATGAAATCGGTCAGCGGATTCGCGATGTGGGGAATGAATACGGAACCGTGACCGGCCGTCCCAGGCGGTGTGGCTGGTTCGATGCTGTTGCAACCCGCTACGGAGCCAACATCAGCGGTGTTGACTGCATAGCCGTGATGTTGCTGGATGTCTTAAGCGGGCTGGACGAGTTGAAGATCTGTGAAGCCTATGATGTGAATGGTACGCAGGTCACTGATTTCCCCAGCCATATTCTCGATCTGGAACAGGCAAAGCCGGTCTATCGAAGTATTCCTGGTTGGAAAGAAGATATTACCGGGATTCGCCGGATGGAAGACCTGCCGGAAAACGCGATTGCCTATATCAAAGCAGTCGAAGAGATCATCGGCAAACCGGTCGAGATCGTTTCCGTGGGCCCCGACCGTGAACAGACGATTTTGTTGAAATAGGCTTTTCAGGTCTTCTCTACAATAACAGGGTTGTTGTGAGATCATAGAAGATCGTTATGCAATGTCTGGGTGCCATCTGTCGGCTTGTCCGACAGTGCCCGGCTCAGTTTCTTGAAACGTATTCGCTATTGGACTTCAAAGAATTCCCAAGGTAAACCGTGTATTTGAGGTAAATCTGGATCAACGACTTTACCATCACTCTCGTACCAACGAGCACTTGACCATTTCCATGAACTAGAGTCGTTCGAGAGTTTACGTTTGACAGGATTTAAGTGGATATAATTGATCGCGTTTTCGACTGCTTGTTTTGTTGACAAATTGCGATCGTATCCGGGGCCTTTCTGCCAAAAGTGAAATACAGATTTCCCTGAATTCTTTTTTGATGTCAGTTCCAAGACTAAGTCGTTGTTCTTCTGAATTAGAAGTTCTTTTATTCTGTATGAAAAAGGGCGTTTGATCGCTGCAAGTAGTCGATCAATCTTACATTCGTTGCTCTCCGGATAAACGAAGAGATGTAAATGCTCAGGCATTATAACGAAGGCAATTAAGCGGAAATGGTGACGTACTAGAGCTTGATCAATTGATTGACATAGCAGCTTGTTCCAAATCGGGTTCGTCAGTAGAGGTTTTCTTTGATAACACGAAAAAGTTAATTCATGACAATCACCCGGTTCATGGAAATGTTTGATTTGTTTTCGAGGAGAAGTCATGGTTTTCGCCTTGGAAGAAATCTCAGTTTCTTTTATGGGCTAGGTGAATTTCAGGCATTTTATACTATTCAGAAATCGTATTGAGTTTAAAAGATAGAAGAACTGACTATTGGTTACTACCTTTTTTTCATTGGGAAAGGATTTAATACTCAAATACATCTATGTCAGAAGTTGGTCGGTAGATAGAAATTGCACTGTCGGGCAAGCCGACAGGTGGCACCCTGTGTAAGGGGATGTAAAGTGTGAATCGCTATAGAAAATAAAATGATCTGCCTTAACAGCTATTCCACAACGACCCCTTTCTTGAGAATCAGGTTGGCATACAGGGCCGTTTCGCTGGTGGCGACGATGGCGTAGGCCAGTTTTGCCCGTTCATAAAATTCGAAGCGTTCAATTTTTTCCAGTTCGAATTTCCGACTGTCATGCTTTTGAATGAGTTGCTGGTAGGTGCTCCAGATGGGAGGCTCCGCCGTTTTTTCGTCGACGGGGTTCATTAAGCCGGCCGGCTGATCTACGAACGTATCAAGCGGGAAGAACTGCAGCATCGCATCTAAGATTTCAGGGACACCATGACCGTCAAGGCGGATGATCCGCTGGGCG
The DNA here is from genome assembly GCF_007754425.1 of Gimesia fumaroli. NCBI lineage: Bacteria > Pseudomonadati > Planctomycetota > Planctomycetia > Planctomycetales > Planctomycetaceae > Gimesia > Gimesia fumaroli. The sequence continues at coordinate 1,764,273 of NZ_CP037452.1, forward strand.
TGTGAGTCGGCGGGGAAGTTTCCGTCTGCGAGTACAATATCATCGCCGTGCCCCATATTCATCATTGTGTTCATCAGATCGGGGGAGAGTATCGGAGGAATTCCTTTGAGCATCGCATTTCCCTTTTTATTGTGAATGTTTGTAGATCGCTGTCAGTGGTTGCCTTGATTTTGAAGGCTCAAAAGTCAAATGAATCGGGCAAGCCGATTGGATTTCCATTATGCAGAAATTTTACGGCGAAGGCGAGGATGGCTTGCTGGATATGCCGTCGTGAACCCGTTATGATGGCCTGAGTTCAAGATGGTGGCTCGCCATTTTTTGAATCGCCGTTAATCTAGTCGGTAGCAAATTTTCAGGAGAAAGTCTGAAAAATCAATGAAAATTCACGAATATCAGGCCAAACAGTTGTTTCGCGAAGTCGGGATTCCCGTACCTGAGGGAATCATAGCGAAAACCGCCGATGAAGCGGTGGCCGCATTTGAGAAACTAGACCGTCCGTTGGTGGTTGTGAAATCCCAAATTCACGCCGGAGGCCGCGGAAAAGGTCGTTTCAAAGAACACCCCGATCAAGCGGGTGTTGTTCTGGCACGTTCTGCAGAGGAAGTTCGCGAGAACGCCGAACGGATGCTGGGTTCGACTCTGGTGACGATCCAGACAGGCGAAGAAGGAAAGCAGGTTAATACGCTGTTCATCGAACAGGGACTGGATATTGCCAAAGAGCTGTATCTGGGTTGTGTGATTGACCGCGAAGCAGGCGGCCCGGTGATGATTCTCTCTACTGAAGGGGGGATGGAAATCGAAGTTGTCGCCGAAGAAGCTCCGGAAAAAATTCTGAGTGAGCCTTTTTCGATTCACACTGGCTTACTCGGCTTTCAAGCCCGTAAGTTGGCATTCAAACTGGGCATGGAAGGGAAAACCGTTCGCAGTGCCGAGAAGTTTTTCTGCCAGCTCAGTCGATTCTTTGTTGATAACGACTGCAGCATGACCGAGATCAATCCGCTAGTGATTACCGGCGAAGGTGACTTGGTTGCCTTGGATGCGAAAGTGACCTTTGATGACAACGCACTGTTCCGTCATAAACCGTTTGACGAACTGCGCGACCTGACCGAAGAAGACCCGGCCGAAGTCGCTGCGGCCAATGCCGGTTTAAGCTACGTTAAGCTGGATGGAAATATTGGCTGTCTGGTCAACGGTGCTGGCCTGGCAATGAGTACGATGGACCTGATCAAGCATCATGGCGGAGAGCCTGCCAACTTCCTGGACGTAGGTGGCGGAGCGAATGTCGATCAGGTAACCGAAGCGTTTCGGATTATTCTGGCGGACGAAAATGTCAAAGCGGTCCTGGTGAATATCTTTGGCGGGATCATGAAGTGCGACACAATTGTGACTGCGTTACTGGAAGCCTACGAGAAGGTTGGGTTTACTGTGCCTCTGGTGGTTCGTCTGGAAGGTACGAATGTAGAAGTGGCCCGTAAGATGCTTTCTGAAAGTGGTCGGGATATTATTTCCGCGACCGATTTAACAGATGCTGCTCAGAAAGTCGTTGCCACTTTAAGTTCCTAGGACCAGACGGCGGCCTGCTGTGAACTCAGCGGGCCGCGATGATTTGACGTGGTTGTTTTGCAAAAAGCGATCTTAGCCATCTTTTAAAACACACATTTCCCGCAAGGGTGACAGATTATGAGTATTTTAGTTACTGAAAAGACACGCGTCATTTGCCAGGGGATCACCGGTAAGTCCGGTCTGTTTCACAGCCAGCAGTGCCGTGAATATGGGACGCCATTGTTGGGCGGCGTGACTCCCGGTAAAGGGGGAACCGAAGTCGACGGCTTTCCGGTATATAACACGGTTGAAGAAGCGGTCGAAAAAACCGGCGCGAATACAAGTCTGATTTTTGTGCCACCGCCATTCTGTGGTGAAGCAATCATGGAAGCCGCGGACGCCGGTATTGAATTGATCATTGCCATCACCGAAGGAGTGCCTGTCACCGACATGGTGCGAGTGATGGAGTATCTCAAGGGTAAAAAGAGCCGCCTGATTGGCCCGAACTGTCCTGGAGTGATTACTCCCGGCATTGCGAAAATCGGCATTATGCCCGGCTATATTCATACGCCCGGTTCCGTAGGGCTGATCAGCAAGAGTGGAACGCTGACCTACGAAGCAGCCTGGCAGTTGGGTAATGTCGGTCTAGGCCAGACAACTGCTGTGGGCATTGGTGGTGATCCGATTATCGGCACCACATTTATTGATCTTTTGGAACTGTTCGAGAACGATCCTGCGACGGAATCGATCATGCTGATTGGCGAAATCGGTGGAACGGCTGAAATTGAAGCAGCCGAATACATCAAGGAACATGTCACCAAACCGGTGGCCGGGTTCATTGCCGGTAAGACGGCACCTCCCGGAAAACGGATGGGACACGCGGGGGCGATCATCAGCGGGGGAAGTGGAACCGCCGATGAGAAAATTGCCGCTCTGGAAGCAGCCGGTGTTGTCGTGGCAGAAAGCCCCGCCGACATGGGGGCTGCGGTCAAGCGGGCGATTGAAGCTGCCGCTTAATTAAATCTGGTGGACTGAATGAGTCTCAAAGAGAAAAGGGCAACCGGTGAATCTGGTTGCCCTTTTTTATGTTTACGAATTTGGTCGTTAGCGATTACTTTTCGTCGTCGGCACAAACCCAGTCACCCAGTGAGCTTTCGTAGCTGACCAGCTCTTCGGGCTTGAAGTAGATGGGGATCTCGCGAGCAGCGGCTTCGGGTCCGTCACTGCCGTGAACTAGATTCATCTGGCGGCTGACTCCATAGTCACCACGAATGGTTCCGGGGGCGGATTCGCGACCGTTGGTGGAACCCATCATGGATCGCACGACAGAGATGGCTTCCGGGCCTTCTGCGACAAGCGCGACGACGGGACCTGCGGTAATGAATTCTTCAAGCAGCGGGTAGAATGGTTTTTCCACATGTTCTGCATAATGTTCGGCTGCTAATTCTTTGGTGACCTGCAGCATTTTGAGCCCGACGATTTTCAACCCTTTATTTTCAAAGCGGGATAAAAGGGTGCCCGCCAGACGTCGCTGCACCGCATCGGGTTTAATCAGGATCAATGTTTGTTCGAGTGCCATGTGGAGTTCTTTCTATCGTATTAATTGTCTGTAAGGATTTGAGGGAATTAGTTCTGTCCCTGATCAGTCTAAATGCGTTTGTTCGGATGTCTGTGTTAACCCGCAGGCAGATTTTCTTTTACGGAAAATTCACGTCAGAGTGAATTGGAATGAAAATCGTCGCTTATTTCAAGCCTGAACTGCTTGCCTGGGTAAGGCATTCAGGATGAAACTTGTGCCTGTTTAATGCTCTCAAAGAACTGTTGAAACAGGTAATGGCTGTCATGCGGGCCCGCTGACGCTTCGGGGTGATATTGTACGCTGAACGCGGGATAAGTTTTATGCCTCAAGCCTGCGACCGTATTGTCGTTCATGTTAATGTGAGTGACTTCGACCTCGTCAGGCATAGAATCAGGATCGATGGCAAACCCATGGTTCTGTGAGGTGATTTCAACCTGTCCGGTGTCTTGATTGACAACAGGCTGATTGGCACCGCGATGTCCGAATTTGAGTTTGAATGTTTTGCAGCCGCAGGCCAGACCGAGTAACTGATGTCCCAGGCAGATTCCGAAGATAGGAACTTTTCCCAAAAGGCCACGAATGGTTTCGATGGCGTAGGTCAATGGTTCCGGATCGCCGGGGCCGTTTGACAGGAAGACGCCATCCGGATTCAAGTCCAAGACATCCTGTGCGGTACAGTTGCCGGGAAGGATCGTGACTTTGCATCCCAGTTGTTTGAGGTGTCGGGCGATATTCCATTTCATACCGTAATCAATGGCCACAATGTGATAGTCACAGCCGGTATTGCCTTCATTCTCCTTCAGGGTGTCGATGGTGTTTCCGGCGAATGAGTGCGTGGAACTACTTTGTGCGAGTTCGGACAGGCCTTCTTCCCATTCGCACGCCGATTGGGGAATGACCTGACTGACCAGGTCTTGCCCGACCAGTTGCGGGCTGCTTTGTGCTTTTTTCACCAGGGATTCATCGTCAAGATCGACAGTCGAGAGAACTCCAGTCATGGCGCCAACAGTGCGGATTTTCCGGACCAGTGCGCGGGTATCGATGCCTTGCAGGCCGATCACGCCAGCTGCTTTGAGATATTCATCCAGAGTTTGTGTCGCGCGATAATTGCTGGGGATTTCACAAAGCTCACGGATGATGAAGCCTTGTAAAGCGATTCCCGACGATTCGACGTCTTCCGGTACGATTCCGTAGTTGCCGATTTGCGGATAGGTCATGGTGACGATTTGACCGCAGTAAGAGGGGTCAGTCAGGATTTCCTGGTATCCGGTCATGCTCGTGTTGAACACAACTTCACCGTGGACTTCTCCATCCGCACCAAAAGCCGTCCCTGTGAACACACTACCATCGGCAAGGGCTAACTTCGCTGTTTTCTGCATTATCTACACTGATCTCAGGACATGGGAATAAATTTGGTTAAATCTGATATGTTCTATCAAAGATCGGCGCAAATAAAAAGAGACCGGCAGTAGTCCGCCGGCCTCTTCGATAGGATTTTTCTGAGTTTGATCCCCTGGGGAGATTAGCTCACATCTTGTGTCAGTACAAAATTGTCAATGCGGATGATATTCTCATCGGGATCGTTAAAACTATTGAACAATTCTGCCATGATCGAGTGAAAATGTTCACGGCAAATCGAGTAGAAATTGTGTTTTCCGTCACGACGTGCTTCAATCAGACCGGCATCTCGCAGTAATGCCAAGTGGTGGCTGACAGCGGGTTGACTCTGATTCAGCCTTTCGCATAAAGCAGTTACGAATAATTCTTCTTCCTGGGCCAGGTAGAGCATAATTCGAAGTCGTGTCTCGTCAGACAGCAACTTAAATACTTTAACTAAGTTCTTTTCAAGATGATCTGGCAGCGTTGGGAATCGCTGAGTCGATCGCTCTTGGGGCGGATCCACAAGATTTGTGGCCATATTACTAGGTTCCTTTTTTAAATTCATGCAAAAAAGCTCTTTTTAAACCGTCGCATATATTCAGCGAGCGGCTTGTGGGGCATAATTAAGTACGTTCCGCACACGATATCCGTGGGGGGAAGGAGTTACAAAAAACAAGCAGCCAACCGTTGGCCGTACCAACCTTTTACTACATTGTGGCCCAAAATCGCCTGTAATACTTGGCGCGCAGATCTAAGCTGAAGTACCTACTCAACTACTTGTATTGTTTGCCAGACAGGCGAAAGATGTGAGGTTGGGGAGACGCTTCACTTTCTAAAAACAAAACAAAGAACGCTCCCTCAATTCGTTGGCAATTATGGTAGTGCTCTGCCCACTCGTCAACTAGTATTTATCCAGTTTATCTAATTATTCAGAAAATAGCTTGTGGATCGTTTTCTTAAGTCTCTTTTAATATTGGAGTTATGTAGTGTCTGTATCTTCGTTCTGTGATCTTTCCGGCATGAAGGCTTTAGTGACCGGTTCTTCTACCGGAATTGGCAAAGCGATTGCTTTGGAGCTGGCCGACGCGGGCGCTGATGTTTTGATTCATTATCGGAATTCCAAAGACGCAGCGCAGGAAGTGGTGGAACAAATTCAGCAGCGCGGCAGAAAGTCGGCCGCCCTTTCTGCAGATCTGGCGCATCGAGAAAACTATTCTGCGTTCATCGATCAGGCGTTTGGAGAATGGGGGGCATTGGATCTGTGGATTAACAATGCGGGCGTTGATTTATTAACAGGTGCCGAGTCGAAGCTGGACTACGATCATAAGTTGGAAAAACTGTTCGAGGTTGATGTGCGGGGAACGGTGCTGTTGTCACGCGAAGTCGGTTTACGGATGCAGCAACAGGGGACTGGCTGCCTTTTGAATATCGGTTGGGATCAATCGGATCGGGGGATGGAAGGGGATAGCGGCGAATTGTTTGCGGCGAGCAAGAATGCGATTATGGGCTTCAGCCGTTCGCTGGCGGTTTCGCTGGCGCCGGACGTGCGCGTGAATTGCATTGCCCCCGGCTGGATTCAGACCGCCTGGGGGGAGACGGCCAGCGAGGTCTGGCAGGAACGGGTCAGGCAGGAAACCCCCATGAAATGCTGGGGGAAACCCGAAGACATCGCCAAGATGGCGCGTTTTCTCTGCAGCCGTGAAGCCGCTTATATTACCGGGCAGGTGATCAACGTGAATGGCGGCGCGGTGCGCTAAGCTTACCGGTTGGCATCAGTCGGACTCTTTTTTTGTTTGGGTTCGGGCAACAGGTAGGCGATCAGGTCACGGAATTCCTGTAGCGTCATCCGATCAATCAGACCGTTGGGCATGATCGACGTTTTGGACGGAATCATTTCTTCAATGTCACTGATTTTAAATGAGATGATTTTGCCGTTCGAGTCATAGATCGAACGTTCTTTGTTATTGTGTTTATGGTAAATGCCGGACGCGGTCTTGCCATCGATGGTCACGATTGTCAGCGGTAGAAAGCCGGGATCAATGTCCTTGCTGGGATTGATGATGGCTTCCACCAGTTGTTCGCGGTTGAGCGCGATCCGGCCGTTAGTGCGAAGTAAACCGGGGCCGACCTGCTGGCCTCTGCCGTCAATCTGGTGGCAGCGAAAACAGCCGGGACCTTGCGGATGGAAGAAGAGCCGCTGGCCTGCCAGGGGATCGGCGGGGCCTGCTAACGCGTGCATCCACTCGGATAATTGATCCTTTGACGGCTTTTTCTGAGTGACCTGTTGCGTCAAAACTCTCTCAATGAGCGCCGCTTTCTCAACCTTTGCGGTCGCCATTTGTTTTAGTCTGCTCTGTTGCGATTCTTTCAGAGAAGCTCCGGTTAATGTGCGTAGCGCTTCTCTGTTGACGGTTGCGTTTTTGTCTTGTGCCAGTTGTATGAGAGGAGCGATATTTTCCAGCCGAGAAGAATCAAGGTTGATGACGGCTTCTGCGCGTAGATTGGGATCGGCGTTTGCATTCAAGGCCAGTTGCAGCAGTTTCTCGCGAACCGATTTGGTTTTGAGTTCACGTAAGGTACGAACGGCTTCCGTCTGGAGTCCGGGATCAGTTGACTTTAAAAGTTCGGTCAGTTTGTTTTCGTTCAAGGCTGGATGTTTCGCGGGGAGAAACAACAGAATCTGTCTCAGTACTTCCAGTGATGTCTCAGGCAGATCGAGTAAACGAGCGGCTTGCTGCTGGGCGTTGGATTTGGCGACCCACCAGTCACCCGTAGTACCTCGCGTCCAGTCTTTCATGACCCCATCTAATTGAGCGATGGATGCCAGATAGGCTTTCAACAGTTCGGGCGTGGTGGCATTCCTGGCGAGATCCGAAATCAGTGTTTCGCGAAATGCTTTGAGTTGATCGCGGCCAATCCATTCGACGGCGACAAACCGCACCTGGGGATTTTCATCTTTTAAGGCCTGTTTTAATAGCGGTAGCGCCGGCGGTGATGTGCTTTCTTTTAACAGCAGAATTACGGCCAGTCGGACGGAGGGTTCACTGTTTGAAAAGGTCTGCTGCAATTCCGCGTCGGTGAATGTATTTCTGAGTCCCTGTCGTGCCGCCTGCTGCATGAACAGATCTGTGCTTTTCAGACGTTCGAATAAGAGTGGCAAGGCTGATTTGTCTGTGATGCGTCGTAGTGCGGCCGCCTGGACGGCAGGAGAATCATCGTGGGCGGCGACTTCCTGGAAATCAACCAGTTTGGCGGGGAGACTGGTCACGGCCTGTTCGCGGAGTCCGGACTGTTTGTCTTTCAGAACTAAAGTAACCAGATCTGGCGTCATCTTTTTCGCACTGACCAAGGCATTCAAGGCGACGGCTCTGACCCGCGGGTCAGAATTCTTAAGGGCCGCTTTCAGTTTTGTAATTCCTGTATCTCCCTGTGCCAGTAACTTGCGAGCAGCCGCATCGCGTTTCTGCCAGTCTTTGGATGTGAGAGAAACGTTTGAAGAAGTTTGCCGCCGATTCACGGCGCGAATTTTCCAGACGCGGCCTTTTCCATGTAGTGGGTAGGAACGGTCCGCCCAGTCACCGACATACAGGCTGCCGTCCGGGCCAACGGCGATGCCTGCGGGGCGAAAATGTTCTTTACCGGCAATGACGGGCTGTGTGGTGGTTTTGAATGAGGCACAGTCGGGAGTCAGGTGGTAACGGTCGATGCGGTGCTCTCCCCAACTGGCAACCAGTAGATCACCACGATAGTCGGCGGGAAGCTGGTCTGATTCATAAATAATTAAACCGGTCGGCGATTCGCCTGTCGACGAGGTCATAGGGAGCGTGCCCGGTGTTTCTGCGTTGACGGCGATGAAGGGTTCGAGTGTGCGACGACGATATCCATAGTCGCCGCCTTCGACGATGGTGAGCAGGCGACAGGGAGGACGGTTGCCGGGATCATTGTCGCCGACAAACATGCGGCCGTTGGTATCAAAGCAGAGGTGGAATGGATTCCAGAAACCGGTGGCGATGCGCTCAAGCTGGCTGCCATTCGTACGGCAGCAAAAGATGCCCCCTTCGCCGCGAAGTGCAGGGATGCGTACATTTCCTTTACCGATGAGAGTTGCATCGTCGCCGTAGTTTTGGCCGAGTGTGAAATAGATGTTTCCGAAATCGCCAACCAGCTCGGCATCGACGCCTTCATTTTCTCCCATACTGAAATAGATATTGTTGAAGAAATCAAAGGCGAAGCCGGAGAAGCCGTTATGGGGATAGGTGGCTGTGGTTTCCAGCTGAACCAGGTTTTGGCGGAGATCGGCTTTGCCATCGTTGTCTTTATCTCGTAGTCGAAAGATGGTGCTGCGGGTGGCGACATAAATCCAGCCATCGGGGTGAGCGGCGACATTCATGGTTTCGGTGGAACCTTCGTAGAAGGTCTGAATGCGGTCAGCACGACCGTCGCCGGTGGTGTCTTGCAGCAGACGAATCCGGTCTGTTTTCGGGCCTTTGTAATTTTCCGGGCGAAAGTGAGTGTGGCTTTCCACGACATAAACCCGGTCTTGTTGATCGACGGTCAGGCCGGTGACGGTCACGATATCGGGCTCGGAAGCAAACAGTTCGATTGTCAGGCGGTCATCAAGCGAACGGGGAGTCTGAATCTCTGCCGCCTGGATTGCAGACGAAATAGAAACTGACAGACAGATCAGCAGTGCTGAGATTCTCAGGCAGGTACATGAGAGAATCTTCCGGGATGAGAGACCGGTCATGGTTTCGATTCCTTTTGTCTGATTGCGGCGTGTGATTTGAGGTGGGGGCTTCAGTATGTTGCTATTTCTGATTCAGATATCCCAGGGAAGTCAGGAACGCGTCCAGCTTTTCGATCGTGGAGTCGTAGTTCACTTTGTTTTTACTCAGATTGAAAAAGCCGTGTCCCTGATCTTTATACGCGAAGAGTTCACAGCGATTCCCGTTTTCTTTCATCTGCCTGGTAAACCGTTCCACATTTTCAAAGAGTACGGTGGTGTCAGCCGTGCCGTGAAAAATGATGGTGGGAGGTAGGTCCTTGCGGATGAAATGGATGGGGGAAATCTCTTTACAACGTTCGCCGAGTTGTCTTGGTCCCCCTTTCCAGCCGGTTTCGGTGGTATCGACGACCGGATTAAAGAGCGCCATTGCATTGGGGGCGGAGGAGATTTCTTTGTTTTCGTTTCGTTCTTCAAAGCCGACAACGGTACCAGTGCAGGCAGCAACGTGACCTCCCGCCGATCCGCCGCCTGCCACGATACGGTTGGGATCAATGCCCAGTTCGGCCGCGTGCTGGCGAATCCAGCGGACGGCTGATTTCCCGTCGGCGACACATTCGAACGGGGTGGTCTTGTGTTTGGATTTGATGCGATATTCGGCAGCGCAGGCGACCATGCCTTTGGATGCCAGATGTTTGCAGTGCGGTTCAAACTGGCTGGGGCTACCGCCGGTCCAGCCACCACCAAAGAAGAAAACGATGGCAGGGCGGGAATCTCCGGCTTTCCAGTCTTTGGGTTTAAAAATGTTAAGATGCAGATCGCCTTGATCTGTCGTTTTATAAACTTCAAAGTCCGCGCCTTTGAGTCGTTTCCAGGCTTTGCCTTTGTTGGAACGTTTTTTATCAGCTGCCTCGACAGTTGTTCCAAATGACTGTCCTAGAAGACCAATTAAAGAGAAAAGTATAAGTGCTTGCCGGGAGATTGAATTCATGTTGTTGATATTCCTGCAAAAAATAATGAAACCGATTGTTTGATGTCGAATCATGTGATCCTCTATAGTAAATTAAAGTCTGATCAAAATGTCTCTTCATTTCCTGTTGGAATATTAAAAAATGAAAATTAAATTGATTCTGAGTGTGGCCCTGTTCATGGGGTTGTTTGCTGTTTCGAGTTCTGCTCATGCGGACAAAAAAACAACGAAACTGCCGGAGAAAGAAAACTTTCATATCTATCTGCTTATCGGGCAGTCGAATATGGCAGGGCGCGGTGTTGTTGATCCCGCTGCGAATAAGCCGCATCCCCGAGTTTTGAAGCTGGATAAAAAAGGGAACTGGGTTCCCGCGACCGACCCGCTGCATTTTGACAAGCCAAAGATTGCCGGCGTGGGGCCAGGGTCGGGGTTTGGTCCTGCAATTGCGGACGTCTCCCCGGATGTCACGATTGGATTGATCCCGGCAGCAGTCGGGGGCACGCCACTCAGCCGCTGGGTTAAGGGAGGAGATTTGTATGAGCGTGCTGTGAAATGGGCGAAAAAGAACCAGAAGAAAGGCGTGATTAAAGGGGCGATCTGGCACCAGGGGGAAGGTGACTCTTCCAATCCGGAATTGTATAACAGCTATCAGAAACGGTTGTCCGGCATGATTGTCGATTTGCGAACCGATTTGAACGAGCCCGATATGCCGTTTGTGATGGGCGAGCTGGGAGAATTTTTCACGCGTCCCGGAGCAAGTACAGTGAACGAGGCATTGCACGGGATTGCGAAGTCGGTACCTGGGACCGGGGTGGCGTCATCCAAAGGGCTGAAGGCAAAAAGTGATCAGGTTCACTTCAACGCGGCAGCGGAAAAAGAATTCGGCAAACGTTACGCAGAGCAGATGTTGAAACTGCAAAAGCAGACTGCCGGGAAAGAGTGACGAGTTGAATGCTGATATTTTAGTGAGCGGGTCGGCGGTTTCTATGTCAAGATTGCTGTCACAAAACCGGTGGCTAGCGCCATTCCGCTCACTTACGAGTAGCATTTTCTTTGCGTTTACGCGAGAATTTCCTCGACGGGGTGATGATCTTCGACGCCGGTCAGGCGTTGATCGAGTCCCTGGAATTTGTAGCTGAGTTTTTTGTGATCAATTCCCAGACACTTCAGGATGGTGGCGTTGAATTCGTGGATATGCACGGGTTTGTCAACAATGTTGTAACTGAAATCGTCGGTGGTGCCATGTACGAGTCCGGGTTTGATGCCGCCGCCTGACATCCAAATGCTGAAGCAGCGCGGGTGATGGTCGCGTCCGTAATTTTCACGCGTCAGTTTTCCCTGGCAGTAAACGGTGCGGCCGAACTCTCCGCCCCAGATGACCAGTGTGTCATCCAGCATGCCACGTTGCTTCAGGTCTTTGACCAAAGCGGCAGCGGGCTGGTCGATGTCTTTACATTGCTTGGGTAAATCGCCGGCGATGTTGGCGTGTTGATCCCAGCCGCGGTGGAAGATTTGCGAGAATCGCACTCCGCGTTCTGCCATGCGACGAGCCAGCAGACAGTGATACGCGAAGGTTCCCGGCTTATGCACATCGGGGCCATACATGTCGAGTGTGGCTTTGGTTTCTTTGGAGATGTCGGTTAATTCGGGAACTGACGTCTGCATGCGGAATGCCATTTCATATTGCGAAATCCGTGTTTGAATTTCAGGATCGCCGATAGCGTTGAATTCGTTCTGGTTCATTTCTGCCAGCGTATCCAGCATGCGTCGTCGCAGTTTTGCAGAAACGCCGGGAGGGTTGGAGAGAAACAGAACCGGATCGCCTTTCGATCGGAGCGAGACGCCGGAATATTTACTGGCCAGGAATCCGCTGCCCCACAGGCGGTTATAAAGTGCCTGCGCCTGCTGCCGACCAGACCAGGTTGAAGTTAAAACAACGAATGAAGGAAGATTTTCGTTCATGGAGCCCAGGCCATAACTCAGCCAGGAGCCCAGGCTGGGACGACCGGGGAGCTGGTTTCCGGTACAGATGTAGGTAATCGCGGGGTCATGATTGATGGCTTCAGTCCAGATTGAGCGGACAATCGAGATGTCTTTGACGATTCCGGCCGTGTGTGGCAGAAGCTCGCTGATCCAGGCCCCTTCGCCGCCGTTATCATGTTTAGTGAATTTGAATTTGGACGGTGCTAGAGGGAAGCGAGACTGACCGGACGTCATTGTGGTCAAACGCTGGCCTTTGCGAACTTCTTCCGGCAGATCTTTATCGAACAGTTTATCGAGAGACGGCTTATAGTCGAATGTATCCAGCTGGGAAGGAGAGCCTGCCATAAACAGATAGATGGCGCGTTTTGCTTTGGGGGCAAAGTGCGGGACTCCCGGCAATCCGCCGGTCGCTTTCATTTCCGCGGGTGCAGCCTGAGCCTGATTGTATTGTGATTCCAGTGAGGCGAGTGCAGCGGTACCCAATCCTAATCCGCCGGTCTTGAAAAAGTGGCGTCGGGTGATTTGCGAGAGATGTTCCTGAATGGGATTCATATCAGTACCTTACTTTTTATTTATGCTGTGTTGGACTTTTGCAGTCCTCGTTGATTTGTTGAAAACAGTTCTCTATGAGATCAGTCTTTGGTGAGTACTTCGTCCAGGTTGAGGATGAGGTTACCAATCATCGTCCAGGCAGCCAGTTCCTGTGGATTCAAAGTGGCATCCGGTTTGGATTCACCAACGGCCAGCAATTCGGTCGCCGCTTTGGGATCAGACTGATAGTGCATCAGCATATCCTGGTATGTAGTTAAGGTGAGTTTCAGGTCTTCTGAGGAAATCGGTTTGGAGGTGGCCAGCTTGTAGGCGAAGCGAATTCGTTCTTCGGGAGTCTTGCCTCCTTCTTTCATCATTCGCTGGCCGAAGGCCCGGGCTGCTTCCAGATATTGAGGATCATTTAACAATAACAATGCCTGAAGTGGCGTATTGGTCCGCTCTCGTCGCATGGTGCAGGCTTCCCGGCTGGGCGCATCAAATGTCGACATTTCTGGTGGCGGTGCGGTCCGTTTCCAGAAGGTATATAGCCCGCGACGGAAGACTTTGTCGGGCCCTTTGTCTTGTTTGAAGCGAACCGTATTCGAGCCGGAATACCCGACAGCATGCCAGAGTCCATCCGGCTGCGGAGGTTTGACACTGGGGCCACCGACTTTGGGGACGAGCAAGCCACTGACAGCCAATGCCTGATCGCGGAGCATTTCTGCATCGAGCCGGAACCGGGGGCCTCGTGCCAGCAGTCGGTTCTTCGGATCTTTTTTATATAGTTCGGGAGTCACATTGGAGCTCTGTCGATAGGTGGCAGACATCAGCAGTTGTTTCATGAAGCGTTTGACATCCCAGTGGTGTTCCTGAAAATCGACGGCTAACCAGTCGAGCAATTCGGGATGACTGGGAGCCGCACCCTGGTTGCCGAAGTCTTCGCTGGTTTCCACAATGCCGATGCCAAACAACTGCTGCCAGTAGCGGTTCACAGCAACACGTGAGGTCAGCGGATGATTGGGGGCCACCAGCCATTTGGCCAGACCCAGACGATTGACGGGCCACTCGGCTGCCATCTGGGGAAATTGCGACGGAGTCTTTCGGGTGACTTTCTCCCCTTTCTGATCGTATTGTCCTCGCTTCAAGTCAAAGGCATCCTTAATACCTTTTCGTTCACGGAAGACAAGTGTGGTGGGCAGAGACTGCGTCAATTTCTCTTCTTGGGCTTTGACCTGGACTTTTTGGGCGAGCACCTTTCGGTATTCCGAATCGAACTGATTCAAATAATATTGTCGTAATAAGTCGGTCTGTTGTGGCGTACGTTTATCAGCCGCCAATTGCAGGACCGGAGTAATCTGTTTGTCAAAGAATACCTGATTGACTTCAGTCTCGGAGAGCTCATGATCGAAGATCCGGAATTCGTCGACGAATCCATTTTTCAAATGGGCTTTCGTACTGGAATGTCCCAGAAGCAGTGTGGCGGAATTCAGCGATGTTGTGTTCTTAAACGAGTCTGACGAGATCGTCAGCTCAGATGATTTTCCATCTATATAAACGGCGACGCCATGTGCTTTGGCGGAACCATCGTACGTCACACAGATGTGGTGCCACTGGTTGGGCGTGATTTCATTGTTTTTGGTCTGGACCTGAATCGCATATCCGGGCCAGCGATCGATGAGTCGTACGCTGAGGCTGCGGTTTGTAATTTGCAGATCGTAGCCGCGTTCCCGCGAATTGGGATTTAAGCTCGAAACAATCGGCCCCGAAGTTTTGCCGTTTGTTTTGACCCAGATCGCAAAGCTGAATGGAGTCGCTTTGGCGAATTGTCCGGTCTTTCCAAGATCCAGATGATTTCCAGCAGTGAACTGGAATCCGTTGCCGAATTTCCCTGCGGTCCAGGCTGGTTTGCCTTTGACGGTGGCTTTGTTTTTCGGATTGGTCTGATCTGCGCCCGTGGTACCTTCTTTTTCGTCCAGGTTGAATGCAGCGAGCACTCCGCCAGGCTGAGGGATCGAAAGGTTTGGATCGCTGCCGGTTTTCTGGATTTGCTGTTTCCACTGTAACCAGGATTGAAACGCCGGCTCGTTGGCTTTGATTCGCTTGTTTCCCTGTTGTTCCAATGCGACTAGTTGCTCTTTGAATGCTTTGAGTTGTTTGGACTGTGCGGCGTTGGGGACTCTTAACGAAGGGGGCGAGTCTTTAATGTTGCCGTCCATCGCCGGGCCATCCAGATTATTGAAGAAGGCAAACAGCTGATAAAACTCGGTTTTTGTGAACGGATCGAACTTATGATCGTGGCAGACGGCACAGCCCAGGGTTAAACCCATGAAGGCCTGACCGGTGGTTTCGACGCGGTCGATGACATTGCGGACATAGACTTCTTCCGCGATGGAGCCTCCTTCGTTGGTGGTGACGTGACAACGATTAAAGCCGGTGGCGATCTGTTGATCCATAGTGGCATCAGGCAGTAAATCACCGGCTAGTTGTTGGATGACGAATTGATCGTAAGGCAGGTTGGTATTGAAGGCCTTGATGACCCAGTCCCGGTAAGGCCACATTTCACGAAAGTTGTCCAGGTGCAGACCGTGGGTGTCTCCATAGCGGGCGACGTCCAGCCAGTAGCGGGCCATATGCTCGCCGTACTGGGGAGATTCCAGCAGACGATCGATGACTTTTTCATAGGCGTTGGGAGCTTTGTCGTTCACGAATGCTTCGACGTGTGCGGGTTGGGGAGGCAAGCCGGTCAGGTCGAAAGTGACGCGGCGGATCAGAGTACGTCGATCTGCTTCGGGAGACGGCTTGAGTCCTTCTTTTTCCAGTCGCGACAGAATGAATTGATCAATGGGGCTTCGGACCCCGTTTTTTTGTTTGATGGCGGGCGCGGGGACTTTTTTCGGTGTCACAAAGGACCAGTGGTCCTGCCATTCCGCGCCTTCCTGAATCCAGCGTTTGAGCAGAGCTGTTTCTTCGGCGGTCAGTTTTTTGCCACTGTCTGCCGGCGGCATGATGAGGTCGGCATCGGCGGTGGTGATGCGGGTAATGAGTTCGCTTTGTTCGATGTTGCCGGGAACGATGGCTTTGTGCCCGTCCAGGTCGGCAAAGGCGCCTTCTCTGGTATCAAAGCGGAGGTCGGCGGCCCGTTTTTTGACATCCGGTCCGTGGCATTGAAAACAGTTTTCCGAAAGAATTGAACGGATTTTCGTAGGAGAGACTTTTTCGGAATTCTGTGCCTGCACCGAATTTAGTGAGCAGCAGAGCAACGTTAGCAGCAGAGCAGGGAAACAGCGTTTGCTCAAACACACAAGAAGCATGACATTCACCTTCTGGGTAGTAATTTTCAAGTTGATGGCCTGTCGCCGGGAGTGGTGGCGTTGTTGGATCAACTTGTCAATGAATCTCTGGTGATACCTGTCCGACCGACAAGCCAAATAGTTTGCAGCGGCGGTAGCTGAGCCACATGACTCAGCAGGCGGGATGGT
The DNA here is from genome assembly GCF_007754425.1 of Gimesia fumaroli. Lineage (NCBI taxonomy): Bacteria > Pseudomonadati > Planctomycetota > Planctomycetia > Planctomycetales > Planctomycetaceae > Gimesia > Gimesia fumaroli. The sequence continues at coordinate 1,780,460 of NZ_CP037452.1, forward strand.
AGTGTATTCAGGAATGGAGGAGCAAAGCTGAAATTCCTGAATTCAGGTTCATTCTCTCATTCTAATCACAGCGAAAAGCCTTTGCAAGACGTCGATAATTAGAATTTGACGTATCTTGTTGTGAATCAAATGTTTCGGTCAGGTCTGGAGTTACGCTGATCTGATGCGTCATGCTCAATCTCAGGGCGGTTCTGGCATACCTCTGGTCTTTCTATGAGGGACGTTTTTTTGTCGACTGATGAGTAAGCACGTTTGTAAATTTTACGTTGGAGAGATGGTATTTGTTGGACGGAAATGAGTCGTCTCGGGAGAAGCGGGAGATGGAGTCATGACGATAGTGGGAATCATAAGACGAATTTGCTTTGGTTTTGTTTTGGATTAATATTCGAAAAGGGAACCTGCCGAGTTTGCCTGTGTCCACTGGGAACGAATCGTGATATGATAAAAGTTGATTACTAAGGAGAAGAGAGATGAACTCTCGACAGTTGCTGAAAATCGGTGTTCCAGAATACTGTTTGAAGACCGCGAAGACAGCGATTCAGAAAAAAGTTGCCGAAGAAAACGGAAACGGAAAAGGTTCCGGTGCAGGGAAGGTACGTGGTAAAGCGTTGAAGGAACTGGTTCAGGCTGTGGTCGCACAGCCGGAAGCGTTTCTGGAAGACCTGTCCTTTCGGCAGTTGGCTCTGGAGCTGATTGAAGATAATCGTGAAGAAGTGTTTGAGCCGATCGATTACCAGGTTTGGGGTAAAGAGGGGATCGATGAAGGTGCGTTCTCGCAGATGGATTTGGCGTGCCATGTTCCGTCAGCACGGGGTGCCGCATTGATGCCTGATGCGCATCTGGGTTATGGTCTACCGATCGGCGGAGTTCTGGCGTTGGAAGATGCAGTGATTCCGTATGCGGTTGGTGTGGACATTGCGTGCCGTATGAAGTTATCGGTGCTGGATATTTCCGTTGACGCACTAGATCAGAAACCACATCAGTTCGTGGATGCACTGAATCGGGGAACCGTATTTGGCGTGGGTGCTGCACATGAAAAGCGACAGTATCATGGTGTGATGGATCAGGACTGGACGGTTTCAAAAGTGACACGCGAAAAGAAAGACCGTGCCTGGAAGCAGCTGGGGTCTTCCGGTTCCGGTAACCACTTTGTCGAGTTCGGTGTATTGACTTTCACAGAAGCCGATGCCGAGTTGGGACTGGAAGCGGGCGAATACGTGGCGCTGCTGAGCCATAGTGGTAGCCGGGGCGCTGGTGCTGCGGTTTGCAGTACATACTCTTCAATTGCACAGGCGCGATTGCATAAACGCCATCATAAGCTGGGGCGACTGGCCTGGTTGGAAATGGATTCGGAAGCGGGCCAGGAATACTGGGCGGCGATGAATCTGATGGGTGAATATGCGGCTGCGAACCATGCAGTGATTCATCAGAATGTTTCAGAAATTCTGGGAAGCAAGGTGATTTCCGGTGTGGAAAATCATCATAACTTTGCCTGGAAAGAAGAGCATGATGGTAAGGAAGTTTTCGTACATCGCAAGGGGGCGACTCCTGCGGCGGCTGGCGAACTGGGTGTGATTCCCGGTTCAATGGCGGATCCGGCATTTGTGGTGCGTGGAAAAGGAAATCCAGCCAGCTTGAATTCGGCATCGCATGGTGCGGGGCGTTGTATGTCTCGTAACAAAGCGAAGGATAAATATCGCTGGAAAGCAGTTCGCAATGATCTGGCAAAACGCGGGATTACCGTGATTTCCGCCGGCGCTGATGAAGTGCCGGGCGTGTATAAAAACATCATGGAAGTCATGGCAGAACAGCAGGATTTGGTGGATATTGTCGCTCGATTCAATCCGAAGGTGGTGAAAATGTGCGGTGACGGAAGCCGTGCAGAGGATTGAATGGGAGTACAAAGATGAACGCAGGCAGATCGGAAGTGATTTTCCGGTCTGCCTTTTTTTGTGAGCGGAATGGCGCTAGTAACCGGTATCTGTTGCAGGACGGAACACACAAAACCGGCGGCTGGCGCCGATCCACTGACAAGGTTGAACTTATTTTCTTTGTCGATGCGTAGGAACGGCTTTGACTTTGCCGGCGCTGCGTTTGAAATCAGGGACGATGCTGGATAGGGTTTGCGGGTTGAGGCTGAAGATTGTGAAACCTCCTGTGTTGAGTTTGCGGGTGACGTCAATCTGTCCCAGAACGCGGTCACTGCTTAAAGACGCTTCTGTAGAGAGTGCGCCGATACCGGGATAGATGGGAATGCGACCGGCGAGATGCTTCTGCTGGTCTTCGATCCAGATGCGAAACTGAGTGTCGTTGTCGGTGTAATCCATGGGGCAGATGAAATCGAGGTAACCGCGCTGCGCCCAGAGCGGCCAATCCTGTGCGACCCACTCTCGACAGTCGGGATATTCGCGGAAGACAGCTGCCGAAATTTTAATACCCGGACGGATCTTACGGGCTTCGCGCTGTACCGTTTCGACGAGTCGAGTAATCTGGGCAGCGCGCCAGTCACGGTATTGGCTTTTCAGTTTGCTGTCGTAGCAATCGTCTGGCCAGTTCTGAACTTTGATGCCGGTATCGGCTTCGAATTTTGTACGACTATAATCGCTATAGCAGTGCCGATCATTGGGGTAGCGGATGTAGTCAAAGTGAATACCATCGACGGGATATTTCCTGACGACTTCCAGCATACTGTCGACTTCGAGTTGAAAGTTTTCTGGATGGGCCGGATTGAGCCAGTCGGACGGTTCTCCTTTGACGCTGACCTGGGTGCGGCCAGCCTTGCGCATTTTTCTGACGAATGAGATGGGGGCCGTCGACAGATTGTGATTGACTTTCCAGACATGGACTTCCAGTCCATGTTGATGGGCGGCTTTGAGACATTGTTCGATTTGATCGCCATATTTTTCATACGTCTGACTGCGCGGCAGTACATCGCTGGGATAGTGTGCAAGACCTCCCCAGAGCATGTTAGGGATAATCATGTTAAAGCCGGCCTCAGACAGTTCTTTGCAGGTTCGATTCCAGTCGCCGGGGTAGGGGCCTGTGGGAGAATGATCCCAGACCGCGCGGGCTTCGCGGGGAGGGCTGGCGCGTGTGAGCAGATAGATTTTAACCCGCTTCTCGCGGCATTTGCGGGCGAAGGGAATCGACTGAAAGGCCTGATTCTGCTCAAGCAGGCGTTTGGCATGCTCCAGAGATGCCGTCGTTTTGTCGAGATCGCGGGCTGCTAAATCGCGGCTGGATTGCGGCGTGACCGTTGTGATGATGTGACGCCTTAAATCGGCAAAAGTCTGGAACGGGCCGACCTGATCGGCCTGTTTAATTGTGGCGGCAGCGATGGAATCCCAGAGTTTCGGCTGGAAGTGGCCCATGATAGCGGTGAGTAGTGCCTGCTTGTTGGCGGGATCATCCCCCAGAATCAGATGGCTGAAGTATGCACCGCGGTTGCTGACGATGAGCGCAGGTTTTCGGGCTGGTTTCCCTGTTTCGTCAACCCAGACGCCGACGACACGGGCGCCGTGACCTGCAGGAATCCCAGTAACCAGATTCCAGGATGCCTGTTTGACTTCAGCGGGGAGTCCCTGGATTTTTGTGTCTTTGAGTCGAATGGCCGAGAGGGCTCCGGATGCGTCTGGCTTGAAATAGTTCCCTTTTTTGATACCCAGGTTTTTCTCAAGCGCGGATGGAATATTGAAATTGAGAAAGACCTTGCCTCCCCGCTCCATGAATTGATTGAGAGTGCCGCACGCTTTGCTTGAGATGTTGGGATTGAACGGAAGAATGGCGACAGATCGCTTGCCGAGAGACTGGGTTGTCAGTTCCGGCTCACTGATACGGTCGCAGGGGATGCCTGCGGTTTGTAGAAAGTTTTCGATGCGATCGGCGGCTGAGAACGTGGTGGCCTCTTTTTTTTGTAATTCGAGATCAGGTACTACAATCACAATTTCATTTGTCGCCGCTTTCAGGTCGCGCACCTGGAAGCGGGCATCGGGTTCCGAATCGGATTCGCGCCAGACCACGAGTCGAATGGTTTCGATTTTGTCCCAGCCAGCCGGTTTGTCTTCTGCACGGAAATCACTTTTAGGGAAACGGAGTGTGTGCCAATCGTGGCCTTTGACGCGGGCGGATGTGGAATACCAGCCGGGACCACTTTTAAAATACAGGCTGACCTGATGATTACTGTTGGGGGAATCCGGTTTGACATCGAGTGTGAAGGTGCCCGGAGTGGTGAGGTCGAGGTGCGTCTGCTTATCGAGGCCGGCACGGATGATCTCGGGATTGGATGAAAACGGAGCCGAGAGTAGTAACACGTTTTTTCCGTCCGACCGCTGCATGGCGAGTGGGAGTGTGCCCTTAAGTTCGGTCCACGACTTTCTGAGTTCCGAGGATGTCGCGTAATGAAAATCATCGAGAACGGTTTCTGGTCCCGTTGAGAAGACGACGCTGAGAAGAATGAGATACGGGATTTGAGCAAACATTTTAGACCTGACTCTGGAACAGTAAACGAGCGTGTTATGTATCGCTAGTTTTATCTGTTCGGAGAGTCAGAGGCAAGTTGAGTTTGCGTTCGATTCAAGATCCCAGTGTAATGGGATGTCGATTTTATTCTTTCTTTTGACATGTTTCCGATTCGACTAAAACTGACTCGCGTGTCTTGAAGCTCTGATGGGCGACAACCGCTCGTTCCTGTTCCAATAGCTGCTGGAACAGTTCCTGGACACGGGGTGCTGCGGAAGCAGTCGCCAGTGTCTGATACAAGTCAATTAACGCGTTTCGAAAACGCATGTTGATTTCGGCAAGTTCTTCCAGTGTCATATCTGAGTTAACCGTAATCGAATTAATTTCTTTTCGAATGGTCTCGTCCGGGACAAACTGCAACCATGTACCAAGCACATCTTGTGCACCATACTTTTCGTAGTCAGCCAGGGCTGCTTGCCAATGCTGTTCGTAACGCCGGATTTGATCCGACAACCACTCCACAACGATTGAGTGTGAGTCCTGTTGAATCTGCTCAAGTGCTTCTTGCATGTTGTGATGAAACGACTGCACCAACTCTAAAATGTCGTGTACTTTATTATATGACATCAATTCTTCTCCTTTCGATCTGAGACCAGTATTTTAAGAGCAAGTTGTATGCCATTGCTTGATGCGATTAGAAATCTTCCTGTAAGTCTTTGACGAGCGATGTAATTATTTCGATATTGGTTGTTCAACGTTCAACGTGTTCGCTGTCAGATCATGCAGTTCTTTGCAGATAGAGTGCATTACTTAGTTTAGATTCTTGAAAATATCATGCTAAGTTCATCAACTTGCCTGTAGCACTCAAGCGGCTCGTTGATTATCTTACGGTGGTTCCGAAGTGCGTTCTGGAGTTAAGATAAGGTGTAGATCGATCGAAGATATTGTCGCGTTGTTTGCCATGATTGGTTTCGGACTGATTTTGGGCAAATTTTCGATTCGGGGCGTTTCTCTTGGATCCTCGGGTGTGGTGTTTGTCGCGTTGTTGGCCGGTCACTGGGGCTACCAGGTGGCGCCCGAAGTAGGGCTGGCAGGTGTCGTACTCTTCATTTATTGCCTGGGAGTGGGCGCGGGCCCCAGCTTTCTGAGAATGTTTGTCAGCCGCGGAAAATCTCTGGCGATGCTGGCGGGCGCGATGATGGTCTCGGCCGGTCTGGCAACCTGGATTCTGGCACGACTATTTCAGATCAGTCCCGATCTGGCTAGCGGCTTACTGGCAGGCTCGCTGACGAGCACTCCCGCTCTGGCGGCTGCGACGGAGAAACTGCCTGCGGGCTCGGATGTCGCCGTCGGTTTCGGGATTGCCTATCCGTTTGGTGTAGTCGGGGTGATCCTGTTTATCCAGTTGCTGCCGCGCTTGTTTTCTGGTGCGAGTGCTGAATCTGAAACCACATCAGCGGACGGTCTGGGCAAGATTGTGCGTGAACTGGTTGAAGTGAAAAATGAAAGGATCGTCGGGAAGCGCTTACGGGACTTGTCTGTTCTGGCGCGATCGAATTGTCAGGTATCCCGGATTGTTATTGATGGTCAACCGCGGCCGATTCCCGCTGCCTTTCAACTGGCATTGGGACAGCAACTCTTAATTGTCGGACGCGTTGGTCAAATTGAAACCGTGATCGAAGCGATTGGCGAACGTTGCCCGGAAATGCAATTTGTGCTGGACGTGGAACGACAGCGCAGGCAGATTGTTGTGACTTCAAAAGAACTGGTGGGACACACACTGAAAGAATTGCACCTGCTTTCTCGGTTTGGCGTCACGATTTCACGGATTACGCGACAGGATATCGAATTTGTTCCCGGGCCGGACGAGACGATTCATTTCGGGGATTTGCTCCGGGCGGTGGGGGAACCGGAAAATCTCGAAAAATTTGCCGCGTTGGCAGGACATCGGGCACGCACAGCTGACGAAACCGATTTCATTACCCTGGCGGCGGGTTTGATTCTGGGAATGATTCTGGGACGCATCCAGTTTTCTCTCGGTGGCGAATCGCTGTCACTGGGAATGGCCGGCGGTCCGCTCATCGTGGGACTGATTCTCGGGCACTTTGGACAGTTCGGTTCGATCACCGTCAGAATGCCCCGAGCTGGGCGGCTGATGTTGGCAGAACTGGGGCTGACCGTCTTTCTGGCACAGGCAGGCTGTCAGGCGGGAGGTCAATTTGTCTCTGTGGTGCAACAGAACGGCTGGACGTTGTGTCTGGTAGCGGCGATTGTGGTGCTCGTACCTTTATTGACGGGATTTCTCGTGGCTCGATTTTTCTTAAAGCTGGATCTGCTGGAAACCGCCGGGGGAATCTGCGGGGCGATGACCTCGACGCCGGGACTGGGCGCGGTCACGTCTGCCATTGATTCGAGTGTGCCCGCAACCAGCTACGCGACTGTTTATCCGGTAGCGCTGGTTCTGATTACGCTGTTGGCGCCGCTTGTCATCATGGCGGTTTCATGAAACCTGCAGGATGACAAGAAAACAGGGGCCTGTGAACTTGAATTCACAGGCCCCTGTTTCTGATGTGGGCCTCTGGCACAATATCAGCATTATTTATAGCTGACTTTCGCAAAGTAGATGGATGTTTTTCCCTCGTGGCTGGAATAGTAGCTGACGTTCAACAGGCCATCGTGCAAGACCATGTTGGCATAGCTGGTATCGCCGCCACTGGGGAGTTTCAGGAGTTCGGTGAGCGTGCCTTTCTCGACATCAATCTGGCAGATTGAGGTATGAGCTTTAGGGGAATACAGACGGACGGTTGCCAGAAAACGGCCATCGGGGAGCTGAAAGAGTTCAGGGCCCCCAATTTTCACGCCGAGATCTTTCCACTGCCAGTCTGTGTAAGGCGGTTTGGAAATGCCCAGCAGACCAGTGGCGCCTTTGCCATCGCGTCTGAGCAGGCAGTAACAGGTTTTGTCTTTGGTGAAGACGAGCGAACTTTCGTTCGTGTAACCTTTGTCGTGGAGTTTGTCGACGACGGTTTCATATTGTTTGCCGTCTTTGCTTTTATAGAGTCGAGTGAATCGGGGGCCTTCTTTGCCGGTGTGGTAACCGATGCTATACACGTTTCCGTCGTTCCATCTCATGCCCCAGAGCCACATGTTGGGATCGCCGATTTTATTTCCTTTGGACCAGTGTGTCCCATCATCTGAGAACCAGGTCATGGACTGGTGGCGCATCTCGGCAGGCTGATGCAGGGCGGCGGCACCACTCAGCATGAGCTGTCCCTGCGGAGTGACGGCGATTTTGGCATCACGCAGATCTGCAGTCTCCGAGGTGATGCGGGCAACCGGTTTCCATGTTTTCCCATCTTTGGATGAAAGGACCTGCAAGGCGCCATCGGCAGAGACGTGTTTTTTGCCGGTTCGGAAAACACAGAACCATTGATCTTTGAAACGCGTGAGTCCGGTAAAAGCGTTGTGTGGATCTTTGTCCCAGATCTTTTGAACGCTTTCCAGTTTTAGTTCAACCGGTTTCTCTGCTTTCAAGAGCGCAGATGAATTAAGAATCAGTAAGAGTGCTGCCATCAGCGGCGCGGCTTTTTTCATGGTCAGTTCCTTTATGTTGTGAAAAGAGTTTGTATTAGTCCGTATTCTGTTTGATTCGTTCCCTGACTACCTGCGGCGGCTTCCAGCCGTACGATCTTTGTTCTTGGGGGTTATAAAGGCAGGTGATGATGTAGAGGTCGTTGACTTTCGATATTTCGGGAGGAATATTGACTTGCACGTGAGTGAAGCCGTCTCCATACCAGGCGAGAAAACCATCGGTCGCACTTTTTTCCAACAGGTGGCCATTCAGACGAATGTCGACCAGATCAGGGTTGCGATACGGGATCCGCAGTTGAAACGAGATGCCGTTTTCAAGGGGCGTTTCTTCTTTCGTAGAAGACGAACCTTTACTGAGGGCGATTTTCATTTCCGGTCCGGCTTCAAAAATGGCTTTGAGCGCACTCTGATCGACTGAGGGAATTGGCTGGATGTTTTCGAGAAATTCCGAAGTGTCTGCTGATAACAGTGCGGCGCTTTTCGCGGAGGTTGCGATGAAGTAAGTCTCCCTGCCGGCGGTTTGCGGGTAGAGGAGTGCTTGCGAAAAATAAGGTTGTTTCTGCCAGAGTTCGACGCGGCTTTGTCGACGGGCTTTGGCTGTGGTTCCCCAGGCACTGACGAAATGGCCAATGTAACCCTGGAGCCGATTGACGGGGTAACCGGGAAAGTATTCCCCCTTCCATTTCTTGTTTCCGATATTCATGAGTGCTTTGAGCCGCGCGACGCCACTTTGTTCCCAGCCGACTTCCAACGCCATAACCATTGTGTGGTAGCGGGCGTATCCATAATGGGCGGTGTAAAAATTGGGGCGTCCCAGCCAGAGTTTTTTGGAGAGCGCCGTCAGTGCCTGTCCCCAGTAGAGTCGTTGGGCGTCTGCTTCAAAGCGATCGTAGCCGTAGCCGGCGTCGGTGCCTGCCTCGTTGATGGCTTCAGTGATCCGCCAGTCCCAGGGACGCAGCGAGACGTTTGAGTAAGCCGAGCCTGTCACTTCAAACATGGTCTGGCCGCGATAGCGTTCGCGGGAGCCGAGTTGATCGGGCGCATATTCCTGGAGCCCGGTACCATGTACGTCCACGTGCACGTCTGGCTGGAATTGATCCATCACGGAGAGGACCGCCATCACTTCGGGAGATTTTTCGGGGTGTTTGAACTGCAGTGTTTTCAGATCCCAGTTATTGGTGCCTCCGCCGGTATAGGGGTCGATCTTTTGTGAGTTGCCGAAACGATCGGTTTCAAAATAGGCATAGGGGTTGATGATGGGAATGATCAACAGCAATTGGTTTTCTCTTGTTTCCTTTGCTGCCGGATCATTGCTCGTGAGCCATTCGATAAAGTGCAGGACCGCGGTTGTGCCGCTGCGTTCGGGGCCGCCATGCAGGGCCGTCATCAGGCAGATCTGTTTCTGCTGGTCGTCGACTTTTTGATCAGTGATTTTCAGCATCGGAATGGGGATGCCTTCGAGGGTCACGCCGATGCGGTCGACCTGGACCCAGTCGGGATACGTTTCTTCCCAGTATTTCAAAGTTTCCGTGTACTCTTTGAGAGTCAGCCGATGCAATTTATTCTGCCAGGGTTGAGGCAGGGCGGCCAGTTTTTGTTGGAGCGTTTTCTGTTCTTCTGCGTGTAAAGCGGGGGGAGACACTGCGCAAACGGAGAGAATCAACAGCAAGAGGATTCTATGATATTTACTTTGCGTTGCATTTTCCTGCGTGAGTGTGGGCATCATGTTGTCGGTCCTGCATTGTTGTTAAATTCAGGCGGTGATTACTTGCGCTGTTGTTGCGGGGGAGACGCCAGTGTTTCTCCTATGCTGACATTAATGGGCATCGGAAAGACTTCTGCGGTGTCGATGGGAAGTGTTCCCTGTTTCATCAACGTCAGCAGTTCGGCTGCTTTCTGTCCGATGGCGATTTCGTCGACGGTAATCGAGGAGAGCCGGCTTTGAATCGCACCGTGGCGGACGGTGCCGCCGAATCCGAGCAGGGAGACATCTTCGGGAACGCGCTTGCCCAGCTTTCCCAAGAGGAGATAAATCAGCTCGGCCAGAGAATCAAAGGTGGCAAAGATCGCGGTCGGCGGTTCAGGTCGCTGGAACATCGCTTCTAGCGTCGCCAGCAGTTCCTGTTCGTAATCAATGGGATGCAGTTGCGCGCTGGGGCCATGAAAAATAAACGGTTCCGGGCAGAGCGAATCATGAGATTCCAGAGCCTCGCGCAAGCCAGCCTCGTACTCGATCGATGCGGTCGCCCGATGGGGAGAGAACATTGCGACCGAACGATGCCCCTGTTTGAGCAGCGTCTGACCGGCCAGCAGGCCGACATCGCGAAAAGGAATCGAGAGCAGTGGTGCCTGAACACCTTCGACCTGTCGGTGACAGAAGACAACAGGGATGCCGTGCTGCTGCAGTTGACGAACTTGATAAGCGGGCGTTGCGGGAACGGTAGCCGGGACGAGGGCCACGCCGGACACGTGTTTGTCAATTAGTTGCAGGATGGTATTGCCCTGCATGTCGACTTTGTTTTCCGTGCAGCAGACAAGAACCTGATTTTGTGTGAGCGCGGCCGCCTGTTCGAAACTTCGTTGCAAAGAGGGGTAATATCCCGTGCGTGTTTCGGGAAGGACGAAGGCAAATATGTCGAGTGGTTTGGAGACTGGTAGCGGAGGATTAGTGCTGACAAACGAGCCTTTGCCGTGAATGCGCGTGATCCAACCCTGTTCTTCCAGGAGCTGCATCGCGTTACGGACTGTGGTTCTCGCTAGTTGATAAGTATCGCAGAGTTGATGTTCCGAAGGGAGTGCTTCTCCCGGGCGGATTTCTCCCGCCGTCACTTTCTGAATCAATTGATCGACGAGCAGCATGTATTTAGGACGCTGTTTGCCGGATTGTGCGAGTAATGACATTAAGTTCCCCTGTGGAATGGCAGGAGTGTGTGGATTCAGATCGAAAAGAAATCAGATTTCGCTTGAAATCTGATTCAAAGTGCGTTACTTGTATTTAATTATGATACAAGTTGTTTGTGTGTTGTCAATCAATTTGTATCGCTGATTCACGCGTTAAAGTCTGATTTGGTGCTGTCGTATCTAAATAATGAATACAAGATGTCTTTCGTCACACTCAGAGGGGATTCAAATGAAACAACTGATGCTGGTCCTACTTGCGTTACTGGGAATTCTCGAAGCGCCCGTGCTGCAGGCGGGGGAAACGAAGCCACTTGAGATTGGCGATCAGCGGGAATTATTCGTCGACAATTATCTGATTGATCGTATGAAGGGAACCAGGCTACGATTGCATCATCCCGTCGATGAAGGCATCGTTTTGAAATTCGACAAACCCTGGGAAGGGTTGTTCTGCGGCTATTGTACGGTCATCAAAGACGGTGATCTGTACCGAGCCTATTATCGCGGCCGACCAAGTGCCGGTAAGGATGGCGATGTCGGCGAAGTCTACTGTTACGCGGAATCGAAAGACGGCGTGAACTGGACCAAGCCCGAATTTTCGATGTTTGAAAAGGCGGGGTTCAAGAAGAATAATATTATCCTGGCTGATGCAGCGCCGATGACGCATAACTTTTCGCCGTTTCTGGATACGCGGCCCGGTGTTCCCCAGGCAGAACGCTATAAGGCATTGGGTGGCACGATGGGAAGTGGCCTGGTTGCGTTTACGTCACCCGATGGGATTCACTGGAAACAGCATCCCGCCGGCGCGGTCATCCCCAAGAAGATGGTGCCGTTTCCATACATGTTCGATTCGCAGAATGTGGCGTTCTGGTCTCCGGTCGAGAAAAAGTACATCAGCTATTTTCGAGTCTTTAAAGATAAGATCCGGCGTATTGCACGGACGGAGAGTGATGATTTCATTCACTGGTCTCCCCCTGTGTTGATGGAATACACATCACGAGGAGAGAAAGCACCGATCGAGCATCTATATACCAATCAGACGCACCCTTATTTTCGCGCTCCTCACATCTATCTGGCAGTCGCAGCGCGGTTCATGCCGAGGCGTCAGGTGTTGACGGATGCACAAGCGAAAGAAATCGGCGTGCATCCGCGGTATTTTAAAGATACCTCCGATGCAATTCTGATGACGACGCGTGGCGATAATACATACCAGCGAACCTTTTTGAGCGGATTTATCACAGGGGGCATTGGCGCACAAAACTGGGTTTCCCGGACCAATTATCCTGCTTTGAATGTGGTGCAGACCGGTCCGGCGGAAATGTCGGTGTATGTGAATCAGGATTATGCTCAGCCAACGGCCCATTTACGCCGCTACTCGATGCGTCTGGATGGTTTTGCATCGGTGCGAGCCGATTATGCCGGCGGTGAACTGATTACCAAGCCACTCGTTTTTGACGGTTCTGAATTGTCGATTAACTTTTCTACTTCGGCGGCGGGCGGCATCAAAGTAGAAATTCAGGATGAAAATGGTAAGCCGATTCCCGGATTTACCCTCGCTGATTCCCGCGAACAAATTGGCAACGAAGTGGATCGGATTGTGACGTGGAAGGGGGGCAAAGATTTGAAGTCTCTGAGCGGCAAACCGGTTCGTCTCCAATTTGTCATGAAAGACGCCGACCTGTATTCGTTGCAGTTCACGAAATAAGCGATTAAAGCGGTTTTAAAAAAGATTCTCCGGAAAGGGACGCTACAGCATAGACGGTTCTTTCCGGAGTTTTTTTAATAGGGACAGCGGCTCATTGATTCCTCATTTCCAGAAGAATAGCGAAGTATGACGGACCAAAGGCGATTACTGGTAGTGGGCGTGGGTTCCATTGGGGAGCGGCATTTGCGTTGTTTTCAGGCGACGGATCGCGTGGATGTTTCGATCTGCGAATTGAATGATGATTTACGCGAAAAGATTGCCGCTCAATATGGAGTGGAACGACAGTACGCCGATCTCGATGTGGCTTTGGCTGATTCGCATGATTGTGCCGTAATCGCGACGCCCGCGCATTTGCATATTGATGTTTCTACACGTGCGGTGGAAGCAGGGCTGGATCTATTGATTGAAAAACCGTTGAGCACGAATTTCAAAGGCATCAGCGAACTACAGATTTTGCTTCAGGAAAAGCAGAAGAAGGCGGCGATCGCTTATGTGTATCGAGCGCATCCGGCACTGGCTGCGATGAAGGCCGCACTGGAGTCGGGTAAGTATGGTAAGCCGGTTCAGCTGGTGGTTGTTTCGGGACAGAATTTTCCCACGTACCGACCCGCTTATCGCGACATTTATTACAAATCGCGCGCGACCGGAGGGGGCGCCGTTCAAGATGCGCTCACCCATTCGATGAATGCGGGCGAGTATCTGGTCGGTCCCGTCAATGCGCTGGTGGCTGATTGTTCGCATCAGGTGCTGGAAGGTGTGGATGTGGAAGATACCGTGCACGTTATTACCAGGCAGGGGGGCGTGTTGGGGAGTTTCAGTTTGAATCAGCATCAGCCGGCGAATGAGTCGAGTATGACAGTCATTTGTGAGCGGGGAATGTTGCGGTTTGAATACCAGAAAAGCTGGTATCGCTGGATCACCGAACCCGATTCCGAATGGCAAGTGGGCTATCAGGAAACGCTTGAGCGGGACACGCTTTTTCAAAGGCAAGCGAGTGCGTTTCTGGATTATCTGGACGGCTTCTGTCCGCCACTCTGCACGCTGGAAGAGGGAGCACAGACGCTGGCAGTAAATCTGTCGATTCTGGATTCCGTGGAAAAGCGAGCCTGGATCGAGCCGGCACATTATATTTCTAACTGAAAAAGTGATAAACGTATCTATGAAACCGACAGACGAACCAACGATCCAGCAGCTATTTGATCTTACCGGAAAAACTGTGCTCATTTCCGGGGCCAGTGGTTATCTGGGGGGCGCGATGGCGCGCGGATTGGCGGAAGCGGGAGCACGGCTGGTGGTTAGCAGTCGCGATCAAAGTCGTGCAGAACAAACGGCCAGCGAAATGCCTGACCCGCATCAGGTAAATCATCTTGGAGTCGCACTGGATCATATGCAGGAGGCATCCATTGACGAAGGATTTGAAACAGCAGTCAAAGCGGCGGGACAGATTGATGTGCTGATCAACAACGGAAATGATCCGGTGGGCGAGGACTGGCGGAGTGTGACAGCAGACGCGTTTTCCCGTCATCTGCAGAATGCTACTGGATACTTTCTGCTGGCGCGGAAACTGCGGGATCATGTGGTCGAACGTGAGGCCGCCGGTTGTGTGATTATGATCGGTTCGATGTATGGGGTGGTGGGCTCTTATCCCGATGCTTATGAAGGGATCTGCAATGCGAGCCCGGTGGCTTATCACACGATGAAGGGGGGGCTGATTCATCAGACGCGGCATCTGGCCGTCTATTGGGCGAAAGATAATGTGCGTGTGAACTGTCTGAGTCCCGGGCCGTTTCCTTCCGAGGCGGCTCCTGAGGGATTAGCCGCGCGATTGAGCGAACATAGCCCGATGGGTCGGATGGGGAAGCCGACCGAATTGAAAGGGGCCGCGGTATTTCTGGCCAGCGATGCCAGCAGTTATATCACCGGTCAGAATCTTCTGGTGGATGGTGGCTGGACTGCCTGGTAGGTCAAAGTCTCAGGGAAACAGTGTCAATCATTTGACTTTGTGTTAGAATGAAAGCTGTTTGCTGTCAGATGGTTACGCGTCTGATTCACTGTTGAGATAGTGCACCTGCGGAAGTTTTATGGATTCTGGGATACTCAATTCGATTGGCGGTCTGGGCCTGTTCCTGCTGGGCATGGTCATATTGACGACGGGCCTGAAGGAACTGGCCGGCGATACCATTCGACGCATGATCGCGCGATTTACGACGAGCCTGCCTTCGGGAATTGCAACCGGTGCAGTGGTCACGGCGATTCTGCAGTCATCGAGTGCAACGACAGTGACTGCCGTCGGATTTGCCGGCGCGGGTTTGTTGACGCTATCTCAATCACTGGGAATTGTTTTCGGCGCGAATCTGGGAACGACGATCACCGGTTGGATCGTCGTACTCTTCGGCTTTGAATTCAAACTGGGGTTACTTGCGTATCCCCTGGTTCTGCTTGGGGTCATGTTGAATTTATTCGCCCGCAAGCGAATCGCAGCCGCTGGTTTGGCGGTGGCAGGTTTCGGTCTGATTTTTATCGGCATCGATAGCTTGCAGGGGGGAATGTCAGGGCTTGCCAATGGTGTGACTCCCGAATCCTTTCCGCAGGATAGCTGGACGGGGCGCCTGCTGCTGATTTTTATAGGTATTGGGATTACGCTGGTGACACAGTCTTCCAGTGCTGGGATGGCCATGGCACTGACCGCCGTGCATACGGGGACGATTTCACTTGCGCAGGGGGCGGCGATGGTGATTGGCTTTGACGTGGGAACGACCTTTACCGCATTGATGGCATCTCTCGGAGGGTCTGTAGCAGCACGGCGAACCGGGTTGGCGCATGTGTTTTATAATCTGGTGGCCGCAGTCGCTGCTTACTTCCTGTTTCCTGTTTATATCTGGGTCTGGAATCACTATCTGAATCAGGGGGACGTTTTGTCCCAGGAAATCGGATTGGTTGCCTTTCATACTTTGTTTAACTGTGTGGGGTTGCTGCTGATTGTTCCATTTATCGGCCCGTTTTCCCGGATGATCACTCGCGTTGTTCCGGAAGCCGTTAATGATCAGACGGAGCGACTGGAAGAGTCATTGATCCAAAATCCCAACGTAGCCATCGAAGCATCTCGCTCGACGCTGATTGACGTGTTTCAGCGGGTTTTGGCAGTATTTCATCGTTTGTTTACGTCCGAGTATGATCCCGTTAAGATTCAGGTCGAACTGAAACAATATCATGCAACGTTGGAGACCACGTCTGATTATTTGAGACGGATTAATATCTCGGAATCTGATGCGGAGACATTGCGCTGTTATCAGGAAGTGGTGTTGGCGCTCGATCATATTCAGCGTTTGATGAGACGCTATAATGATCTGGAGCGTCTGGAAGTGACCCGTAAAGTAGAGCAGCTCAGTCAGATTGCCGATAAACTGGCAACTTTAATTACTCAGACAGATGCTGCTTTGCAGGATTATTCTGTGGTAGTGGATGAACAGCCTTTGGAGCACTTCTGGCTGGAGCTGGATCAGAATCAGAAATCAAGCCGGAGGCAGTTTACCGAAGTCGCGACCAAAACCGGTGCCGATTTTGATATGCTGTTGGGGCAGTTGGACGCGTATCGCTGGCTGAGTCGCATCAGCTTTCATCTTTGGCGCGGCGTGCATCATTTACAGAAGGCGCGAATCGTTACGAGCGTTATCAATCCAGAACAGGCTAAAGAACTTCAGCCGGATGATTCTATCGAGCCATCTATGTGACGACTTGAACATAAAAACTCGGCTTCTAACTACGTTGAGTTAGAGGCCAAGATGTTTTCGTGTTTGAGATGGTCTTACTTTTTCTCTTTCAGCTCAAAAGTGAATTGATTCTCCTGATCGGGGACCACCGTGGCAGTCAGTCCGGATTTTTTCGGATCACCGTACTGTTGGGGAATCAGAGACGTCTCTTTAATGACCACATTCGCTTCATCGAGGTTGGCACCTTCCGGTGGTCCTTCTGTTTTGACGCAGGTAATGGCAACGCTATGTTCGCCGGCAATCGCACCATCGCCGTCTTCAAACGTGCGGAGCTGGAATTTTCCTTCCTGATCCGTTCGTCCGACAGCAGCTTGAGGTTCGCCGCTGTTCGAGCGAAAGATGACGGTGGCTCCTTCCAGCGGTGCTCCCTTAAAAGTCACCGTGCCACTGGCGGGAAATGTTTGTGGCCGTTGTTTCGTCCATTTGTCCTCGGAAGGACCGGAGCAGGCCGTACTTGTAATGGTCATCAAAAAAAGAATTAATAAATAGCGCATCTATGTTTGTTCTTTCAGTTTTAAAATCGGGAATGAGAATTCAAGGATCGTGGTGGCAACTTGCTTAGAATTCGCTTACCGGCTCTCCTCCGTTTTTGGAACCCAGTGCACCCCAGACGCCATAGGGGCTGTTGCCCGCAGAGACTTGAGAGGCACTGATGTCGCCTGCGTCAATATTTTCGCTGATAAAACGGACCGCGCCATCGCCCATTAAGAGATGCACACCGCCGACATGGCGGCTGGATGGCGGGAGAATCCCGGATGTGGTTTGTCCGTTACAGACAGGCGAATTCGGTGGGAGAATCGTATTGAAGTTGATATACCCGGCCCGGCCATCGGTCCACCGTGTTCCTTGAGAGCGGTTTCTGTCCAGGAGCCCTGTTGTGTAGGCACCATTGACAAAGCTGGCGCGACAGGCCGAGGGATTTGTTGAGTTGCTGGTCGAGTTGGCACCAAAGAGGTTTGCGGGAGCACCCCCTCCTGATCCGGGGGGACGAACGCATTCTGAAACCATCGCGGTGTTACTGGTACCATCGATAATATCTCGCATTCGGACGTTAGTACGGAAACCGAATACGCCGCGCAGGCTTCCGGATGAATTGGTTTCGAGATTGCTATATTGATCTCCAACCGAGAACAGATAGTTGTGCTGTCCGAGTGCGGTGATATCATCGGTGCTGACATCAGAGGGACAATTGATAATAGGGAGTTTCGTTTTATAGGCGGTGAATCCGGTATTCCAGACATAAGACGTCGATCCCAGATTGCCGGTAATCTGTTGGTAAAGCGGTGCCTGATCGATGTAGGGCAGCAGGGGAATGTAGGTGCTGAATCGCGAATCAAGTCCGCAGGTCGTGCAGGTACTTTCGTAAGGTCCGATGCGACTGGCGGGGAATGTTCCGAAGGTTGAATGGTAATTATGGAGTGCCAGTCCCATTTGTTTCAGGTTGTTTTTACAGGTGCTGCGTCGGGCTGCCTCGCGTGCCTGTTGTACGGCGGGAAGCAAGAGCGCGATTAGAATAGCGATGATGGCGATTACGACGAGTAATTCGATGAGCGTAAAGCCCCGTTTGATTGCTTGTTGTTTCATTAGATCTCAACTTTGTATAAAAAGAAATGAAAGCATCTTGAGAACCGTTCTCAAGGATCAGTTATGTTTTTCCTGATGGGATTTCAAATGAATATTGGCATGCCTGTCGGGAATGCCATTGATGAAGCGGACATCAGAGAGATCGCCTCCCCAATGTCGGGAAATATCATTGAGTGTGGAGCCACCGATTGCCAGAATGCCGCCCGGGACCAAGGGGGTAATGTCTTCGATATTGGTGAATGATTGCTGTAGATCAGGCTCTGAGGCATACTCGGGTGTGCGGGTAAATGTGACGATACTATCGTTGGGAGCTGATGAATTTGCGTCATAGGTAAAGACAATGTGATACCAGCAGTCCTTCTGCCAGCGGGAGGTTTTGTCCACGCGGTACGAGCGATATTTTTTGTCTGTCGCTAAAAATCCGAAGCCGAGCTGACCTGTCTGATCGTCCGAGAAGAGGTTGAATTGGGATGTCGAATGCTGTTCGACATTTCGATAATGGAATAAGGTATCGGAATCTCCCTGGCGATCTTTGTTGGGATTCCGCGCCCAGAGTTCGATTGTGAAGCGGTCCATGTGAAATAATTTTGCTTCTGCTTCGGACAGCCGACGATACAGTTTGTGGAATTGCGAATCGAAGGGACCGGCGGCAGTGGTTGCGTTTCGTGGCGCCTGATGTCCTCTGAAAGGAGATTTTCCTGTCGAGTCTATGATGTGCAGATTCAAATGGTGGTCCCTCGAATCACGGGCGATTCGTGATGACTCCTGTTCGGATAATTTCCAGTGTGCCACAAGTTCTGGTTCTCTGGTATGCAAACTTTGCACAAAAATTTCGGGTGTTGATTCGATGGTTGCAATGTTGCGTGAATGCGGTTGGACGCGAATCGCGGTGTTCTCTGTCAGGTTTCGTGTGATTGAAATTTCCCGGTCTGAATTTAAGAGATTGAATTCGACCAGTCCTTTGATGACATGGACTTCGGTTTCCTGGCGCGGATCCACAATCAGTCCGAAGCGGGTTCCTAAATCGACGATTCGTGAGGTGGGGGTTTCCACCGTCAGTCCCTGGGATTGCGGGGGGACGTGTGCAAACAGGTTTCCGAGGTTGAGCTTGAACTGATCCGGTTCGATTAAAATCAGCCGCGAGGTTCCTTTAAGAATGACCTGTGCGCCTGAAATGGTTTCCAGCTCAACCACTCCACTGGTAAGATGCATTTGATCTCCCGTATGCAGGAGGTCTTCGGGTGACCAGTTCCGTTTTCCTTCACCCCAGATCGCATTTTGCGTATCGATCACCCGTACCAGAAAGCGGGGTGGACGTTCTAACCAGAACTGAAAATACAGCAGACAGACAGAGCTGATAATCAACAGCGAAAATGCAAGGATAGCTGAAAGAACTTTCCATCGCGCAGGGGCAGTTCTTCTCACCAGCAGGTAATCGGGGATTGTGCGGAGTTCGGTTGAGGATAAAGGGTCGTAATCCGTGGAGCGTCCCAGTGGGCCGGGATCGACAATTCCCTCCCATTCCAGATTGGCGCACATGCCGGAATACTGAATGAACAGATCTCTGGCTTCAGCATGGTTCAGCACCAGCTTTTCCAGGCGTGCGGCTTCCTTGGGCGAGAGTGAACCGTATTGGTACTCCCAGCAGAGGTGGATTAACTCTTCCTGTAATTCAGCCGAGAACATCAGAAAAGATCTCCTGCATTCAGGCGACGCTGGATGCAACTGAAAAGCAGTTCATGCGCGCGTCGCAGAGTTTTGTAGATGGCATTCGGAGATCGTTTTAGAGACTGAGCCACCGATTTCGTGCTGGCGTCTGGTTCATAAATTTTTTCAAGAACTTCTTTTTGTCGTTCTGATAAGAGTTCGTAGCAGACCGAAAGAGCGGCCTGCTGTTGATCCAGTTCGTCAACCGTAACCATGGCACGCTCGGCCACGCGGTTATAGAATTCATTGCTGAAAATATTTCTTTCAAGGTTTTGACGGCGACGGTAATTCAGGACTTCATAGCGCACAATCTGGCAACTCCAGGCCCAGAAGTTGGACCCGGTCTCAAAGGTATCAAATTTGGACCAGAGAACGGTACATGTGTTCTGGTAGATCTCTTCAGCATCAGTCCTGTTATCTACCAATGATCTGATAAAACGGTAGATTCTCTGGCTATGCTTGGAGAACAGAACAATGAATTCTGTTGTTCGGTCGGTTGCCACCGCCATTTGTGGTATCCTCTACTGAGACGCGATGAGAGAAGCCCTGATTAATCTCAAACCTTTAATGAATACCGCTTGAGCTTGCAGGTATTAGCCTCGGAAAATTGGCAATGTTCTGAATTTTTGTCAATTTGCATGTGGTCTTATGAACACATTTTGGGTTTGGTATCGCGCTCTGATGGCCGACTGAGCCGATTTTGGGAATGGAAGATGAAACGAGGGACGCATGAAATTTGAACCGATTCCTTTTCGATCTGAATGGTACGATCAGGCGTGTGAACTGCGTAACGAACTGCTTCGCAGGCCTCTGGGGTTAGATTTGTTTACCGAGGATCTGGCGGCGGAATCGGCATATCGACATTATGGCATACTCGAAGAAGATCGTGTTGTGGCCTGTGTACTGGCGGTAACTGTGACTCCGCAGAAAGCAAAGCTCCGTCAAATGGCGGTTTCTGTCGAGTATCAAAATCAAGGGGTCGGCAGGCAGCTTTTGCAGAATGTGGAACTGGATCTCAAGCGGCAGGGAGTCGAAGCGCTCGAACTGGAAGCCCGAACGACGGCCGTCGGTTTTTATGAAAAGCTGGGTTATGTAAAAGGAGGGGACGAGTTCCTTGCTGTCTCTATTCCTCATGTGCGGATGGTGAAGTCACTGGTTCAAGAGTGATCGAGCTAACCCAGTAGTTCCTTGATCACAGCACCACCGGTTTGACTGAGGACTTTGAAGCGGCCTTCATGAAAATAGGTGAGCTGGTTGTCATCCAGGCCCATGATGTGTTCCAGGGTGACGTGCAGATTTCTAATCGGGTTGACGACTTCGACCGCGTGATCACCGATTTCATCTGTGGCGCCGATGCGATGTCCGGCTTTGACGCCGCCTCCCGCCATCCAGAGTGCCATGCCTTTCGCATTATGATCGCGGCCGGCGGCCTGTCTGCCGCTACGGATGCCGTTATCGGGGGAACGACCAAATTCCCCCGTCCAGACAACCAGCGTTTCATCGAGCAGGCCTCTCTCTTTCAAATCTTTCAGAAGGGCGGCGATTGGTTGATCAACGGCCTTCATGCGGGCTTTATGAGAGCGATCCAGAAAGTCGTGTGAATCCCAGCCGGCGGCATAGATCTGCACGAAGCGAACGCCTTCCTCGACCAGTTTTCTTGCTAATAGACAACGTCTGCCGAAACTGTCGGTCTCAGATTGTCCGAGGCCGTACATCTCCTGAGTCTGCTGCGTCTCTTTGTCCAGGTTGATGATATCGGGGACCTGTGCCTGCATGCGAAAGGCCAGTTCGTACGATTCCATACGAGCAGCAAGCACATCTTCATGCGGATGACGATGCATGTCGGCCTGATTCAGTTTGGCTAACAGATCCAGGTTTTTGCGTTGCGTCTCACGGGTGACGTGTGCGGGGGGATTCAGATCGAGAATTGGTGATCCCTTGGAACGCAGTGCGGTTCCCTGAAAGTATGCGGGCAGGAAGCCGTTCGACCAATTGGCAGAACCTCCCTGAGGGTAAGCGACTTCGGGCAGCACGATGAACGCGGGCAGATTCTGATTTTCGGTGCCTAGGCCGTAGGTCATCCAGGAGCCGATTGCCGGATCGCCGCCAAAGCGATTGCCGGTATTCATGTGGTAGCAGGCGGTGGGGTGGTTGATCGATTCCGCCTGCAGGCCGTGATACACGCAGAGATCATCGGCGACTTCCGAGAGGTGCGAAAAGTGTTCGCAGAGTGAAATTCCCGATTCGCCCGCTTGTCGATGTTTGAACGGGCTTTTGATGTAATACCGTTTGCCGCTGGCCATCGCGGAGACCTGTTTGTCTTCGCGGACGAACTCTTTGAGGTGCAGTTTTTCCAGAGCCGGCTTGGGGTCGAACGTATCGATATGGCTCGGTCCCCCTTCCATGAACAGAAAGATGCAGGCTTTAGCGCGGGGCTTGAAATGCGGATCGCGCGACGCCAGTGGTTTTTCGAAAACCGGGTTCGGTGATTTCGGTGCCGTTTTTTCTTCCGCCTGGAGCAGGGCGTTCAGCGCTACGGTGCCGAGGCTGGCACTCATGCCGTACAGAAAATCGCGTCGTTGTAATCGGTGCATAGGATTCTTATCGCAAATAAATAAATTCGTTGGAATTCATCAGAACAAGACAGAGTTCCGCGAGGGCGCGGGTTTCGGCATCGACGTCCCAGGGCTTTAAATCCTGAACGTAGTTGTCTGTCAGATCCAGTTTTTCGGTCCAGGCAAATGATTCGCCCGTTAATTCTTCGATCATTTCCCGTTTCACTTCACGGGGAAGTGGGACTTTTTGTGGCGGATGCGCCTGGTGATATTTTTGCATGTCAGTGACGTGTTTGAGTGTGACGGTTAACTCAGCTGGTTCCGGGGCACGAAGGACCACCGACTGGAAAATTTGCTGGATGGCTTCCGGCGTAGATTTTGTATCCTGTTTGATTTTGTGTGCCAGAGCAATCGCGCGGTCGTGCGTGAATTGTCCGTTGAACAGAGCAAACGCTTGTGGAGTGACCGTGGTTTCATCGCGGCGTTCGCAGGATGACTCGCTTCCCGGTCGATTGAATACTTCGAGCATCGGGTCGGAGAGCGTGCGGTAACGGAATGCGTACAGAGTTCGCCGATTGCGTTGTTCGGGACGCGGCATGGGTTGATAAGCGGGGGCGACCGATCCCATGATATGCCGGGGTTGCAAAGCGACTTCCCAGTTGATTTCAGGAAAGACGCCGGGGCCTCCCATTTCCGGATTGAGTTCGTTTGTGATAAACAACAATGAATCGCGAAGTTGCTCGGCGGTCATGCGGCGGGTCGGGAAGTGCGACAGACATTGATTGCCGGGATCTTTTGCCTGAACTAGTTCCGGGTCGACGGGATGACTGCTTTGCTGATAGGTATTGGACGTCATGATCAGATGGTGCAGCTTTTTGATTGACCAGCCATGATCCATAAACCAGGTCGCCAGCCAGTCCAAGAGTTCAGGGTGCGATGGCTGAGCCCCTTTTTGACCGAAGTTATTCGGCGTGGCGACCAGCCCGGTGCCGAAATGCATCTGCCAGATGCGATTCACGATCACGCGTGCGGTCAGCGTGTTATTCGAACTGGCGATCCAGCGGGCCAGGGCCAGACGGCGGCCTTCCTGGGAGTTGGGAATTGTATTCCAGGCATTAGGTTCTTTGACGTTATTTGAACCGGCGACGGCACTCAGCACGCCCGGCGTGACCTTTTCTGTGGGCGCGGTAATCGCACCGCCGGCCAGGATGAAGGTTTGCTGGAGTTCGCCTTGCTGCTTCTTTGGGCCGGGCATGAGATTAACGGCTTTTGTCGAGCGATAATTATTAGGCGGGCCGTTGTACACACTGAAGGCGTAGGGCTCGTAGCGTTTGAGTTCCCGCTCGAAATAGTCGATGCGTTTGTTATTGATTTTGAGTTTGCTTTTTTCCAGTTCGGTTAAGCCAAACCAGCGGAGTGGCGGCCGTTTGTCGGCAGCCACCTGTTTCAGGTTTTTATACCCTTCTTTTTTCAGCCAGGCGGCGATGGCGGCGTTGGTTTTCTGTTTGAATTTCTCTTGCTCGGCCCGGGTTTCCGCGATTAATTTTTCGGTACGGATCTTCATTTCCGCGAAGCCGGAAATATTTTCATACGACTGATAAGGGACTTTGCGGTCGGCGAATTGCACCGGAGCGAAGACGGCTTGAATGCGGTAGTAATCGCGGGTGGGGACGGGATCGAATTTGTGATCGTGGCATTTCGCACAACGGAAACTGTGTGCCAGGAAGCTGACGCCGACACTCTGGGTGATGTCATCCAGAAAGAGTTGACGGGTAACAGCGGCGACGCTCATTCCCGTATGTTCCCAGGGGCCGCTACGCAGAAAACCGGTCGCGAAAAGCATCTCCGGATCTTCCGGGGCGAGTTCATCGCCCGCCAGTTGTTCGATGATGAAGCGGTCGTACGGCTTGTCGGCGTTGAAACTGCGGACAAGGTAATCGCGGTAACGCCAGGCATTGGGGCGTTCGTAATCGTTCGCGAAACCGCTGGTGTCAGCGTAGCGTACGACGTCGATCCACATTTGCGCCATCTGCTCACCGTATTGCGGCGTTTGCAGCAGGCGTTTGATGAATGACGACCAGGCCGTATTCTCGTCCGAGGATGTAAATTCTTTGACCTGCTTAGCCGTTGGCGGAAGTCCGGTTAGATCGTAGGTCGCACGACGCAGCAGTGTCTTCCGGTCAGTGGGTTGGGACGAGACGAGTTGTTTCTGCTGGAGCTTCTGTTGAATGAAGGCATCGATCGGGTGCCGCTTGTCGGGTTGTCTGACCGCGAGGGCGTTCCAGGGAACCGCCGGGCGCTGGATGGGTTGATAGGCCCAGATGTCTTCGGGCTGATAGGTGCGACCCGTCCAAGTCGGGCTCTGGCCGCCTGAAGTGGACATCACGATTTCGGTGTTAGAAGCGGCTGGGGAATCTTGAGGAATCTGTTTCCGATCCGACCAGACGGCACCGTCGGCAATCCACTGTTTCAGGTTGGCGATCTCGGCGTCGTTCAGCCGGTTGCGTTCCTGGGGTGGCATCTGAATGTTTTCGTCTTTCCAGGTGACGGCATTCCAGAACGGGCTCTGTTCTGGTTTCCCCACGATGATAGCAGCTTCTCCCGATTCGCCCCCTTTGATCAGGGCTTCACGGTTCAGCATGATGTATTCGCCTTTGATGTCGTCTGGTGTTTTACCGTGACAGCCGAGACATTTTTGTTCGAGCAGCGGTCGAATCTTCTGGAGGAAGAATTGTTCCTGCGGTGTGATTTTGGTTTCTTCTGAAAACAGAATTCCGGACGTGGATTGAATCGCAATGATCAAGCCGCAGCAGATCAGGAGAGAGAGTTTTCGAACCGGCTGGGAAGAAAGAGCGCGCATGAATGAAATCTTTCGAAGTCAAGTGAGACGAGTGGAATGAATGGATTCCCGGTCATCCTCTTAAGTTAATCGGCGAGGGGGTGGAAATCAATTTCATTCGTCACTAATTCGTTTGATGCTACAAAGATACACTGAATTCTATAAACAAAGTTGCGTATCTGGGTGGGAAGGCGATTCCTGATGCGGTAGGATAAAATGCAATGAAATTCACAGTCTGCACCGTGTGCATGCTGATTTAAGAAACAGTTTTTGAGAAAAGGGTAGCCATGAAAATGGGGGCTAAGAAATTATTATTGAGTTTGTGCGTACTCGCTGTATTACCGGTATGGAATCAGGCCGATGTCTTTGGACAAAAGAAACAATTGAAGCGCGCTGGTGCGATTACTGATGGGGCGATTGTCAAAAAATCACCAGAGGACATTCTGCATCCAGGTTATACATCCCTGTTTAACGGTAAAGATTTTACCGGCTGGGTTGTTCCCGAAGGAGACAACGGGCACTGGAAAGTCGTCGATGGAGTCATCGACTACGACGCACAGAGCGAAGCCAAGGGGGATAAAAACCTCTGGACTGCAAAAGAGTACGGCGATTTCATCTTAAGCATGGAGTGGCGAATCAAAGAGACCACCGGTTTGTACAAAGTACCGATCGTACTGGCCGATGGTTCAGAGCTCAAAGATGCGAAGGGCAATGTGATTACGGTTGAACTACCGAACGCCGATTCCGGAATTTATCTGAGAGGTACCCCCAAAGCACAGGTCAATATCTGGTGCTGGCCCCTTGGTTCCGGCGAAGTTTACTCGTACCGTCGCAATCAAAGTGTCTCGCCTGAAGTCCGTGCCGGTGTGACGCCGAAAGTGAATGCCGACAAACCGGTGGGTGAGTGGAACAAGTTTATCATCATCATGGTGAAAGATCGTTTGACGGTCATTCTGAACAACAAGATGGTACTTGAAAACGCACAACTGCCTGACGTGCCTGAGAAGGGACCGATCGCGTTTCAGCATCATGGCGGTAAAATGAAGGACGGAACGTTCAGCCCGGCCAGCAGTTTGATGCAGTTCCGAAATATTTATATCAAAGAACTTGAATAGGTTCTGATTGATTCCTCCCGGTTGATCCTTTACGATTGAACCCGTCTGCAGATTCATGAAAAATGAATACAGCAGGCGGGTTTTTTCCATTTCTTATCCTTAGGTGATACAACCATGAAACCAACATCCGGTGCGCTCTACCTGTTGTTCCTGGCGATGGGCTGTTGTCTGTTTACAAATGGCTCGCTTTATGCTCAAAAAAAAGATCCATTTCGGGAATTCATTCGTCCCACCGAACCACTTTCACCAGCGGATGCTTTAAAAGCATTCACATTGCCTGCCGGGTTTGAGATTCAACTGGTGGCAGCTGAGCCTGAGATTCAAAAACCGTTGAACATGGCCTTTGACATCAAAGGTCGCCTCTGGATTACCGATTCCAGCGAATACCCTTATCCCGTCAAGCCGGGGACAAAGGGGAAGGATACGATCAAGATTCTCGAAGATACCAATGGCGATGGACGGGCCGATAAAATCACCACGTTTGCGGAAGGCCTGAATATTCCCATCGGCCTCTATCCCTATAAAAACGGCGTAATTGTTTTCAGTATTCCTGATATCTCGTATTACGAAGATACCGACGGCGACGACAAAGCAGATAAGGTCACCAAATTGTTTGGCCCGATGGGCTTCGAGCGTGATACGCACGGCATGAACAATTCGTTTCGTCGCGGTTTCGACGGCTGGCTGTATGGGAATCATGGATTTAATAATCAGACCAGTGTGAGTGGCAGCGATGGTCACAAAATCGAAATGCATTCGGGAAACACCTATCGGATGCGCCTCGATGGCTCGCGGATTGAACATTTCACACACGGTCAGGTCAACCCCTTCGGATCGACCTTCGATGAAAAAGGGAATTTATTCACCGCGGACTGTCACTCGAAACCCATTTATCAGATCTTGCGCGGCGGTTACTATCCGAGTTTCGGCAAGCCTGATGATGGGCTGGGCTTTGTCAAACCGATGATGGATCATCTGCATGGTTCAACGGCGATTGCCGGCGTCGAAATTGTATCCGGCGATCAGTTTCCTGAGGAATATCAAGGCAATTTTTTCAGTGGCAACGTGATGACCTGTCGCATCAATCGAAATTCGCCCGTGTATCATGGCTCGACGATTGTTGCCAAAGAAGAACCCGATTTTCTTTTAACCACCGATCCCTGGTTTCGGCCCGTCGATGTGCGGCTAGGGCCGGACGGCGCGCTGTATGTCGCCGACTTCTACAACAAAATTATCGGCCACTATGAAGTTCCTCTGGATCATCCAGGGCGTGACCGTCATAGCGGCCGCATCTGGCGGATTGTGCGGAAAGACCAATCGCATGCCCCCGTCGATTATTCGAAACTGAAGATACCTCAATTAATTGAGTTACTGGGGTCTCCGAATTTGACGACGCGGATGCTGGTGACCGATTATCTCTCGGATCAAAAGGGTGAATCAGCGATTGCTCTGCTGCAGCACGCGGTGGTCGAATCAAAACAGCCCACGGTTGTCGTGCATGCGTTGTGGGTCTTGTTCCGGTTGGGCGCATTGACGGATGATTTGATTTTGCAAGCTGTTTCAAGTCCCTCCGAACTGGTGCGGATTCATGCGGCAAAAATTCTGGCCGAACAGGCTTCTTGGAACAAGCAGAAACGTTTGCAGATGGTACGCGCATTGGAAGATGAAAATGCCTTCGTACAACGGGCGGCCGCCGAAGCGCTGGGCCTGCATCCACAGCTGGAAAATATTCAGCCTCTGTTTGCATTACGAGAGAGTGTGCCTGCGAAAGATCATCATCTGGTGTATGTTGTGCGGCGGGCCTTGATGCTGCAGATTCGTGATTCGCAGGTATTTAAACAGTTGGTCTGGGACAGTTTAAATTCACCACAACGACGCGAACTGGCGCAGCTTTCTCTGGCAGTCCCGACAGAACAGGCAGCCTTATATTTGATTCGCTATCTGAAAAATGAGCAGATCGATCAGGGGCAATTGCCCGGTTACTTCCGGCACATCGTACGATACTTACCGGCGGAAAAGCTGCCTGAGTTAATTCAACTGGCGCGGACCAAGTTGGCGAACAACATCGATCTGCAGGTCGAAATCATGAAAGCTGTTCTGCAGGGTTATCGACAGAAGGGACTTTCCATCGATAATTCTCTGTCTGACTGGGCGGTCGTATTGACGGGAGAATTATTCAAAGCGATTGAGAAACAGCCTCTGCAGTGGATGAACTTTTCATTGAATGAGGATGCCAAAATCAATCCTTGGGTAGTGCAGCAGCGCGCGTCAGCGGATGGGAACAAGGCGTCTCCTTTTTTCTGTAGTCTACCCGCGGGAGAACGGTCGACCGGGCGTCTGGTGTCGCAGACGTTTACGATTCCGGCCCAACTGGAATTTTTTATCGCAGGACATGTCGGTTTTCCCAAGCAGCCAAACAATCGTCGGAATTATGTGCAGTTGAAGCGATCGAAGGATCAGAGTGTCATCAAACAGGTCACCGCGCCACGCAACGACCTGGCCCAGAAAATCAGCTGGGACCTAAAGAATGTTGTTGGAGAGCAAGGTTATCTGGAGATTGTCGACAGTGATACCGGCAGAGCATATGCCTGGATGGCTGTTGGACGTTTTCAACCGGCTGTCGTGGAAGTGCCCCGCATCGGTTTGCAGCAGCAGGCCCAACGCATTTCAGCTGCTGCTGAGTTGGCACGCGATTTTCGCATTGGTGCAGCCCGGGAGCCACTGGCGGTGTTATTGTCTGCGGAACGACTTGATCCGAGGGCCCGCAATCATCTGGCACTGGCTTTGATGATGCTGGATGGGACGGATGCATTTCTGCCGCTGTTTCCATTGCCAACCAGCCAGGATGCTGCCAGCGGGCAGTTTCAGGCGGCAGTGATTGATGCGGTGATCAAGCAGAACACCGATCAGGTTGAAGCACTATTGAAACAGGCCTTTAAAACCTATCCATCTCGCCTGCAGACTCAACTGGCGGAGACGCTCACCAGGCAACCGCAGGGAGCCGCACAACTGGTGGCGTATGCAGAGCAGGGTATAGTCTCTCCTCAACTGCTGACTGAGCCGGCGATTCAGAATCAGCTACAGCAGGCGACCGATCCGAATTTGAAAAAACGTTTGCAGAAATTAATCAGCGCGTTGCCGCCCCGTGAGAAAAAGACACAGGAGAATATTGCCACGCATTTGAAATCACATAAGTCTTTTAAGATCTCGCTCGAAAATGGAAAGACGGTATTTGAAAAAAATTGTGCCGTCTGTCATCAACTGGCGGGCAAGGGGGCTTTGGTCGGTCCGCAGTTAGACGGGATAGGCAATCGGGGTCTGGAACGATTGCTGGAAGATGTACTCGATCCGAACCGGTCGGTGGATATCAATTTCCGCACGACGACGATTTTGACAGATGAAGGGCGTCTCTTTTCAGGCCTGAAACGCCGTGAAGAGGGGGCCGTGCTGGTGTTCGTCGACAATAAAGGGAAAGAGTTTACAATTTCCAAAGAGGAGATCGATGAACAAAAACAGTCGCCGCTTTCATTAATGCCGGCCAATCTGCTGGAAATTCTCTCGCCGCAGCAATTGCATGATCTGCTGGCGTATCTGCTGCAGAGTACCCAGAAAACAACTGCAGCTCATTAGTGGTTGGGGGTTCTGTAATTGCATTCAAACCGATTTTTTGAAAGTCGCTCTGTACTATGAAGCTTAGATTATTTCTTTCGGCGTTGATGTCTTTGGCAATAGCCGGAGCTGTGATTGCAGAAGAGTCTGTGATTGTCACTTCAAAATTGACTCACCTGCGCAATTCGGGCGATCGTGAGTGGGCTACGTTTCCGGAAACGGGCCAGAAGAAAGAGTTGTCAATTCCGTTTGAGGCGAAAGTGAACCAAAGGGAAGGCACGCTATTATTACGACAGCAGGATGTAAAACAGACCTGGAATGTCGAACTGAACGGCACCGTGCTCGGGAAACTGGTTCCGGATGCCAACGATCAGCAACTGCTGCTGAAGGTTCCTCCCAAAACAGTGAAAGCAGGGAAAAATCAATTACGCATCTATCAGGCGGGGAAGCAGATTGCCGATGATATTCGTGTCGGAGAAATCGTCTACTTTGATGAACCCAAGAGGGACGTTTTATCGGAGGCGCAACTATCGATTGAAGTCGTGGACGGGAAATCCGACAAGCCGCTTCCCTGTCGCGTTACCATTGTGAATACTGACAAGACTCTAGTGGCAACGACGGCTGAGTCAAACGAACGGCAGGCAGTTCGGACCGGCGTGATCTATCTCAGTGAAGGAAAAACGCAATTCCATATGCCGGCGGTGCACTATACCATCGTGGCCGGGCGGGGTTTTGAATACGGTATTGATTTTCGACCGATTCAGTTAGCTGCCGGGGAAAAGAAAAAGGTTCAGCTTAAGATCAACCGTGAAGTGGACACCATGGGGTATGTCAGCAGTGATACGCACATTCACACGCTGACGCACTCGGGGCACGGCGACTGTTCGATGGCCGAGCGAATGATTACGCTGGCAGGCGAGCAGATTGAGTTTCCCATCGCCACCGATCACAACAAGCAGATCGATTACGAACCGTTATCTCGAAAATTAAAGGTGCGACGTTACTTTACACCCGTCATTGGAAACGAAGTCACCACAAAGTGGGGCCACTTTAATGTGTTTCCCGTTCAGGCGGAGGGGCCGATTCCCGATTATAAACTCTCCGCCTGGAATGAAATCTTCGACAGTATCTACGAGACACCGAACGTCAAAGTGGCGATTTTGAATCATGCGCGTGACATTCACTCTAAGTATCGCCCCTTTGACCGCAAGAATCATCTGAGTCAAACCGGCGAAAATCTGGATGGTTGGCGCTTGCGGGCAAACGCGATGGAAATCATCAATTCGGGCGCGACCCAAACCGATTTCATGCAGCTGTATCACGACTGGTTTGGCGCGCTGAACCGGGGAACGTTCTTAACGCCGGTGGGCTGCAGCGATTCGCATGATGTGAGCCGCTATATCGTGGGGCAGGCGCGGACATATATTCAAACAGAAGACAAAGATCCGTCGAAGATTAATGTAGGTCAGACCATTCAAAACTTTGTGGACGGCAAGGTGCTACTTTCTTACGGCCTGTTCACGCAGATCAAGGTCAATGGCAAATATGGGCCGGGGGAACTGGTGCCTGCCTCTGACGATCTCAAAGTCAGTCTCACCGTTTCGGGACCGTCGTGGGTGACGGCGGATCAGATCAGCCTGTATGCGAACGGGGAATTGATTCGTAGAGAAGATATTCAATCGAAAGATCAGGGAGGTGTGAAATGGCAGGGGACGTGGAAGCTCAAGCAGTTTCCTCACGATTGTCATCTGGTGGCGATTGCGACAGGACCCGGCGTATCAGACGCTTATTGGCCGCTTGCAAAACCGTATCAGCCGGATTCTCCCGAATTTCAATCTCATGTGGTTGGATCGACGGGCGCGGTCTGGATTGATACGGACGGCGATGGTAAAAAAACACCCGCGTATGCCTATGCAGAACGACTGGTGAAAGAGCACAAAGGGAATCTCAATGCACTGCTGAAAAGTCTGGCGAACTATGATCTGGCGGTATCGCAGCAGGTGGCCAGTCTGCTCAGGGCTGACGGGAAATCTCCCTTCGATCCTGAACTGACAAAATTACTGCAAGACGCCGCCAAGCAGGTTCAGATCGGATTTGCACTCTATGGGGAAGCATGGCGTGCCAGTCAAATCGCCCGTAGTACCAATTAGTTTTTCTACTTCTGAAACGCGGCAAGAGGCGTGCGTACAAAAAAGACGCCGGGACCACCATCCTGTTTGGGATCGAGATCAAAGAACAGCGTACCCAGTGTGTGCTCGTCAATTTGAATCGTGCGTGGCCAGCCACGACCTTTGATCGGACGCCCCGGGTTATAGATGATCACGGGATTCGTTTTGTCCCAGGTCTTGCCAGCATCATGCGAGAGTGTCAGTTCGAACGCCCATTCATCATCGCGTCCCACGCCATACAGAATGGAGGTCAGCACCAGGGTTCCGTTTTTCAGCACCGTCAAATCATAACCGGCGACGCCGAAGTAGGGGAGATTATTCAGCGCCTGCCAGCTTTGTCCCTGATCGCTGGAACGCAGGCCGTATACCATCTGTTCCGGCTTACCAACGGGGACAGGAGAACTGGCTTGCGGTGCGCCGCTGATGAACGTTCCGTTGGCCGTCTGCACGAGCGGCACCATGCCATGATTTCGGCCGTCACCAAACGGGAAGACGGAATTGGTTTTGCGATGATAAATCACCGTGCGGTCATAAAAGGGGCAGACCCAGCGGTCGGCATCGAGTTCGAGAATGGGATGCCGCAGACAGGTATAGTTGGTTAAGTGTGCCAGGGGGATTTCAGTAACGGGAGACCAGGTGATGCCATGATCTTTGGAAGTGCAAAACTGCGGCACGCGCCAACGGAGATCACCTTCTACACGGTAACAGGACCAGTGCAAAACAATTTCGCCGTTCTTGAGAGTGGTGAGTGAGCCGGGATAAATCGAGCAGTCTTTAATCGTCGGAATGGGTTTGCTCGTCGACCAGTGCAAGCCGCCATCGGTGGAACGAGAAAGTAGTAGTTCTTCGCCGCCGCCCCCGTTTTCGTTATAAACCGCCAGCAGATCGCCGTTGGCGGCGCGGCAGAGGGCCGGGTGAATGTGTCCGCTGATCACAGTACACACACGAATGGGAGCGGAAGGTGATTTTTCTGCAGAATGTGATTCTGCAAGTACAGGGGAGAGGCATACGGGCAGGATGCCGAGAAATAACAGGAGCAGGTGAATAAGAGAGCGGCGATGCATGAGAGAAGCAGGCCTCCGTTAACAGAGGAACATTTTTCGGAAGAAAACAGGTGTGCCCTACGATCCTGTTTACCCTGTCGCGTGTCAGACTTCAACAGAGACGTGAAATTGACGGAAAGTTAAGCAGGTTTTTGGCTTTCAAGTCTCAATGCTTTGACAGCCTTACAGGTCTCCAGTAAGCTATCAGCCATTCACCTCACGAACATTTCAAGGCGGGAAATCAGTTCAATCCGCATTGGGACGATGTGTGATAAATATCAACCAGAAAACAACTTGGGGCCGTAGCTCAATCGGTTAGAGCAGCAAACTCATAATTTGTTGGTTACAGGTTCGAGTCCTGTCGGCCCTATTTACGCAATTCGCACTCTCTCGCATCTCCTCGCAAGCCTCTGATTCACAATGACTTACATCATTCTCTGCTTTTTCGGTTTGCGAGCCTAATCTAGTGTAAACAGCACTGTACTGCACCGGATTCTGCACCGCTTTTTCGAAGTCCGATTCCCTTACCTGCAAATAACTTTGCAACGCTACATTGGGGGAATTTCCCAGCCAGGCGACCACTGTTTGGATCGGGAGGCTTTCCGTCAATTCGGTCTCTCTACTTGAGCGTAGGTTCTGAAATGGCTTAGGCCATGGAACGAGACCAGCCCGCTTAATGATCTTGTGAAACGTCGTTCTCAGGTTCTCGCTTCTGATCCGGTGCTTTGCAATCACATATTCTGAGGGAGTCTCATCTAAAGAGAAGAAGCATTGATCAAGGTACGGTCTGAGTTCAGGGAAGCTGGCTTTCGGGGATCAGCCTAGCCGCGTGTTATTTGTCTTACAAAACCTGTTTAAGCTGTGTTGTCATCTGAAAGGTGATTCATCAATGATTTGGATTCTGCATATCTGAAAGCAGTTTTTCTGTAATCTCTTCTTGCTTCCAATCTTCTTTGGCTGGCCTAAAAAAGATGCTTTTGAACTCCCCTCCTCTGAAATTCATATAAAATATTAGATTCCAGCATTGATCATCCATCGACTTAAAATTCAGTGTGCACTGATATTCGCCGTTCAATTCTCCCTTAGTCCAAAAACTCAAGATACCTTGATTACCCTCTCCTGTCATTTTGTGAAACCGAGGGGTTTCGAAAAATATCTCCTCGCCATAACGCATGAAGATAGCGTCTTTTATGTCCCTCCCTGCATTCTCATATTTCCAATACCACAGCACCGTGTCTCCAGCTCGCTTTTGTTCTGTGATCTCTTTCTGAATAAAATGAGGTAGCATTGATTTGCGGTATTCCGCCTGCTCTATTCTTGAGTTGACTTTCAGTATTTGTAACTGCTCATCCATAATACCGCAGTTCTTCTGGTGTGCTTCACGCGTGAGCTTTAGTTCCTCCCTGGTATCCTGCAGCTCTTTCCGCTGCAGTGACAATTCATGTCTCTATAGCAAGATCGTGTAAATGATCCCAGCGAAAGCCAGCCCTGAGAACAGGGTGTTAACCGCACCGAACATATCACCGAATCTGGCCCGCTCTTCTGTGCTGTCGATATACGATATTCCCTGCCACATTACCAAGAATATGAACAACACGAAGTTAAGTAGTAAAAAAAAGATTCCCCAGCTTAGGCGTTTGTCTTCAAACAGGAACTCATGCCAAGGCTTGACCTCTTTTTTAACTCGACGCTCTCTGGCGTCTGGATCATCCTGATCTATTTCTACCGGCTCATTCACGATACATCCCCGCAGAGCTGAATTCGCAGATTTTCGATTACCTCAATACCTCTTGGCATCGTCTCCAGTCGCTTCAGATGCCCTTTCTGCTCCAGTGCTTTCAGATGGTCGGCAACGCCGTTGGTGGAACGGATACCGAAAGCAGAGGCGATTTCTCGGACTGTGGGTGAGAATCCCGTTTTGGCGCGATAGACACGAATAAAACTCAATATGGTTTGTTGTTTTGCCGTTAATCGTTTCATTGGATTGTCTCTTCTGAAAGGAAAAGATCTGGAGCTGCGAAACTGCAGACCGAGTTCAAATTCTGCCAGACTCCCTGCAGCAGTGCCAGCTTTAAAAGTCGTCATAAGTGCGATTTCCTTAAGGGGGACAGGCAGGGGGAGTCCCCTGACATATTGCACAACTACTTATATAGTTGCAGTGATACTCGTAATTTATTGGACATAGCATCTTATATTCGGGAAGATGGCAACTGCAAACTTGGTGCAAAAAACGTGATACTGAAGAAGTTCAAAATACAAGTTTTTTTTCAGCAACTGCTAAAAAACTACAGATTATCGTGAGGCATAACCAACTAAGTAAACAGGAATATTCACAAGCCTGAAAGGGAATAGGATGAAAAAGTTTTTGTTGGCAGCAGTTTTGGTGGTATTAGCCTCTGGGACAAGTTATGGACAGATTCGGGGTGTTCAGGCGGGTAGTGCTGATGCTTTGCAGAGATTGGCTGAACATAGGGCATTGATGAATGCTCAAAGACAAGTATCTGGTCAATTATCTGTTTCTGGTTTGAAAGTAGGTGCGAAGGGAGTGCCAACTTTTATAGATGCTAAAGTGATGCAAGTCATTGATGAAAAAAATATGTTAGTTGGTATCGAAGATTCACGAGTGGGCAAGGGACGGTATTCGACATGGGTTATGTTAAAATGTCCAACCCAAGGAATTACAGATGGTCAGTTTTGGAGAGGCGGCGGCTGGAAAGATGTAGCAGGTTCAAGTGCCCTTAGTGTTACCGGTACGACTACATACGTGACAGCTATTGGTGCCACAAAAACAGTGCTTGTTCTCGAACCAATGAGCAAAGAAGAAGCAGATAAACTTGCTGCAGAGGAAGCATTGTATCGAAATTGGAGAATTGGAAAAAATGTACTATCAGGTAAGTTTATTGAGCACAAAGGTGGGGATGTTTATATTCAAGAACGGGGAAAAGATAAACCACAAAAAGTCCGATTCAGTGAGCTTAGCATACCTGATCGAAAATGGGTTCGATCTGAATCGAAACGTCGTAGGATAATTTCACTCAAGAAAAACACCGATAAGAAGTCAGAAAGTGGCCAGAGTAATTCAGAGACACCTGATACCGTCTTATTAAATTGGCATAATGACACTTACAAGGTTACTGTTCGACAAACTGGTAAAGATTCCTGGGAAGAGGTTCAGGACGCTACAGGTAAGGTTGTATGGAAATACTCAGAAAAATCCAGAAATAAAGAATTTGTCGAATTGTATTGCCCCAAACGCAAATATGAGGTTCGCCTGCTCAACAAACGCATGGAGTTAAAAAAAGATGGCAAATGGATATGGGTTGCTGACGGGCATTGGGAATCCAAAGAATAAAAGCTGATTTGAAATGCAAGCTAAAAGGACGCCATTGGAATAAACTGCACCGGATTATGCACCGCATTGATTTTAAGAATCTTGTAAATTACTATCTCTGCTGTGGTTGGGCGAAACACACTGAGTCCTGTCGGCCCTGTTTTTATTGCTCTGTTTCAGTAGGTCACTTTTATGCCCTTTGTGGGGAGCTGAGATTCGATGCTTCAGTGCATTTGTGGTTGTCAGGTCTCTGGTAATCCGAGATAATTGGCTTGCATGAAAAAGACTACAGGCGGGGACTGATGGAAACGGAAGCCGACATCGCGTGAAGGTTGTGTCAATCTGGGTTGTGATTCAAGTCTGGAATGATTTCTGGCTGAATCCAACTGAGAACTGCCGGCTGGGGGGGTAAACGCCAGTTTCCTTCACGAGGATGATTGAAATGGGTAAACAAGGGATTGTTGTTCTAGGAGCTGGACTTCAGGGGACTTGTGTGGCCTTGTCGCTTGCACATCGGGGGTATGCGGTCACGCTGATTGAGTCTCATCCAGCACCATTGCGTGCAGCCAGTTTACGCAACGAAGGCAAGATTCATTTGGGGTTTGTGTACGCACTTGACCACAGTGGTGCGACGCAACGCAAGATGCTGGAAGCAGCCCTCTGCTTTTCACCCCTGCTCGATCGATGGTGCGGCGCGCTGCCATGCTGAAAGCGGAGCACAAAACTCAACGTGCTGTAGCACAGTGTATTCGGCGGTCTCGCTGGGGGCCACGCAGCTTTTCTAAGTTGCAGTTTCTGGTGAGCATGTTACCAGTAACGGTTCCATGACTCGCATACCACTATTCCCATAATTCTCCAGGCGTTGTCTGATGTGCCTGTTTACGATGTGGTGAGAGGAAACAAGAATCGCACCATCGGATGCGACGACATGTTCTTTGAATATCATGCCGTCAACCAGCTCTTTAATCGTGACTTGCTGGGTTGTTTCACCGTTCGATGCGATGATGACTCGCTCCAGTTCATCGACAATAAAAGGAGCAAAGACTTCCTCTTGCCTGCGCAAGTGCTCGAAGGGTAAATGGTTTGATGAATGGGCGTGTTCGAGTTTTTTGTATTCCTGCACTGTTCTGATCAGGTTTGCGGCAAGGGAAAGCGGCTCGTTTTGAATACTGTCTATCTGGAGCGACAGCAGGTCACTCTCGTTATCGAATCGCTCGATAATTGTGGAAACGGTCTCTAATTCGGGGATCTGATTTATGATTGCTGCGATGGCTTCGTGTTCCCGATCATCATTTGCGGAAATAAAATCACGGGTTTCTATCAGTGTTGCCGCAGATTCATAGTGTGTGATGTGCTGGGGACTCAGCCCTGGCGCTAACTGACTTACTAACTGAATGACATGTGCTGAGCGGGGACTGGCAGAGCTGACCAGTTTATTTAGCAGAACGATGTATTCGCGATCTGATGTGGTGGTTTGTTTCCGCTGTGATGCAATCAGAATGACCAGCGACAGCAAACCTGCGATTTCTTTGAACAATGCCAGGTGCGTTTTAGAATAGGCATTCGTTTCGGTGCTCGAAAAGAACAGGAACCCAATCCCGTGCCCTTCGACCGTCAGTGGAAATGTGAAAGAAGACCGAATTCCTTCATTCACAATCAAACGCGTTGAGACGGAGTGGGGGTGTTTTTGCAGATACTCTTCAAGGTCATTCAGAATTCTGGGGCGTCTTTGTTCCAACACAAATTGAAGTGAAGACCCTTTGAGTGGGGCACTAAAATTTTTGCCGAGGATGACTTTCGTCTCGGAACGGCACCAGCGTGCGACGACTCGTTCTCCTGATTCATCGATCAAAGCGCATCCGATGCGATTAAATGGCAAAATCGAGTTGAAATTCTCGTAAACCGAATTCAATACGCTATCCAGCGTTGCCCCTTGTGTGACTTGCTGCATCAAACCGGAAAATAAGTTGGCGTGCATATCGTTCGCAGGTTCAGCGGTATTACTTTTTTGTTCGAGTTCTGTCATGATTACGTTTATCTACTTCCAACCTCGAATCAGGAAAAATAGTTTCCCACTTCGGAATGCGTTTGTATCGCTCGTCTGGCATCTGCTTGTTCTCAGGAATATTGAGAACGTTCTTTGTACGGAATAACAAAGTATAGGTTGCGTACTTGCAACATGGGTGAGGTAAATTACTGAAAACGTAGGGGGTTTCACTGCTATTGCAGGGTGAGTAAAGGTGAGAATCTCTATAACAGGGACAATCGATTTCATTGTTATGTCATACGCATTGATGGGTCTTTCAGGGCAGGTCTCTTTGCTATAGCAACCCCGTTTCGGATTCGTGATTCCTTTTTGAATTCAACGGATTAAACTATATTGAGTAGGTTTCTATCGTTCCGGGGTTGATCAAATGTCAGATGAAAAACGCTTCAAATTGAGTCGGTTACTTGGCTATATAATACTGTTTTTTCTGGTTGCTTATGTGTTGAGCATTGGTCCGGTTGTCGGCTCCCTCCAGACGCCGCAAGGCACACCTCTCCAGTATGTGCCTCTGCTTACTGCCGTTTACGGCCCGCTGGTCTGGGTCATCGATCGGGTTCCGTTCCTTGAAAAAGTGGTCCAGCGCTACATTGAATTTTGCAGCCCTGATTTTGAACATGCTCCGGCTCCATAAACTTGCTCGTTAGGATGTTCGACTGAGGTGTTATAGACCAGTGCTCCTTTTACAGATGCCGTTGGTACTTTTTCTGTCTTCTACATTCTGGTACAGTTTGAAGATCTTCATTCACGGCGTTACTAAAGGAGTTCGTTCATGCATACCGTTGGATTCTATCTACGAGTGATTCCGATCGCATTGGTGTTGTGCGCTTCAGTGCTCGCAGCAGAATCGACCGTTGTCAAACAGGAAGCAAAGTTACTTGAACAACGGCCTATCGAGCAAGGAGCCGTCTCGCAGGGAATGGCGCTGACCGATCAACATTACTTCTCCTCGAACAGCCACTCTATTTGTCGTTATGACAAGAACTGGAAGCTGCTGGAAGAAAAGCAAATTCAGATTGAGGGTGTCAATCATGTGGGAGCGATCGATTATCACGACGGCCACCTTTGGGCCGGGTTATTGCACGGACCGTCGAAAGGGAAGTACGACAAGAAACTCGATCGCGGCGTGATCGCTAAGATTCGTACCAGTGATTTGTCGATCGTGAAAACATGGGACATCTCTGACGAATTAACCTGGATCGATCCGGTCTGTTTTGACGGCAAATTTCTCTGGGTTGGCGATCTGCGGGACCTGGGCATTCACCGTTACAAAATATCCGGAGACAAGCTGGTTCGCGTGGGCACGTTCCGCTACCCTAAAGAGATGCATTTTTCACAAGGTGTGCGGGTCGTCGGCAACAAGCTCTATACGATTCACACATTCGGAAGTATGGACGGTTTGTTTGAATTTGACATTCCTGACGAACTGACAGACGCTGTGAACCATCCAACCCGCGTTTGGCCGATCCAGGAAACGAAAATGCATCTGGAAGGGTTTGATTTTCTGCCGAGCGTGCCTAACCAGATCTGGCACGCTCAAGGCAAACAAGTGGATCGATATGAGCTAAAGGGACTTCTCCCATGACAGTTACTTCGAGTTCATTTTCAGTTTAACTGGTAAACGATTGTTAAAACTGGCCTGCGAAACTCGTCAAACGCAGGACAGGCACCGAAATCAAAGCTTCCCGGAATCCTTGATCGATCAATCGCTGGTTAAGACGGGCTCAAGAAGATTTGAAATCGAAATAAAATTCTCACGGCAGTGCACTATGCGGCGAGCTCCATGCAGCTTATCTTCAATTCCAGCCTTACTCTTTCTCCACCGGCTTCGATTCCAGTACTTCGTTTTTTTCGGGGTCGTAGGTGACGATGTATTTGATTTCGTCACAGTCGACATTGTAGCGGATGGTTTTTGCGTCTGCGGGGCTTTCCATTCGTTCGAGGCCACACTTTTCGCATTCCAGCTTAGCTTTGATTGTTTCCAGCGCTGCAGAGTTGACTTTCATGTTTTCCGGGACGGGGAGATCTGTTGTGCTCAGGTCGACGGCGGAGGCTTCGCCGAGTTCAACGGCGGAATCGGCTTCGGCCTGCTTGACTTCTTTTTCCGCA
The DNA here is from genome assembly GCF_007754425.1 of Gimesia fumaroli. Lineage (NCBI taxonomy): Bacteria > Pseudomonadati > Planctomycetota > Planctomycetia > Planctomycetales > Planctomycetaceae > Gimesia > Gimesia fumaroli. The sequence continues at coordinate 1,820,986 of NZ_CP037452.1, forward strand.
GCTTTTTCAGCCGCTTTATCGGCGCAACCGGCGATCAGGATAGTGAAGAGTAATACGTATCTCATGTTGGTCAGTCTCCTTACTGTCTGGATTGGTATCGGGAATACGAGAGTCGCAGAACTTCATAGATGCAGGTTATACAAAACTGGTGTGTCCTGCGAGACTGATCTTACGATTTTGGCGTGCATCTCGTGATATGTATAAACGTCAAAACCCAAAAAATCAGACTGAGTTTTTAGTTGGTAGCCCTCTCTCCGGTTTTAATAGCGGTTCATTCGGATGCTTAAACTAAGATTCACTAACAGGTTTATAGCGGTTTTCGGGATGATTTCAGGATTTTTCGGACGTCAATTGGTCCTGATTTCTACGAGAAAAATAGAAGAACGAGAAGCGAATGTCGAACGTAATCGAATTGAATAATATTGATGAGCTGAAAGACTATCGAGCTGACTGGAATCGGTTATTAGCGGTCAGTCCCGGAGGAAGTTTTTTTCAGTCTCCGGACTGGTTAGAAGTTTACTGGCGCCATTTTTCTGAGAAACAATACCTGCGTGTCTTTGTGGTTCGCAATGCGGATGAAATCACAGGTGTGGTGCCGTTGTGCGTGAGACGGATTACTACGAAATTTGGTCCGTGTTCCATTCTGACTTTTCCGTTTGATGACTGGGGGAGCGTCTATGGTCCGATTTCAGCCGATCCCGAAGCCACTCTGACCACGGTCCTGGATGACGTATTACAGTCCCGGCGTGACTGGGATCTGATTGATCTGCGGTGTGTGGACCGCGACCATTTTGACGGCGGTGCTACGGAGCGGGCTTTCCAGTCGTTGCAGATGCCGTTTGAAATTTTCCCTTGGAATGAGACGATGTACATCAATCTGGATCAGACGTGGGAGAATTATCTCGCGACGCGACCGCGCAAGGCCCGTCAGACCTACCTGCGAGCCGAGCGAAAAGTGGCGGAAGATGGCGAAATCGAGTTTTTACGTTATCGGCCAAAAGGTGAGGCATATGGTGATGCAGATCCCCGCTGGGATTTATATGAGCAGTGTCTCCAGGTCGCGGGCAACAGCTGGCAGGCTGCTTCCACAGACGGTACGACGCTGACACATGAAAAAGTGGCCGGGTTCTTTCGAGATTCCTATGAGAGCGCAGTCCGTGCGGGCGCGATGGACCTCAATCTGATCTCTCTTTCGGGAAGACCGGCTGCCTTCAGTTTCAATTATTATCACAACGGTCGATTGGACGGTCTGAAGATGGGCTTTGACGCACAAGTGTCGCGAAATGGATTAGGACGTTTGTTGCTGGGCCGCATGATCCATGACAGCATGGATCGGGGCGATCTACTGTTAGACATGGGCTGCGGCGCGCAGGATGCCAAGAAGTACTGGTACACCTCCGTTGAGAAGGGCTACCGCTATGTGAATTATGCTACAACCTCGCCGGTAGGGCAGGTCCTGAAGTTGAGTCATCAGGTAGCAGGCTGGTTTCGAAATCGGTTTTCCTCAAGCGAGGAGAGTGAAACGAGTGATGTGCCGCAACGCGCGTTACAAGAAACACGTCATTGATGCACCTGAGCAGACAGTGGACTGAATAAGTGGCATAACCCGATTGATCGGGACAATGTGCTGTGACACCGCTGCTTTTTCGCGCTTTTCTGATGGCATGCCGTTCAGGAAATCTATGCTACTAATAATGCGTAATGAAATCGTACGATCACACTGGCAGTTTGAATTCTGAGAGCCGATTTACGAATCAATTTAAGAAAAGACGACGAGGCCCAAAGTGGACATCATCGAAGTAAATGAAATCAAAGATCTGGAGTCATATCGCAATGACTGGAATCGGTTATTGTCAGTGACTCCCGGAGGAAGTTTTTTTCAGTCTCTGGATTGGTTAGCGATTTACTGGCAACATTTTCATGAGAAACAGTACCTGCGTGTCTTTGTGGTTCGCGATGCGAATGAAGTCACAGGAATTGTGCCTTTATGCGTGAGACGGATCAAGACGAAGTTAGGATCGTGTAGCATTCTGACTTACCCGTTTGATGATTGGGGGAGTTACTATGGGCCGGTTTCTGCTGATCCCGAGACGACTCTGAAAGTGGCACTGGATTTGATTCAGGCGTCTCAGCAAGACTGGGATCTGATCGATTTGCGGTGTGTGGACACAGATGGATTTGATGCGGGTGCAACAGAGCGCGCGATGGATGCGTCAAACCTTTCCTGCAAAAAATTTGAGTGGGATCAAACCGCCTATGTTGATCTTAATCAAGACTGGGACACTTATCTCGCTGGTCGATCGGGGAAAGCGCGTCAGACGTATTTACGTGCGGAAAAGCGGGTTGCGAAAGAAGGCGAGATTGAATTCATGCGGTATCGTCCTCGGGGCGAAGAATACGGAGACGGCGATCCACGTAGGGATCTATATGAGATTTGCGAAGCGATTGCGCGCCAAAGCTGGCAAGGAAATTCGACAACCGGTACTACTTTGACGCATGAGAAGGTGGCTCAATTTTTTCGTGATACACATGAAAGCGCGGCACGGTTTGGAGCCGTCGATTTAAATTTACTCTATCTGTCTGGCAAGCCGGCTGCCTTCAATTATAACTATATCTATCAGGGCCGCGTTTACTCGCTGCGGATGGGATTTGATCCTGCTGTTTCCAATAAGGGGCTGGGGCGATTACTCATGGGGCGAATGATTCGCAACAGCATGGAGATTGGGGATCAACTGTTAGACATTGGCCCCGGGTCTCTCGATGCGAAGAAATACTGGTATACCTCAGTGGAGTCCAGTTATCGTTACGTGCATTATTCACAGGTTTCGAAAATGGCAAAGGTATTGCAGACGAGCAGTCGTATCGCAGACTGGTGTCGTGATCGATTTATGCACGATCTTGAAAATGAGAAACAGGATTCCGGGCACTCCTCATTTTCTGCTTCGCGACATTAAGTTCGCTGCAGAAAATCTGATCGACTATTTCTCTGTGCTTTCCTCTTTTTTCAACTTGTCGGCGAATTTACTGCGGAACTTTTCCAGTTTGGGGCGGATGACGTACTGGCAGTACTGATTGCCGGGATTGAGCTTGAAATAGTCCTGGTGATAATTTTCGGCGGGATAAAATTTCTCGAAAGCCGTGATCTCGGTGACGATCGGGTTTTTGAACTGGCCTGAGGCATCGAGCTGTTTTTTGTAGGCGGTCGCTTCTGCTTTCTGTTTTTCATTATGATAGAAGATGGCGGAGCGGTACTGTGTGCCGACGTCGGCTCCCTGGCGATTTAACGTAGTCGGGTCGTGTGTTTCCCAGAAGGCTTTGAGGATATCGGTGAAGGGAATTACTTTGGGATCGAAGGTGACCTGAATCACTTCGGCGTGGCCTGTGGTGCCGTTGCAGACCGCTTTGTAGGTCGGATTGGGAACCTGGCCCCCAGAATAACCGGAGACGGCCGACTTGACGCCTTTCAGTTCGCGGAAGACCGCTTCGGTGCACCAGAAGCAGCCAGAGCCGAGAGTGACGACTTCGAGGCCCATCTCTTCCTGGGCCGCGGGGGAGGACTTTGAGTCAGTCTGTTCCAGGAGTGCCGTTTGCTCTTGCTGGGGCTGTTCGTCGGCGACAGCCACGGGGCGGTCTTCCGGTGAGAGCGATTTCTCACAGCCGCTCATCAGGGTCAGCAGAGTGGTGAGTGAAAAGCCAATGAGAACCAGCAGCGGTAAATGAGAGAACGTCATGACACCCTTTTCCCAAATCAGATCTGTCAGAAAATTAGAATCCAGTCAGAATTAATAGCAACTGGTTTTATTTTAGACAATCGGAGTGAGGAGGGACAGGGGGAATCTGTAATGAGAGCGACCAGACTTTATTTTCCGTTAAACAGGAAACGCAACGGTCTGAAGCGGAGGATCAGGAAATGGTGGATGGCCAGTGTCAGGGAGATTGTGGCAATTTCGACGGCGAGAAACTTGTAGCCGATGGCGATACTGACATTCAGCAGGAGATAGCCGAACACAATCACACAGAGATGGTGAAATAGGTAGATCGAATACGAGGCGTCGGAAAGATAGCGGAAGAACTGAGAATTCCGGTTCATGAACTTATAAAACAGGACATAACAGATGTGACTGGAGAGAGTGCAGATCAGGCTGGCTGAATAAATGCGTAATACACTTTCCGGGTTCAAGCCGTGAGCATTTGACTCGACATATTGAACCACAAGTGAGAGTGCCAGGGCGTACCATTCCCAGCGGGCGATCGAGTGAAACTGTTGCTGGAGTACCTTGTCACGATAGAGCCAGAGGCCGACAAGAAAGTAGGGGAGGAAGAGGATAAAATCCTCAACGTTAAACAGTCCGGAAAAATGTGATCCATGAGAGAGCGAGGGATCCAGTTTGTCGATGATGCTCCAGGCGAGATCAGAGAACGGAAGTAACAGCAGGAAGTAGCAGTTTTTTCGAAACGGAGCGAGAACGCGGTTGAGTCTGCCGGTTTCCGTAACTTTACTGCTGATGGCAAAGAGTGCGATGCCGACAGCGAAGAACTGGAGCAGTGTCAGCAGGAACCAGAGATGTGAGACCCAGGCGCCGGAGATCCATTTTTGCGGGAGTTCATAGACTACAAAGTGCATAAAGGACATCGGCTGTTGTTGAATGACGGTGGTTCTGAAATAGAGCTCAATCGTGTTAATGGTCAGTGCCGTCGCACACAAGGGGACCAGGATGCGCGTCAGGCGGATCTTTGCAAATGTGCCGACACCGTATTTTTTGAGACTCATCATCGAGAAGAAGCCGGCAATGATAAAGAAGGTGGGCATACGAAAGGCATGGATGACGGAGCCGAGAATGTTAAAAAATTCGGACTTGTGCGAGTCGGACACAATCCAGTGGTCACCAGCGGAATAGATGAGTGCGCCGTGCAAGACGACTCCCAGCATCATCAGAATAGAACGCAGGGAGTCCATATAGTAAAAGCGGGTAGTACCTGTGCCCGCTGGCACAGTCTCCAGGGGTAAAACGGGTGCTTCCGGAGTTACTAAAGCACTGGGGGGATTCATCGTGGGTATGCCTGAAATTAGGATGGAGCCGCTATCTTAAATTAGTCCAGTGTCGCGCTGAACTCACCGCGTGACGAGTATATATATCTATTAGCGTTGATTTGGATCGGTAAAATCTGTTGAGAATTCTGGTTCGAGCGAAGTCGTATCGTTTCATTAATCTATAATCATTAAAACCGGACGAATATGAATTCTGCTCTTGTGATTTATGCGGCGATGTTTCGAAAAAGCAACATGGGAAGTCCAATTTCAAAGCCGGGGAAATTTCTGTTTTCATTGAACATTCACATAGTCTATGAGCGTGTTAAATACTTAGCTGATCAGGTATTTTGATTATTTTGGAGTTTGGAGTGGCAATTTGTGATCTGCTGACTACAAATTAACATGTTGAAACCAATCAACGGCTTTTCGACTGTCCCAGTCGTTATCAGGATTGAACAGAGAACCCCAGCCAGATGAATGTCGCCAGGAAAGAAAATCTTTGATGAACGATGCTTATGATGCGATTTTAGTTGTCTCCTTTGGTGGGCCAGAAGGCCCCGATGACGTGATCCCGTTTCTGGAAAATGTACTGCGTGGGAAAAATGTGCCGCGCGAACGGATGCTGGAAGTCTCCGAACATTATCAGCAATTTGGGGGCGTGAGTCCGATCAATTCGCAGAACCGGGCGTTGATTGCCGCACTGGAACAGGAACTGGCTGCACATGGTCCACATCTCCCCATTTATTGGGGCAACCGAAACTGGGCGCCCCTCCTTGCGGATACACTGGATGAAATGAAACAGGCGGGAGTGAAACGGGCATTGGCTTTTTTTACATCTGCCTTCAGTTCGTATTCGGGCTGTCGCCAGTATCGGGAAGATATTCAACGGGCGCAGGAGCAGGTTGGGGAAGGGGCGCCTGAAGTTGAGAAATTGCGAATGTTTTTCAACCATCCCGGGTTTATCGAAGCGACGGTCGAGCGGACGGAAGAAGTGCTGCAGCAGATTCCAGAGGACCGGCGCGACAAGGCAACAATCTTGTATTCCGCGCATAGTATTCCGCTGGCGATGGCTGCGGGGTGTAAGTATGAAGTGCAGTTGAAAGAAGCAGCGAGGCTCGTTAGTGAGCGATTGGGGGAGCATCCCTCGCATCTGGTGTATCAGAGCCGAAGTGGTCCGCCACACCAGCCCTGGTTAGAGCCTGATATCTGTGACTTCATCAAAGAACTGGGAGCGCAGGGAGATATTGATGACATCGTGATCGTTCCCATCGGTTTTGTATCGGACCACATGGAAGTCCTGTTTGATCTGGATACCGAAGCGAAGGATGTCGGGAAGGAATTGGGGATCAACGTGCTGCGCGCGAAAACCGTGGGTGTGCATCCCCGGTTTATCACGATGATCCGTGAACTGATCGAAGAGCGCATCAGTGGAACCGACGAGCAGCCTGCGCTGGGAGAGATGGGGGCCAGCCACGATGTCTGTCCGGTTGACTGCTGTCTGCGTGTCACTGAACTCAAACGCTAAGAACTGGTTAAAAACCGATGTGTTTTGTTTGGCGTTACGGTTCTTGTTAAAACGGCATGTGTACAAAATATTCAATAAAGATTTTCATGAAGCGTTCGTTCCCTGTTGTCATCGCCCCACTGGATCAGAAATACTAAGCACCAGTAAGTAATTGATTGAAGCGCCCACCCTGCCTTTGTTTTTCCCAAAACATCCTGCCAGGCAGATTTGCTTGCTCCCAATTTTTCCTTCCCGAGTTGAAAACAAAAAGTGACAGGAGTCGGTATGTCTACGTCTCGTAAGCGAGGTTTTACCCTGATTGAGTTATTGGTCGTGATTGCCATTATCACGATTTTGATTGCACTGTTGTTGCCCGCCGTCCAGCAGGCACGAGAAGCGGCCCGGCGGTCCACGTGTAAAAACAATTTGAAACAGATTGGAGTGGCGTTACATAATTATCTCGACACACACCGCACGCTGCCTTACGGGCATATGGAAGTCCAGCCGGGAAATTATAGTTCGTCAGCACCTTATTTAACGTATCACTGGCGCGACACCTGGGCACATCAAATCTTGCCATTCGTCGATCAGGCACCCCTGTATCAGAAATATACCGAGGATCCGGCGACGCACGTGCATATTGTCTCAAACCCGGAAGTTTATAAAGCCGTTGTTCCGGTTTATCTGTGTCCGTCAGATCCTTCAACCCCGGGTAATGCCGATGCAGCCGGACGATCTCAAGGGAGCTATATTGGCTGTGCCGGGAATGAAGCAACGACGAACGGTAAAAACTTAAATGGTGTTTTTTCGGAGAATTCGAAAGCCCTGATGCGTGATATGCGAGACGGTTCTTCGAATACGATTATGGTCTCCGAGATTGTGATTCGCGGAAATGCGGCAACAACAACGTATTGGGGTTGTCCCGGCTGCTATGGGATTGGCGGGGCGCATGGGGAGATGACGTTCACGACACGGGAGGTGCCAAATACGCCTGTGCCCGATCAGAACTACTCGTGTAAATCGACGACCTGGCCGAATGCGCCTTGCGTTGTGAACACGGGCGTCAAATATAATTTTGCCCGCAGTTATCATATCGGGGGCGTGCATGCACTGCTCGGCGATGGCGCGGTTCGCTTTATCTCATCTAATATTGACCGTCCGACATTCCAGCATCTGGGAGATAAAAACGACGGCGAAGTTCTGGGCGAATTCTAAGCGGTAAACACAAAGAGAGTACGTAAAAAAGCACCGAAGGTCGAATGGCTTTCGGTGCTTTTGATTTATGATGCGACATTCACAATCAGATCGAATCATCCGACTGCTGAGTCGGCTCCGAATCGTTCTCATGTGCAATGTGGGGGTTAATCACGATCTCACCTGACTTCAGCTTTTGGCGACGAACTCGCTTGGCTTCCGCTTTTGCCTTTTTGTCTGCTTCTCGTTGACGTTTGGCAAAGGTGTTTTGATTTTTTGCGATAGTCTCTCTCCTTGAGTAGAGTTTGGTTTGATTGATTCAGAATCAGCTTTAGCTGGTCTGTTTTGCATTTGGCTTGAGGTGCCGCCACTTGGTTTGTTTCTGTCCCTGCTTTGGTTTAGCAGTGGCTGAGGATGCGGAACGGCGTCGTGTACGTCGCTCTGGGCGAGCGCCTTTGGCACCGACTCTTTGTCTCGGAGCACCTTTGCGGGTGCGGGGTTCCAAATCGGCTTTAACGGGCCGCACGTCGGATTGTCGATGTTCGGCTGAGACCGGAATTTTATGGCCAATCAATTTTTCAATGGATCGCAGCTCATTCCGTTCGTTGCCGCTGCAGAACGAAATGGCAATGCCCTCTGCACCGGCGCGTCCGGTTCGGCCAATGCGATGCACATAGGATTCGGCTTCCACGGGAAGGTCGAAGTTGATCACATGCGTGATGCCTTCAATGTCAATTCCCCGGGCGGCGACGTCGGTCGCGACAAGCACCTGCACCTTTTTACTGCGGAATGCTTCTAACGCCTGCTGCCGGGCATTTTGAGATTTATTACCATGGATGGCGGTGGCTTTGAAGCCGGCGCGCATCAGCCGCTGGGCCAGCATGTTGGCCGTCCGTTTGGTTCGGATAAACACCAGCGCCCGCTCGACACCGTCGCTCTCCAGAATTTTCTGCAGTAGCGGCTGTTTTTTGTTGTATTCCACATGCATCAACTGCTGCTTGATCTTTTTGACGCTGGTGGTCTTAGGCGTTACGTTAACACTGACCGGATTCTTCAGCAGGCTTTGCGCCAGTTCGGTGATCTTAGGTGCCAGTGTTGCTGAAAAGAATAGAGACTGTCGTTTCGCCGGCAGTTGGCTGATGATCCGTTTGAGGTCGGGAAGGAAGCCCATGTCGAGCATGCGGTCGGCTTCGTCCAGCACGAACGTTTCCAGGTGTTCGAGATTGATGTGCCCCTGGTTCATGAGATCGAGCAAACGTCCCGGAGTCGCGATCAGTACATGGGCGCCTCGATTCAATGCTCGTACCTGATTCCCCTGGCTGACGCCTCCATAAACGAGAACATGACGCAAACGGAGATGCCGGCCGTATGTCTCGAAGCTTTCGCCAATCTGAATTGCCAGTTCTCGCGTGGGAGCCAATACGAGAGCAAACGGTCGATTCGGGGGCGCTTTGCGGCTGTTTTTCCCCAGGCGATTTAGAATCGGCAGTGCCAGTGCAGCTGTTTTTCCGGTTCCGGTTTGCGCACAGCCGAGAATGTCGTTTCCCTGGAGTGCAGCGGGAATGGTCTTTGCCTGAATGGGGGTTGGTGTTTTGTAGTTTTCTTCGGCCAGTGCACGTTGGACTGGCGCAATTAATTCGAGTTCTTGAAAAGTATTCAATGGATTTCCTTGTCGGAGTGTTTCAAAGGTTGGGCTGTCAGTATGTTGATTTCACTGAATCAATGGAGAAGGAGTGCCTTCTTTGAGCCTGTCAGCCGCGGGTTGGTTTGTTTTTATTTCGTGTGCGGGAGATCCACCACGGTGTGGTATTGGATTCCGCCTGTTAGCAACAGCGCAGTAGTTCAAGTATTGCGCAAGCAGGCAAAGTTTTGCCGACTCTTCAGGGATTCACTCAGGCGTAGCAGGTTGGACCGGCATGGCCAAAAGCAAACGTCGCTTCTGTGGGAACTCTGGATAAACAAGAAAATCACAGAATTCAGTGCGTCCACAACGACGCGGTGCTTTCGACAGCGGTTCACACAACCGATGACTGGCAGCATAAGTGTGCAGCAAACACGCCGCACAAGTAGAAAGGGTTACAAGAGAATCCAACTCTGCAAAAAGACCCTTTCTGGTCAGAAAACGGATCCTACTCTGAGATCGCGCTACTCGCTTGGTTCCGACCATTTTGACGAGGCTTCTAAAAAAATTGCCCAACGTCTGGAGAAAAGTATACCCTTGCGAAGTACCTTTGCCAAGCCTGATTTCCTGGAAAGTCTTTGTATGGCCTGTTTTCAGGGGATTTCCCCCTAAAAATATACTCCCGCTTTTTTGAACGTGAGCTGGTGGCGATGTTCCGGGTTTCTGGAACATGCTGTTTTCTACTACGAAAGACAAGAAAAGCACGAAAATTTAAACTGTCTCACGTACATTGCACATCGCATCGAAACAAAGAATAGATCAGGGGATTCAGTGCTTTCCAGAATTCCTGTATCTACCTGTTCAATTGCATTTGCTTTCAAAATCAATCTCCGGTATCATATCAACGCGTGTTTATGTTGATTGAAAGGTGCTCGGATTCATGGTGCCGAAGGAATAGATACTATGCTGACGATTCTTGGAAAACCGACTGCGAAGCGCGGTCAATTTTGTGATGGCGTTTCCCGCCGCAGCTTCCTGAAAATCGGGGGCATGGCTCTGGGGGGAATTTCATTACCAGGCACATTACGAGCTGAAAAAGAAAGCCAGACCGGCAGCAATCACAAAGCGATCATCAATATCTACATGCCCGGCGGGCCGTCACACATTGATCTGTGGGATCCCAAGCCGGAAGCGCCGACGGAAATTCGCGGCGAGTTCAACGCCATTCAAACCAACGTGCCCGGGATTCAGATCTGTGAACTGTTCCCGCGGATGGCGGCAATGATGGACAAGTTCGTTCCGGTGCGTTCGCTCTCCGACGCCGACGGCAGGCATGATGCCTATCAGTGTATGACCGGGCGCAAATTCGGCAGTCGTCAACCCCCCGGAGGCTGGCCGGCAGCAGGAGCCTTTGTTTCGAATCTGCAGGGCCCCGTCAACGCGGCGGTCCCCTCGAATGTGGCGCTGATGTATAAAACAGGGAACGGCACCTGGGGCCAACCCGGCACAGGTGGCTTTCTGGGCGTGCAGCATGCGCCATTTAATCTGGTGGGACGCAAAGCCCGCAGTTCACCGGAAAACATGGTTTTGCAGGGGATCACCCTCGAACGGTTGCGCGATCGGGTGAAGCTGCAGAAGGCCTTCGATACATTCCGTCGCGAAGCTGACACGTCGGGCTTAATGGAAAGTATGGACGTGTATTCGCAGCAGGCGATGAATATTCTGACCACGCCGCAACTGGCGGATGCATTGGATCTATCGAAAGAAGATCCAGAGATTCTCGCTCGCTACGGCAAGAGCGACGAAACCTTCCAGCGCGACGGTGCGCCGCGGATGATTGAGAACTTCTGTCTGGCGCGACGTCTGGTCGAAGCGGGGGCACGGTTTGTATCACTCAACTATAGTCGCTGGGACTGGCATGGCCCGGACGGCATGAATTTTCCCAAGTCGCGTGAAGAGTTTCCACTTCTCGATCAGGGCTTGTCGGCACTGGTGACCGACCTGCACGAACGGGGCCTCGATAAAGATGTTTCCGTTGTGGTCTGGGGCGAATTCGGACGGACGCCGAAGATCAATCAGAATAACAGCCGTGACCACTGGCCGAAGGTTTCGTGTGCGATGCTTGCAGGCGGCGGAATGAACACGGGCCAGGTGATCGGCAAGACGAACCGCAAAGGAGAGTATGCGATCGACAGGCCAGTCAAGTTCCAGGAAGTCTTTGCGACGCTGTACCATCAGATCGGTCTGGACCTGAACGGCACCCGCATCTTCGATACCAGCGGCACGCCGCAGTATCTGGTGGATCAGGGAATTGAACCGCTGCGCGAGTTGATTTAAGTTCATTGTATTAAACGTGTTATGGTATAGCTGAGCGTTCGCAACTGGGTAGTGTTGCTGAACCAGATTCATTTTTGCTCTTGGGATCTGTCTCAAACCATCGTTTCTCTAATGAGTGCCTGGTATTAGAGAGAATGTGCTTTCGTTAGAAAGCGACCCCATATCATCTACGATCAAGATATTCTGCTGAGTTTTTCGATCAAAAGAGTGGATTGAGTTTCATGCCTGTCTGGATCTATGGGGGACCATGACATCAGGACATCTTTGACCCCAATCCAATTGCTTGGTTATTCTCATCTGATTCACTAGCGGCCCGACCCATCAGGACACATTCGATCCCAAACCAGAAGCGACCTTGGAATTTCGTGGTTCCTTTGAGTCGATCCAAACGAGGATTCCCGGTCTCAATTTCATAAAAAGTATTCTGGCGGGTGTTTCTCGATTTCTTTGGGGCAATTCCCACTTTCATAGAACTGGAATGAAGTTTAGAAATGTCTTGAAATACTAGCGTGGATGCCAAAGTAATCACAGTTTTTTAGAAAAAAACAGGGTTGAAGCTGATGAAGCGACAACATTTCAACTGTTGAAAACAACACGATCCTATTGAATGAATGGAATTTTTATGCGATAATGCTTTTCATTCGAGAGCAATAAAAAAACCCCCGGATGGGCAAACATCCGAGGGGGGAGGTGTCTCTCGCTTAACTAATGTTTTTCATCCCACATCAGCTATTTCAATGAATGCGAGGAACACCCTATGCGCATATTCTATCACAAGAAAAATGATAGTGAAAGAGAAAATCCCCCTCAGCCCGGCTCATTATGGCCACCTATTCTGATCGTGCTGGCTACTGCTTTAGTGGCGACAGCCCTCTCTATAATAACAGGAAACGCCTTACCTGTCGTATTCTGGACACTGCTCACGGGGCTATTCTGGTCTGACAGGATGTTAAGGAACCGTCAATAAGCATGGTAATCCTAAATCCAGATGTTCGTTTCGCAACTAACTGACAGAAGCATATCATCTGTTGGACTTAAAAGGGATAATCTCAGCAGGATATGAGGGACACAACCCCTATGTTGCTTCCGTGATGTTATTCTGGCTCGCTTAAATGAGTGATTGGTGTCGATCGGTGAGTTGATTCGAACGCCACAAATAAACAGGAGTCCGGGGCGAGATCAATCATGAACTACTGTATTGTGAGTTTTTACCCAGTGACCGTATGAAAAGTATGATCAACCCAGCAAAAAATTGTAAAGCAATCATCAATATCTATCTGCCTGGTGGTCCGTCACACATCGATCTGTACGATCCCAAGATAGACGCCCCGATTGAAATCCACGGCGCGATTAAGCCGATTCAAACCAACGTTCCCGGGATCTAGTTTTGCGAACTCTTCCTACGGAAGACTGCGATGATGGATCAGTTTACTCCGATCCAATCCCTCTCCAACGCCGATGGCAGACACAATATTTTTTAATGTGTGACAAACCGATTCATTTGCTGACTTGAGAGCGAGTTTTAAAACCGCTTCGAGTCGGACTCTTTATTTTTTCGGCTTCGCCAGTATCTCTCCAAGATAAGCCGGGTAGTTTGCTTTGGCGGAACCTTTTGTCAGGCTGTCGCCGAAGCAGATGATTTTTGTGGTATCCAGTTTTTCGGAAGCCAGTTTCTCTGTCACCAGTTTTGACAGGAGTTGATAGCCGGCGGGCGTCAGGTGCACGCCGTCTTTGATGCCACTGTTGGCGGGGTTGCGGAGGACGCTGGTTTTGTTGTTGTCGGCGATGTTGTGCTCGATCAGGTAGTCATGGAAATCGACGAGGGGGATCTTTCGTTTTTTCGAAATGTCAAGCAGAACGGAGCGGACTTCCTGCATTCGTTCATTCGGGGACTGATCGGCGTACTTTTTCGAATCATGGCGGCTGAAGAGTAATTCCGGGATGCAGGGCGGGGGCGTCATCAAGAGGACCTTGGCGCCGCTTCCGTCTATTTTGTCAATCAACGTGTTGACATTTTTTTGGTAGTCTTTGATGTCGATGAAGCCGCCCGAGTTGAGGCGGTCGTTGGTGCCGACCATCAGTACGACCACACTGGGATCTTTCGCGAGTACATCCCGATCGAGACGTTTTAGCAGTTGCGAACTGCGATTCCCACCCACGCCGGCATTGATGACTTCCGCGGCGAATGTGTTTGCGGGGAGACTGTACAGACAAAAGGTGAAGTACAACAGGCAGTATTTGAACATTGTTATTCTCACAATGGGATTGGCAAAGCTGTTAGCAACGGGGGACAAGTATTCTAGCTATTGAAACACAATGTTTCCTTTTTCTACCACGAAAAACACAAAAGTCACGAAAATTATTGTGGGAGTATCTCATCCAGAGGGGGGGAGTGGCCTGCGGGATGAGATCGCAATCTTTGTTACTCACTTTTCTTTTGTTTGTGCGAGGAATTTCGGCACTCGCGCTCACAGAATGCGATTTCCACCAGGGCGATCAAAGCAAACGCGCCGCCGAGCCAGAAGAAGAGTTGGTGATTTTCCTGCCAGAGATGCAGTACCAGCAGGCCGATGGTTGTTAGCATCAGGGTCATTCCCAACAGAATCAGCCAGAGGTTGCTGTTGGTGATTTTACGCAACTTCAGATTGGCGACGGAGACCGCCAGCGAGATCAGTAAAAAGGTCATACTGGAAAAGAGCGTAATCGTTTCCAGGCTGCCGAGGAGTGTGAAGGCACCGGAAATAACCGTGAGTGCGACGATGGCGATCCAGGGGACATCCGTGCGACTGCGAAATGAGAAACGATGAGGCATTCGTTTTTCAGTGGCCATCTCGGCCATCATACGCGATGCACCGAAGGCGGTGGCGTTGATGGCGGATGAAGTGGCCAGCAATGCTGCCAGGTCGACCAGGATTCCTCCGGCAGTTCCTAAAGCCGGCTCGGCTGCAATCGCCAGTGTATATTCTTTCGAAGCCCTGATTTCGATCGGTGTCAGATTGCCGACCGCGACGACTGCGACACCAAAATAAATCAGCGACGTGATCAGAATCGAACCATAGATGCCACGCGGGATGTTCCGGTCTGCATTTTCTGTTTCCATGACCGCGTTGGTGATCAACTGAAAGCCTTCAAAGGCCACAAAGATCATGGCACCGGCAATGAAGACCGACGATACGCCTTTCTCAAAGACCGGGAAGAGATGGTCCTGTTTGATCGAGAAAATTCCCGCGACCGCGAACAGGCCCAGCAGAATGACTTTCGAGAAGACAATGATCACCTCAGTTTGTCCGCTGGATTTGACTCCCTGCAAATTGATCAACATAAAAAACAGGAGGACCGCGGCAGAAAGCACCATGCGAACGGTGGGAGAGCCGGCACTACCCAGCAGGTGGGCTCCGTAGACACCGAATGTGTAAGCATACAGTGCGAGCGTGCCGATGTAGCCTACGATGACCGTCCAGCCTGCGATCCCGGCGATATTCGGGTGTTTGGGAAATGCACGATCCAGATAGGTAAAGCTGGCGCCGTCGCTATGGAAGCCGAGTGCCAGTTTGACATATGAGTAACCGGCTCCCAGAGCGACAAAACTGCCGATCAGAAAAGCCAATGGGGCGGCATGTCCGGAGATATTCACCGCCATCCCCAGAACCGAAAAAATACCGCCGCCGATCATACCGCCGATCCCCATGGCCAGCAGCTCTGCCAGGTTCAGTTTCTGATGGAGTTTGGATGCGATTGGAGATTGCGTGTTGGGGTTAATGACTCTTCCTCCCGGGGCTTCCTTGCACTTTGAATCGTTATTGAACAGATCATTGTTGAGAGGCGGGTAACGAGATTCAGATCCATTTCATCATGACTGGTTGGGAGACTGAAAACAAGCTGGTGCTGCTTTTGTTTTTCTCCTGGCACGAAATTGATGAGGAGAAAAAAGGTGTGGTTGTCAAACAGAGAGCGACGACTATAGTCCTCTGGTGGACATTGAATTGATGTTTTTCAGGGAGACCCGAGATGTTTGGCTGGTTGCGTCGTGACCCGAAGAAGAAACTGGAACTTCAGTACGCTCAGAAACTGGAAGCGGCCCGCGATGCGCAGCGGAATGGGGATATCCAGAGTTTTGCCACACTCACTTCCGAGGCGGAGGAAATTTTAAAACAAATCGATCGACTGGCAGAGGCGATTAGCTAAAATATGATTGTTTGTCTGATCTTTTCTGTTGTATCATGCTCGTTGAGCCCGTGAGATCGAAACTGGAGACAGGTTTTCTGTGTTCTTGTAGATCTCTCCAATCCCTTAATGCCAATGAAGTGCCTGAGGATTTGGTACTGGAGTGTGATACAGATGCAGGATCATAGCAATCGTCGGTGGAATTTATTTTCCATGAAGCCTTTCAGGAGAGGTTTCCTTACTTTTCTCTCTGTCCTGATTCTGCTCGGTGGAATGGGGGCCTCTAGCTACGCACAAGCAGAGAAATCCATAAAGAAGTATGTTGTCGCAACTCGGGAAGTTCCCCCGTTTGCGATGAAGGGCGAGCATGGCGAGTGGATTGGCATCACGATTGAGTTACTGCGCGAGGTGAAGTCTGAGTTACAGAATGATTCTGAGCAGGAGATTCAATTCGAGTTTCGCGAAATGGATCTTGAAGCAATGCTTACAGCTGTGGAACAGGGCAAGGTTGATCTGGCGGCAGCCGCGATTACGGTGAGCTATGATCGGGAAAAGCGAATGGACTTCACGCATCCGTTCCGCAGCTCAGGACTTGGAATTGCGGTCAAAACCCATCCACAGAGCCGGGAATGGTCGCGCGTCATGTCGGTGGTCTTTTCGAGCATGTTTCTCAGGATTGTTTCCGGTCTGTTCGCGGCCATGCTGCTGAGTGGTGTCGCCGTCTATCTTTTTGAGCGAAGAAAGAATAAAGACCATTTTGGCGGGGGGGTGATTCGCGGCATTTGTTCCGGTTTGTGGTGGGCGGCCGTGACTTTGACGACCGTGGGGTATGGCGATAAAGTGCCGAAGACGATTCCCGGTAGACTGATCGGTTTTGTCTGGATGTTCGTGGGACTGTTTATTATTGCCAGTTTCACTGCAGCGGTCACTTCGGCATTAACGGTGACGCAACTCAAATCGCGAATCGTTGGGCCGGCTGACTTGTCGCGGGTCAAAGTTGCGAGCGTCCAAAGTTCGACATCAGAAAAGTATTTACGCTCTCGTCAGATCGTCTTTAAGAAGTATCCAGACATCCGGGCCGCCTTGGAAGCGTTAAAGAAAGGGCAGGTGGAGGCCGTCGTGTACGATGCCCCCATCATGCGCTATGAAACGAATCGTCACTTTGAGGAGGAAATCCAGGTTCTGCCGGTTTTGTTTGAGCGGCAAAACTATGCCATTGCGTTACCGAATGAGAGCCCGCTACGTGAACCCATCAACCGTGTGATTCTGCGTTTGAACGGCAGCCCGGAGTGGAAAAGTATTCTGGCAGATTATTTAGGTGAGGGGTTCGAACAATAACGGTCAGGCAATGATGTCGTGGACGACGTTGCCGTAAATGTTGGTCAGGCGGAAGTCGCGGCCGCCGAAGCGGTAGACGAGCTTCTTGTGATCCAGACCGAGCAGATGCAGCATGGTCGCATGCAGATCGTGCAGATGGACTTCGCCCGCGACGGTTTTATAACCGAGGTCATCCGTGGTGCCGTGCGTTAAACCCCCTTTAGTGCCGCCGCCGGCAAGCCAGGCGGTGTAACCGGAGGCGTTGTGGTCGCGCCCCAGTGTCTCTTTGCCGGAGAGGACCTGGGTTTCGGGCTGGCGGCCGAATTCACCACTCCACAGGACCAGCGTTTCGTCAAGCAGTCCCCGTTGATTCAAATCGGCCAGCAGCGCAGCAATCGGTTTGTCGATCGTCTCGGCCTTGGATTTAAATTTATCGAGGTTGCTGTGATGGTCCCAGCCGGTGGAACTGACTTCGACAAAGCGGACTCCCGATTCACTCAGGCGTCGGGCCAGCAGGCACTGGCGACCGAAATCGTCAGACGGTCCGCCGTTGATGCCGTACATGTCCAGCGTTGCTTTGCTTTCGCGGGTCAGATCCATTACCGCGGGCACGGCGTCGCGCATCTGTTCGCTGAGGTCGAGTGAATCAATCACGCCGCGAACATCGGCGGTCTGTCCCAGTAGTTGCTGGTTCATTTTTTGCGCAAGTGCCAGAGCCGTTTGTTCGGGATTCGCTCCCAGGCCGTGATGCGATTTCAGATTGCTGATGGCAGCCGTCTTGATAGACTGCCCGGACCAGCCGAGTCGCGTGGCCTGGAACGTACTGGGAAGAAACGCACTTCCATAATTGGCCGGTCCCCCGAAGGTGCGTGTCGGTTTGATCGTGAAGAAGCCGGGGAGATTCTGGTTTTCGGTTCCTAGTCCGTAGAGAACCCAGGCGCCGAAGGAGGGACGCTGGAATTTGAATTCGCCGGTGTGCAGCATGGGGATGGCGATGGGATGGGCGCGGCTGGGACCGGTCATCCCGTTGAGCATGCAGATCTGGTCGGTCTGTTTTGCGAGGTGCGGGAACGCTTCGGAGATCCACATGCCGCTTTCGCCGTGCTGAGCAAAGTCATACAGGGGCGCCAACAGTTTTCCCTTCTTGGCACCTTTCTTGCCGCCATTGGCTTTGAGTTCCGGTTTATAGTCGAACGACTCGAACTGTGAAGGGCCACCGTTAATGAACAGGAAGATTACCCGCTTCGCTTTGGGAGTGTAATGGGCGATTTTCGGGGAAAGCAGACCGGCGGCTTTCGCTTGCGGTGCGAGACCGGTCAGAGCAAGTCCACCCAGGCCACCGGCGGCAGCCTTGAGCCATTGACGTCGCGACACTGTTGTTTCTGAGGTTGCATGTTTCATCGGAGGCGATCTCCTGTTTTGTGTATGTGTGAAAGACCTGCGGACAGGATTGTGTGTTATCGGGCATCAACGAGAAAACGGAATTCGGCAGTCATATACAATGTCTGGAACCAGGCGGCCCAGGCGTCGACTTCGGCGGTTTTCTTTTTCGGATCAGTAGACTGACGGACCTGCTGAATCAGTTGCAAGGCTCCAGCCTGTTCCTCTGCCGTCGGTGTTCGCGCCAGCGCCCACCGCATCGCCAGTTTTACTTTGGCTGCGTCGTCGCCCGCCTGTTTATCTGCTAATAGACGCTGAGCCGCGTGTCGGGATTGATCGGTGATGAACTGGGAATTCCGCAGGTAAAGTGCCTGCGCGGGAACGTTGGTGACCGCCCGGTTTCCACTCACCAGACTGGGTGAGGGGAAGTCGAACAGATCAAACAGTTCGGGAACGTAATCGCGAACCACCGGCAGATAGACGCTGCGATGATTACTGGGGGGCTGCAGCTTTTCCATGGGAATGCTGCGGGCCAGCTTATCGCCCAGTGGGGTCACCGTTGAAGTTGTGGGGCGATTGAAATCGAGTTGTCCGCTGACGGTCAGGATGGCATCACGAATCGCTTCGGCTTCGAGGCGACGGGGTGACGCTCGCCAGAGCAGACGGTTATCGGGATCAATTTCCATGTTGGCGGGATTGGGAGTGCTGCTTAACTGATAAGCGCGGCTGAGCATGATCGTGCGAATCATCTGTTTCGTCGACCAGCCTTCCTGCACGAATTGCAATGCGAGAGCGTCGAGCAGTTCGGGGTGCGTGGGCTGTTTGCCGATCACGCCGAAGTTATCAACAGAAGGAACAAGGCCGCGACCGAACAGGTGATGCCAGATCCGATTGACCATTACGCGGGCAGTTATCGGGTTTTGCTCGCTGGTGATCCACTGGGCGAGTTCCAGGCGACCGCTGTGGCTGGCTGCAATTGAGGGAGTATTTTCGATTTTGATTGCACTCAGAAAACCACGGGGAACCACGTCTCCCTTTTCGCGGAAGTCGCCGCGGACGGCGATATACGTGTCTGCGGGTTTCTTGCGATCGCGGGCGCTCATCGCGTAATGCGGTCGGGCAGGTGCGTTCTTTTTCAACTCAGCCACTTTTGTTTTTAACGTGGCGACTTCACTGGTCAGACTGGTAACAAGATCGTTGGCTTTGTTTAACTTCGCCTGTTTCTGATCGACATCTGCCTGCGAAGGTTGGTTGCCGGCATTTGGCTTTGCGGGATCCACGACCGTGGTGGCCACCAGTTGTTCGTACTTTTTATGTTCGGCGGCGGCCAGTTTTTGTGCGTCTTTTGCTTTCTTGAGGGCGTCGGTTTGAGCCGTCAGTTGCTTTTCGGTTTCCTGCAGCTGTTTGTCATAAGCTTCCGCGGCAGCGTGTAGAGTCTGGGCATTTTTGCCGATGGGGAGCAGATCGGTGGGAGTGTTGCTGTATTTCTGCTTGATCGTGCCATACAGGGGCTCGGTGCTTAAAAAGATGCCGGCGAGGGAGTAGTAGTCGGCCGTCGGAATCGGATCGAACTTGTGATCGTGACAACGGGCACAGGAGACAGTCAGCGCCATCGTCGCGCGGCAGACCGTGTTGATCTGATCGTCGACGATGTCCATACGGAATTCGGTGCCGCGCGAATTGTGTCGTTTGGGGCCGAAGGACAGCATGCTGGTGGCAATCTTGCGGGCTTGGATCATCTCCGGAGATTCATTGGGTTGGGCCGGTATCAGGTCGCCAGCGATTTGTTCCTGCAGAAAAATGTTGTACGGTTTATCCTGGTTGAAGGCATCGATGACATAGTTGCGGTAAGGCCAGGCGTGCGGATAGGTGAAGTTAAATTCCATGCCGCTCGATTCGGCGAAACGGACGACATCCAGCCAGTGCCGTCCCCAGAGTTCGCCGAAGCGAGGGGAAGCGAGCAGTTTGTCAATGAGTTTGGCGAGGGCGTCCGGCGATTTGTCATTCAGAAACGCATCGACTTCGGCGGGCGTCGGGGGGAGGCCGACGAGATCGAAATAGACGCGGCGGACCAGCGTGAGTCGATTGGCATCTTGAACCGGCTTCAATCCCTGCTGTTCCATGGCAGAGAGCACGAAGCCATCGATAACCGGATTGCGAGCCCAGTTGGTCTGTTTGACGGCAGGCGGTTTGACTGATTTGGGGGACACGAAGGCCCAGTGTTTTTGTGCCGCCTGGTAACGTTGTTCTTTAAGAGTGGGGCCGGTCTCTTTGCGGGAGTCGGGACAGCCGAGACGAATCCACTCTTCAAAGGCGGCGATGATATCAGCGGGAAGTTTCTGCTCGGGAGGCATTCCGGAAGCATCGCCTTCGTGTTTGAGCATTTGAATCAGCGAACTATGTTCGAGATCGTGCGGCTTGAGCATCGGGCCGGTATCGCCGCCCCGCATCATGCCGGCCGGGGAGTCGAGTTCGAGGCCCCCTTCCACACTTTCGCCTTTGCGGGAATGGCATTCGTAGCAGTGCTTGACCAGAACCGGTTCAATCTTCGATTTGAACAGCTCAAGACCTTTGTTGTCTTTCTGGGCTTTGGGGGCAGCTTCTAAATAGGAGCTACCAGAAAGAACGATTGCCAATACCGAAACGAGACAGATCAGCATACGAGTCATCATCGTCGCCTTTCGTCATGTCTGTGGAAGGAATCAAGCGAACGGCCGACATGGAAGCAGCTCGCTAACGGGAGGGACTCTTATCTCTTTGTAGAAAAGACCTGAAGTTTCAAAGGCTTTAAGTCTTTATGCTGCATATTATATAACTATTAGATCCTGATATCCATAATATCGTCTGACGAGAAGCAAAAATTTTATTTTTGGGAAAAAGAATCACACGGATTTCAAAAATGAGAAGGGGATTTTGCTGCTTTTCAAAGGGGTTATGAGATTGTTCATATTTATGTTCACTTGGCATGGTGAAGTTATTGTAATGCAGAGCTTGTGACTGCCTGGATGATCCCAAATGTTTAACTGAGTCGAGTTCATGATTTACATGGATTTCGCTGAGTTTGCGGATTGTACTGATTATTCGTGCCAGGAAATGCCGATCCTGGATGTGAGAGACACCACGCAAGCTGCTTTATTGTGGACTCCAAGGATGAAACAGGGGGGACGAGAGGGATAGGGCAAGATGTTTCTAAAGCAATGTTACATTGTAGCCATCGTGGTGCTGTTTCTGGTTGCGCGAGTGAATCTCGTGTGGGCAGGGGAAGCACCAGCCATGGAAACACCGCCACCTCCTGCTCCCGTCATCACGGAAGAAATCCAGGCACCCGCCGAGATTCCTTTCGAATCAGCCGCTCCCACTGAATGGGTTCCCGCCGATGCGAATCTCGATCTTACATTGAGGATCGGCGTTCCCGATCTGAGACCGGGTTGGCAGATCGACGTCGGGGCTCTGTTCCTGAAGCCGAGCAGTAACAACCTCGGTTATGCTGTCCTGACCACATACAAAAATCCGGGTGCACCGGAACCGCTGGCTTCTCCCTATTGGGAAATTCAATCGGTAACAACCAGCTATCAGCCCGGCTTTGAGGTGGGATCGACTTACACGTATCAGAACACCGGCCGCGATTTTCAACTCGACTGGCAGCATTTGCGAACGTCCAATCACAGTGCGATCTCTGCTCTAAGTGGAACACAATGGGTTTCTCCCTTCTCACAAACCGGCCCGGGTTCGGCGGACACGTATGCTGATTTAGAAGACAACGACGGGGTGAATAAACTGAGGAGAGCCGAGGGGATTGCCAAGTATGCTTATGATGCGGTGAACCTCGATTTCGGACAGCATGTCGATTTTGGTTCTTCGCTCGACCTGAGGTTATTTGCCGGGTTGAGCTTTGCCCGTTTGCAGGAAACCGTGGAATCTTCGTTTTACGGCGATCCACCCGAACCGGCGGCGGTGTTTCCCGCGTCAGTTCCCTTAATCCTCTCGTTGGATAACACGTCGACGTTTACCGGCGTTGGCCCGCGGTTTGGTGTTGATAGTCTGTACCAGACTCAAGGGGGGCTGCGTTTTACCGGGCAGATCGGAGCGGCACTCTTAGTTGGACGGACCGAGCCTTCCCAATATGTATTTGGCGCCGTCGCCGAGGATCTGGCTGCGCTCGGAATCTCCTATAATCAGCAGCAGGTGACCAGCGGCGGTTTTACGCAGGTGGTCTATTCAGCTGATGCCAAACTGGGAATCGGTTTCGAACACATCTTTTCTGGCGGCAATTCCTTCTCCATCGACGCCGGCTATCAGGCGTCCGTCTACGCCGATCCATTCGCGGGCTACGCGACGAATCACAACGTCCTGCCGGTCCAGATCGGTTCGCTCTCGACCGCCAGCGTCCGCCAGACCAACAGCAACTTCACTCTGCATGGTTTTTATCTGAACCTCACCCTGCAGTGGTGAGTTGGCACGTTGTTGATCTCTGTTTTCGATTTTTCATGTCGTAGACAATCCAAAAACAAATTACGAGTGTGACATCCTTTTGCGAAGAAACCATACGCCAATCAAAAGTACGATCAGGAGATTCAATCCAATCAGGATTGTCTTTGTTGATGAGTTACTGCTGACTTGAGGCTCAGGGGGGGGGATATTTGGTGGGGGAAGGGGTTTGATCCAGACAGCCTCTCCCGATGAAGTGTCCTGGATGGCGATGTGGTCAGGGACATCGAAGTCGGCATAGGTAAACACGTCGTCGGCAATGGGTTTGTTGACAGACTGCCATTTGAGATCAGCAGTGAAAACTTCGTTCGTTCCTGAATAGGGTCCCATGAACCGTTTCCGCTCCACATGGACGGGAACCCACACATCTGACACTTCCTTCCAGGTTGTAGTATTTTCCCACTCAGGAATCCAACTGGAATCATCTTTCACATTCTGTAGCCTGGTAGATTCGCAAAGAAATTTCGTGGGACTGAAACCTTGTTGAATATCCACTGACAGAATCCATCGCGTGACTTCGTCGTATTCCGTGTTCGTGTAGGTCCAGATTAATTTCCAGATCGTCTCTGATTCTTTCTCCACAGAAGCAACTGAAAGTGGAAAACCCGTGTCAAACTGGTTCAGTATTTGATCCAGAGAGTAGCCTCGATCCACCGATAAGACATCAAACAGGGGGGGGCATCTGTAGTCAATATATTCCGTCACGCGGCGGTCTGGAAAGCTGCTGGCTTTAGCAATTGAGATCAACGGCTGGAAGGACTGCCAGATGGCGATTTTTGATCCGTCGTCACTGAACATCTTGGTCAGTGTTCCCTTTTTCATCTTTGCCGTCGCGGTGCCCATCGTCTTGTCGCCCGAGGGGTGCTCGATGTTGTCTGAGTCCACAGTCCAGCCAGGACGAGTCACATCAAATCGTACTTTCATGTCCTCGAAGGCGAGTGTTCCAGAGACGGGACCGGAGAGGTTTTTTTCAGGCTGCCTCCTGATCTCCATGTTGAGAGAACCCTGATAAGTCGCCAACCCTGATTTCAGACTTTGGCAATGCTCTCGAATGCCACTCAAACAAAATTTTACCCTGTCTGCTGCAACATCATCCTGTTCCGGCGGAACGTTTTGGGCGAACGAAGTTGGAACACCAGAAAAAAAGACGATCATGAGCAGGTTCAGCAGCAGATATCGCATGGTGATTAAGTACCCTTCTTTCAAGGATCTGAGGAATCAACGCCATGTGTTTCGAACAACCCGTTATGCCTGGTCACGATCCGTATGATACGTTCGGCTGAAAGCAGCTTTCAAAACGGTAGTCTCGTCGCAAACAAAAACGAATCGAGAACCAGGTGAAAACTGCTGCCGCCTTGAGGGCTGATTCAGGTAGATTACCGGACATGAAAAGACCCTCACTGGCGATTTTTTACCAAAACTCTCAGGGAGAGTTAAAACATGATCGCCGGGAGCGGTTAAAATAATAAAGAACTCCAGACAGAGATTATTTTACCAATGATTCGTCTCGGTTGTATATTCATGTGCATAAAGTGATTGAATGAACACTAAGTTGCGGTGTCATTCAGGTCTGATACCTGTTTTTCCCCCGGATCGTTTTAGTGGCCGAATATAATACGTGCCATGTCAGTCTCTTTCTGTCGGACGAATTCGATCGTGGACGAGTAATCAACGCCGATTGAGCCCATCGGCTCTGAAATGGAGCCTGGACGATTCGCGCGGTCGATTGGTTCCTCGTTTCCTTTCACGGTGAAGAGTGATCTGAACAATTTGGGTTGTATGGAAGAAGAGATGGTGCTCACCGTTCCATTTGCCCAAAGGAAGGCACCTTGTTGTTCTTGTTGGAATGCGAGTAATGCGCCGAAACTCTGAGCGTCTCCAGGCCCTTTCAGGTCTGGAGTGAATGTGACGTCGGAAGGTTTGAGCCAATCCACAGATTTGTGGGGAGAAGCCGTGCCAATGAGCAGTGTGTTGTGTGTTCCATCAGAAAAGTCGTCGATCTTCATTCCGTGGACGCCGGCTTTATAGTCACCCATCATCCATTGCTCAGGATCATGGTTGGTCAATCCTTGCGGATTGAATGCCGTCTCTCCACCGACAATTGAGAGGAAGTGCGTTGCCGTAGCGGAAAAACGTTTGTCAGATGAAAAGCGATAGACATCGGGGATTTCTTTCAGCAGTTTCTTATTATTGGGTCCATTCCAGGGTTCGTCGAAGTGATATCGATTAAACAAATCTGTATGGTCAAGAAAAGGTAAGATCAAGACTCGCCAGCTATGCCACGGTTTCCCATCCGGTCCACGTATCACGACAGGCGGAAATCCACCAAACGTCTCTCGCCAGTTATGCAGCGCTTTACCGATCGTGAGCAATTTTGAAATCGCTTGAGTTCGTTCGGATGGTTCTTCAAGATCGGCGACGGGAATTGTTTTGATTTCAGCAGTCGTTGTACCGGGCGGCCTGAACAATGCGATTTTCTGTCCGGCTTTTAAACGCTTGACTGCGGTAGCGGGGAGTCTGGCTGTGGCCTGGTTCTTGTGATCAACACTGATGATTTCAACCGGTGATACCCAGGTCCCTTCTGGTGGCAATTGAAATGTTTCGAAAGCAAAGTCAATCTTAGCGCCAAGAAAAGCGAGATAATTCCCTTCGGTGATGTCTGAATCGGCTATGCCATTGTTTCCACATTCGATTCGCGGGTTAGACAACCTGGTGAGATTCACCGTGCCGTTGGGGGTTACTTTTGCGATAGTGCCGGCATTCACGTGGTAAGGGTTGGTGCGAACCGTCAACAGTTCGCCTGCCGATGCGATGTTGATCGCAGCAAGGATGACGATCAAATTTGTGGCGATTAATCGATACATGCTCATGTCTTCTATCCCATTTGATTTTCGTTTGACCCTATACATTCTACGAAACGCATTTGCTTCACCGCCGGATCAAAATATTTCACCGCATTCCTTTTGGGGGGAGCGATTCCACAAACGCTGCCTTCACTTTTTTTAAGCGGGATGATTCGAAAAAAACGTACCAGGCTGACACAGACAGGCTGCAGGGATCTCAATCTATTTTCTTACCACGAACGCCAGGGAAATTTGGTTTGGTGGTTTAAGGCGACGTCATGAGTGCTGGATTTTCATCTATGGGTGCCGGATTGTATTGGCTAAGATTTTCGTTTCCGTATTACATTTGTTTTAAACGGCGGCTGACGTCGATCCGCTCGTGTAGGAAGTTGCTATGGATGACGGTTTTGTTAATGCTGATTTTTGTCAGGGGCGTGGGGGAGTCAAGGAGATGTTGATGATTTTGATGCGGAATTTTCTAATGAACCACTTGCGAATGTCCATGAATACCGGGTGTTGTTCTTTGAACGTCGTGCGAAGTCCAACGATGCGTACTGATCAGAGTGAACCAGGGGACGGGGTGTGGAATCAAATCGGTCTGAAACAAGGGCGTTTTATGGGGAGCGGATCTGCAGGGGGGCGCAAATGGTGGTGCTTAAACCGGTGTCACTCGCGCGCGCGACGTTATCTCCGCATGTTAGAAAACGGGACGGGGGAGTCAAGAGGTTTGTTTGGTGCCTGTTTTTTAGGGTTTTTAACAGGTTGGAAGCGATAGAACTGTTGGTTAGTTTTTACCGGCGGCTAGCGCCGACCCGCTCAGTTTAAGATGGGAAATGCGTGTTTTGATTAATGGTGATCGTTTTGATTTATGGTCGTTTTTTTACTGGCGGCTCGCGCCGATCCGTTCTCTTTTTTTCTGGTGAAGGGGGTTTTCCACATGCCGAGGAGTGTTTGCCATTGGGGTTGGTCGAAGTCGGGGAGGCCGAAGTGGATGTTTTTGAGGTCGTTTCGCATGCGGTAGGTGCCGGCGAGGCGGTCCCAGATGGAGAAGACGGTGGAGTAATTGGAATTGGTTTCGGAGGGGATTTGTGAGTGATGAATTTTATGCATGTCGGGCGAGACGAAAAGCCAGCGGAAGAAACGATCGGCTTTTCCAATCGAAATGTTGGCGTGATGGAATTGGGTGGATAAAAAGACAAGCAGGCCGTAGACGATGAGGTACCAGGCTTCGAGGCCGAGCAGGGGAATCAGGAGCAGGCGGAAGAGTGTCGAGAAAATGAGTTCGCCCCAGTGGAAGCGGGTGGCGGTGGAGACATCCATGTAGGGATCACTGTGATGCATGCGATGGAAACGCCAGAAGAAAGGGATGCGATGATTCATCCAGTGCCAGCAGTAAGTCCAGGCGTCGAGCAGAACAACGGCGAGGATGGTTTTACCGACTGCTCCCAGCGGCAGATGATTGAGGAGCCCCCAGTGATTATCGTGCGACCATTGAGCAGCGAATTCGACAGAGACTCCGAAGAGCAGTCCCAGCAGCAGGGCATTTAGAACCGCGAGGATAATGTTATGCAGGGCGTGATGGTATCGTATTTTACTGGCGACCGGTTTGAATGCGAACCAGCTTTCCCAACTCCAAAAGAGGGCGAGGAGCAGGACCGGTAAGATGCGATGCGCGAGTGACAGAATTTGTAATCCTGAGAGTTCAGAAAACATAAGCGCATCAGTTTGATTTGAGGGGAGTGAAAATTCAGTGCCGAGTAACTGCTTTAAAGAGGCACCGCATTTTTCATTCTGTCAGATGCTACAGGAGGAGACAAGGGTCCGGTTATTGCTCGTGGTAGGCGGCTTTGATTTTTCCCTGCTGTTGCAGCCCTCTCAGAAATTCGATCTGTCTGGGTTTGGGAAATTTCAGATGATGCATGAGTGCCAGGAGGTCGTTCAGCCTGGGAGTTGCCGACGTGCCAGACGAGGAAATTTCCAGGATCAGATCGTTAAATTCAAGTTGAGTTGGCTGGAGCAGGACGTTGCCTCTGGTTTGAATGGTGGCGGTTGCCTGATCGATCATCAATTCCGGCGTCTGATTCTTTACCAGCGACGATTGCGCCAGGGAGGGTTGAATGGGGATGGAGAGTTTCAGCAAATGTGCCGCCAGTTGTTGTGCCAGTTTCTGATTGGGATGAGGCAGGGAGATCATGATCATACTGGTCGATTGCAGCATGGCTTTGGCATTCAGGTTTTGCTGTGCTTTCAGGAACTGGTTGATGGTTTGTGCGATGAGTTGTCCGGTTGCCGGCAGGCTGGCGGAATCGTTCAGAAAAAACTTGAGATGGGGAATTCCGGTTCCCGAGACGAGTCTGGGGGTGATATCAGAGAGAAGCTCCGCCCCCTGTTCGATGATGGCCTGAGATTTATTTTGTGTCTGGTTGGTCTGGAGCATGCCCATGACGATTGCGTTTGCTGCTGGAGCCCCTGTCTGCTGAATGGTTGTGGGCAGCAGATAGCCTCCCGTGAGTTTGACATCG
Organism: Gimesia fumaroli; assembly: GCF_007754425.1. Lineage (NCBI taxonomy): Bacteria > Pseudomonadati > Planctomycetota > Planctomycetia > Planctomycetales > Planctomycetaceae > Gimesia > Gimesia fumaroli. The sequence continues at coordinate 1,849,388 of NZ_CP037452.1, forward strand.
GGATTCGCGGCGGTGAGGTAGCATTCAATGCGTTGTCCCTTTTTGACGCCTTGATTGGGGATGTATGCGATGAGGGAGACATTGGCCAGATTGCCGGTGCGGAGCGGCGTTTTAATCTGTTTGACATTGATGTTCATCGCCGCCATGGAAGATTTCAGTGCCTGGATTGCTTCGGGAGAGTAGTTGCGTTCTCCCGTTCCGTTGAGTCCTACGACGAGGCCGCTACCTGTGAGTTTGATGATTTCCGCCGGCTGGAATTCTCCCAACTGCGCCAGTTTCAAAACCGGTTGTGCCTGTGTTTCTCTGGGGACGGGAAGTTGAGAATGGAGGTCGAGTTGAACCAGATTTTTGCTGATGACGGTGGCGGGCAGCATGGTGTTTGTGATGAAAGGAATGACTGGGATAGTTTGATTCAGCGCCGCATCTTGAGTGGGTATGCCTGTGGTTTTGAAGGTGATGCCTCGATAGGCGGCAATGATGTGAACGAGCCGTTCCTGCTGGACGAGGAATGGTTCGGGAGCCGACGCCGGTTTCATCGTTGTTTGGGGAACGGCGTATCCGGCAGAAACGGTCCGTTTGGGAAAGGGATTAGTCAAGGAGATCTGTTGTACGGTTTTGACTTCGTTTGCTGTGATGTCCTGCTGATCGGCCGGTTTCATTGCCACCTGTCGCACGAGGTCGGCATCGATGCGGACTAATTCTTCGATTAGCGTGGTGCGTTGTTCTTTCGTGGTTTGTGAGAGGAGCAGGATATTTAAGGCAGGAGGTGAGTCTGCCGACCGGGATGAAGCAGTGACGAGATTGATGTCTGGTGTTCTGTTTTCCGGGAGGTTGTTAAGCAGACGTCGCTCCTGAGCGAGTTTTTGGTCGGTCGCGATGCTGGACAGCTTGGGAGCGGGAGCTGGATTCACTGGGCTTTGATTCGGACCGGCGGGGAAGTCGAGGCTGAGATCGGGAAATTCGTCCGGTTCGGAGAGTGAAATTTCCAGTTCTGTTTCCGCGGGGGTTTGCTCAGCGTCCTGATTAATACTGAGGAAGCCTTGAATGGATTGCGACAGGAAGAACATGGCCAGTGCGAACAGGCCCATTCCTGCGAGTATTGAAAATTTGAAGTAGCGCATGTTTCCCTCAGCCTTGAAAATAGGGCTTCGTGAAATGGATTGAAATGAAGATCGGATCTGGAGGCGCATCGTGTTGATAGAGAGAGGAGCGAGAACCTTATTGGATATCAGAATTTATGTCAATATGGGTGATCTGGATGAGGGGATTCCCGTTTTGCGACTTCCGACTGTTGCGTAATTTTTACAAATCAACGTTCTTTAATCTTTGAATAACGGTGCCTGAAAGAGAGATGTTTCGCCCCGGCGATTCAGAGGCAGCTATATTGGAATTGACCCTGATAGTCGAGTAGTCGTACTATTCCCACATTTCTAAAGTGGCGGGGCAAACGATGCCGCAAGTAATACGGCTTAAATACATACTATTATTTATCTTACTGATATCCGCATGTTTGAGGTGCGGTGTGGCGGTTTACGTTCAGCGCCAACTTGATCGACAACCTGAACGAACATATGTCATTGAAGGTGATGCAGACGGCTATTGGAAGCTGGCGCAGTCGCTCATACATGGCGAGCCGTATTCGATTTATACGCCGCCGCGACGTGTACTGCGGATGCCTGGCTTTCCCTTCTTTCTGGCTGGTGCGATGTCAGTCGTGGGCGAAGATCATTTTCGTGTGCGATTGATTTTGGCACTCTCGGGAGCTGTCGCCTGCTTTGTCGTTTATTTATTGGGAAAAGAACTGGTTAATGAAACGATCGGTCTCATCGCGGCAGCGCTGACTGCGGTATCGCCGGTGATGGCGGGGTTCAGTGTTTTGTTTTTAAGCGAGACCCTGTTCGCTGTGACGATGCTGATTTCATTATGGGTTCTGGTCAAGTTATCGAAAGTTCAATTTAGAGTTGAGGATCAATTTCAGGGCAGACTCTGGTCTGTGCTGGCGGGGATTTCACTGGCAGTCGCCTTTTATGTGAGACCAAGCTGGCTGTTAATGCTGCCTTTGGTTGTCTTCATTTTAATTTTAAGTGCAAAGGAGCATCGAACCGCGGCACTGACGCGAGGCTTACTCATCATTGTTGGTTTTACTGTGATGCTGGTGCCCTGGGTTTATCGCAATTATCAGGTCACCGGGCATTTTGTCCCGACCACATTGTGGGCTGGTCCGAGTTTGTACGATGGATTGAATCCGCGTGCGACAGGAGACAGTGATATGACTTTTTTTGATCAAGAGAATGTGTTGAACAGTATGAGTGAATACGAAATGAATCAGCACTATACGAAACGGGCAGTCGAGTATGCGCGGCAGCATCCCGGTCATGTCTTTGAACTGATGGGAGCAAAGCTAGTGCGTTACTGGAAGCCTTGGCCGAATGCGACACAGTTCAAGTCGTTCTGGGTCATGGCGGCTGTATCGGTGTTGTTCATTCCGGTTGTGTTTTTCGCGGGGTATGGTGCCTGGGTTTCGCGGGATCAGTATTTATTGCTGCTGATTACTGTCGGTCCGATTGTTTACTTTTCACTGATTCATCTGATCTTTGTCAGTTCGTTACGTTATCGGCTGCCTGCGGAGTACAGCTTATACATTTTGTCTGCCGTTGGTTTTTATCAAATGTGCTTTTCCTCTCGTCAAGGGAAGGAACTCAATCCGGAATAACACCGGATCTTGCGTGGTTTTTATCGTTATGGTCATTCGTAAAACATTTCAATGGTGTCTGCTGATCCTGATTTCGCTGGTGATTACCGGCGGAAGCTTTGGGTACTATTACTGGATGCGCAGTGATGAAATGTTGAAGGCGGGCATTCTCGACAAAATTTCAAACCACATTCCGAACCTGATGATCGATATCGACCGGGCACAATTTGATTTCCGGCGACGAGTACGGATCGAAGGTTGTCGCGTTCAGGTTGTGAGTCATCCCGATACGATAATTGATTTACCCGAAGTGGTGGTCACTTTAGATCAGGAAAAACTGGCCCGGCGACAGGAAATTGATATCCAGAAAGTCGTGCTCAACCGGCCTCAACTGGTTCTGGTGCGGATGGCCGATGGAACCTGGAACTGGGAAGGATTGCCGGAGCCAATCAAGAGCGATAAACCGCTGCCGGAGCTGGTGATTGAACGGGGCAGCCTGTCGCTCAAGTTCGAACGGGGGCCCCAGAGTGTGCCGACGGCGGTCACGTTTCAAAACCTGGATCTGCGCTTGATTCCCTCTGGTGCCAGCCGGTATGAGATTGAAGGTCATACTTCGATTCCCCAGGCAGGCAAACTGGAAATCTCCGGTTACTGGGACATTGGTTCGAAAATCGGGTCAGTCGAAGGGACGTGGAGCCAATTAGAATTCGGGCCGAATCTGGTGCGGATGGCAACCGGGATTTCGCCGGAGTTGATGTCGCGGTTAAAGTCAGCCTTTCCTTCAATGCAGCTCAAACCGGATCAGAGGACGGGCATGTACGATTTGGGCGTGAGCGCGCAAATGGATATCAATTTCAGTCTGTCTAAAAACAGTCAGGCAGAACCGCCTCAATTTCAGGTGGTGACACATTTGCGCGAGGGGAAGCTTAAGCATCCGTTACTGCCGTTTCCTTTGCGGAATATCGTAGGCAAAATTTACGCGAACAATCAGCGGTTATTGATTCAGAACTTGCAGGCTCATAACGGGGAGAGTAGTTTCGCCGTCGGTGGATATTATCGTTTTGGAAATAAGATCGTCGAGGATGGTGCTCCCCAGGATCAAAGCTATTTTTCATTTCAGGCCCGGAAGTTACCTGTCGACGATCGGCTGCGGAGCCGATTGACGGGGGGACTGGCAAGAACTTTTGATACTCTGCGTCCTCAGGGAAATATTGATCTGGAGGTGACATTGAGCCATCCTCCCGGGCAAGGGAAATGGCGGATTCAGGATCTGGTCGTGTCTGTCGTCGATGGCGAGGCAATGCCGGTTCATTTTCCGTATCGGGTGGATCATATTAAAGGCCGACTGACTCAAAAGGATTCTGATCTGCTGGATCTGAATTTCATCGGGATGGCGGGAAACCGGCCCGTGAGTGCCATCGGTTCGATTCGCCACCCTGGTCCGGCATCGAAAATTGATATTTTAGTGACGGTAGAGGATGCCGCTATAGATGCCGCGGTACGCTCTGCTGCTCCCGAAGCTGTTCGGAGTGTTCTGGATCAAATGGACTTGCAGGGTAATGCGGACGTATCGTTGAGATTGACTCGTGAGCCTTTATTGAATCAACCGATCCATCTGAACTTCGTCGCGGAGGTGGATCGTGGCTCGCTACAGTATCGCGAGTTCCCCTATCGAATCAGCAATCTCAAAGGTCGTGTATCTTATTTCAGTAAAACCGGGATCACACGATTTGAACAGGTGACGGGGAAGCATGGTAATGCGAGCCTTTCTGCCAACGGTGCTTATGCCCGGTTTGCCAATGATGGCAGATTAAATTTAAGTGTGATTGCCAATAATGCCTCCTGCGATTCCAATTTACGTCTGGCTCTGCCTGCGTCGTTACAGGAATTGTGGGGCGAACTGTCGCCGACCGGCAAAATTGATCTGAAAACAGACATTGTCTGGGAACGGGGCAAGCCGTTAGAAATCAGTATTCCCAGTGCCAACCTGCGTTCGGGGAGCATCTATTTGAAGGAATTCCCGTATCCGATTGATAATCTGAATGCGAACTGGAGCTACGTTGTCAATCCGCGGACACAAAACAGCGAAGTACGCCTGACTGGAATTACCGGAAGGCATGATGAGACGAAAATTGGAATTGGGAAAGCCATTGCCGATGTGACCCCACGTGGCGACTGGCGGGTGTTGTTGGAAAATATGAATATTGATGACGTGTCGACCGATCGTGCCTTCCAGAAAGCGCTGCCGGAAGAAATGGCATCGGCGTTGAATACCCTGAATATTCAACGGCCGATTTCTGCCAGTGGCTGGATTGAATTTCGCGGTTCGAAACAGCCGGGAACTGCGATTACGGCTGCCTGGGGCATGGATTCGATTCTGGCAGAGAATACAATTACAGCGGGCGTGGATATTACCAAAGTTTATGGGAAGGTTCATTCTGACGGGAGCTGGGACGGAAATCATTTGCATTTGACGGGTAATCTCGATTTGGATTCGGCGGTGATTCTGGATTATCATCTGACCGAAATTCGAGGTCCTTTTGAGATTCACGATCAAAAACTGACCGTGGGCTCGAACCAGATTCGCCGGGACCAGTTTCAGTCGGTCAGTCTGCCGCAAATCAACGCGAAGCAGCCGATTACCGCGAAAGCGATTCGTGGCGTGCTGACCTGTATGGGAGATATCGAACTCAGTACGATCCCGACCTACAATATGCAGATTGAATTGAATCGTGGTTTGCTCGAAGAGTATGCGGCCCGGTATATGCCTGGTGAATCTCAATTGCGGGGAGTGATGAATGGCTGGATTCAACTGTGGGGCCGCGGTTCGAATAAAGCGGACTTAAAGGGGCAGGGACAATTGCAGATCAGTCCTGCTGCGATTTATGAACTGCCGCCGATCGCTCAGATTTTTAAAGTGGTGCGACTCGCGCAGCCGGATAAGACGGCTTTTGATTCTGCCTTCTGTGACTTTACCGTTTCGAATGAAACATTTCACTTAAAGTACATCGAGCTCAAGGGGAATGCCATCAGTTTGTATGGACAGGCTGGAGAAGCCCACTTTGATGGTCGCTTAAAGGTGGACCTGTTTTCGCAGTTAACACGTCGTCAACTTCCTCTGCCGGCCATCACTCAGTTGATCGGTCATGCGACGAGTGGCTGGATTCGGGTGGAGTTGCGCGGGACGACTTCAAGCCCGATTGTGGATATCAAATCGAATCCGCTCTTGGATGGTTCGCTGAAGACATTTCTGAACAATGTCATGCGGGGCCGTCCCGGTGGTAATGCGCCGGGACGTCGTATTCAGCCGGTTCAAACGAACTCGCGATCTATGAGACGATTTCCACTGCCTTTTGCGCAATGATTTCTGTGGAGCACAAGCGGACCTATTTCTCAGATCGTTTTTTTCTGCTTTGCGAGATGTTTTCGGTTTCCTGCTTCGATTTCTTTTTCCAGCGGGAGATGACGAACGTCAGCACGATCAGCAGGGCGAGGTAGGCTCCCAGGATCTTAAGCAGCCAGAAGAATATTCCTGTGGCAATTTCGTTCATAAGCAGGGAAAACTTGCTATTCTGACTGATACTTGAGTTCAGCAAAAGAGTGATGGCGGACGGAAACAGCGTATTGCTGTCATTACTCTAATCCGGTCATAGCGCTGATTTCAAGTTGTTTTCCCGAAAGCGTGAAACCAAAGGAAGATAAAAGGTTAGGGAGTGGAAACGTACCATTCGTATCGGTTAAGTTGAGGCAGACGGTGACTTTGACTTCTGCCGGGGAAGGAGCGGGGCCAACCGGAGTACAGGGGATGCTGGAATTTCCTAAGCTTGTCGTTTGAGCGGGAAGGTCTCCCCCTTCCTGGATCACCACCAGAACATCGCCGGCTCCCGGAGCGGCAGGAGCGACAATCAGAGTGAGCGAATTAATTGCCAGATACTCCTGGATTAAGTTACCGACTGTCAGAGACGTTGAACCCACCTGAGCTGCTTCCCGTGAGCCTTCAATTGTGGCTGCGGTTGTCGTCTGCTGTAAGAGGGCAAAAAATCCGAACTCAATGATCGCCAGAGACAAGATGAGAATGATGGGAAATGCCAGAATAAATTCCAGTATGACGGAACCTGTTCGACGACGGGCTCCAACTGGATTATCCCGCTGATTGGTCTTAAATCTGAACACTGATGGCTTCCTGATGATTTCCATCTTGCGTACTTCTAAACAGGCGAGTGTTAACAAATGGAGACATTTGCTTCACACTTGCTAAGGTTGGTTATCATTCCTCAAACCGTTCCGATTTGAGATCCGTCTGGTGCGGTCTCTGAATAAGACGAATTACACACCATTCCGCAATTCTCTCTTGAATCCACAGAGAACTGAGGTGTCTAATGCGTAGGGAACGCAAATTGCTTGCCAAACTACTAGTGTAGTGAATAGATTAGGGGAAATCGTCCCGTATTAGACCTGAAGACAGAGAGAAGTACCAGACTGTGCAGAGTAACAGGCGACCAACCGCGAAACGAAAACCGCCACGATCGGGTGTTGTCGTACTGGAATTAATTCTGGCGACGCCAGCGTTTCTGATCATCATGCTGGCAATCGTCCAGATTTCCTTGATTTACGTCGCGACGGAGCAGACTGCGTATGCAAGTCGATATGCTGCCAAGATTGCATCGGAAACTCCTGCGGGAGCGATCAATACTTTGAACACCGGCGCATTGAAATCGAGTGTCGATAATGTTCTGGATGTTGCAGGACTACCTCAGGGAAGCTGTCGTGTGATTCTGGAGCATAATGTGAATAGTGTGGTCGAAGTCACGGTAGCTGATCCCGTTGTGGCGGTTCCGAACTGTGACTGTGACCCACCTGTCTCCAGTCTGCCTTTCGTATTAGGTGCCGCTGTGGATGAGTCTGTGCGTACGACAGTGTGTGTGCCACTGGATGGAAACGTTCCTGACTTTTTATCCAGCCTGGGGTTTTCGATCCAAGACTATGTGGTTGAGCAATCCACGACCTATTTATACGAACTCTGATCCGGAATTTTCGACTTAGTAAGTTTAGACTGATTCATTAACCATGAAACGAATTCATTCGAATAGCGAACTGCACCAGAAGCGTCGCGGGATTGCGATCTTGTGGCTGATCATCTGGGGATCTTTCTTCCTGACGTTTTTCTGTGTCGTTCTGGAAATTTCCACGCTGTGGCAGGCGCAGGTGGAAGTTCAAAACTCGCTCGATGCCGCAGCGCTGGCTGCTGTAAAAGAGTGGGGGGCCAGCGGAAGCGGTTCAACTGAAGTGCCCCGAGAGGCCGGTGTTGCTTACGCCGCCGCGAATCCGATTCTGGGTTCGTCCATGATGTTAATGACAAATTATGATCCTTCTGATCCGATGAATAATCCCAATCAGAATTTGAATTGCACGGGGAATTTTATATTCGGTGCATTAACAACGCCTACTCCTCCGTTCACCTTTGATGCGGGAGAGAGTGCTGCCACTTCAGTGGGGACTGTCTTCATGGAAATTGTGAAGAACAATTCGGGAAATGCTGTCGGCGTACGTGATATTGGTGTGTTTTTTGATGACGGCGGTGCGAATCTCTCGATTCGGAGCATTGAATTTACGATTCCCATTCTGGGGAATAGCAATCCGCAACAGCCTTACTTTAATGCCACGTTGGGAAGTGAGCCTGCCTTATCAACCGCTTTCGAAGGACCAGACGCATTGAATCGAAATAATCCGACCGGATTTGATTTCCGTGGATTAGACGTTGATCCGAATTTAATGACAGGAAACTGGTACTGTGACCCGACGGCACCTCCATTTACGTTAATGGGCATGAATACCAATCCCGATGGGGACATTTGCTTCGAGATGGACGATCAAGTCCCTTTTGGTACAAACCGATATCGAACACTGATCGTCAATTTTACGGATGGTGCATTTGTCAGTACGATGGATCCTGCCACAACTGATTTTTTCCGGTTTGGGGTCTCGATGAATCAATTAAATAATCCGGCTCTCCCCCCAGCGAATAATGATGGAGAATCCTGGAATCTGGCACCGGTTAGTGTCACTGTGACATTTTTTAACAGTCTTAGTATGACGACATCCACGGCGACCACGTCATTTGTTGACGATGGAGACCCATCAAACGGGCGTTCGATCGCTACGCTTTCTTCCATTGGTGGTATCCCTGCAGTCAGAGCACAGGCGACGGTTCCTGTGCAGGGATTTTGCAGTTCCATGTTCGGGATCAGTTTCCTCGATGTGACCGCCAAATCAACGGCTTACTTTGATTCGGCAACCGGACGTCCTGCTCTGGTCCACGTCGAGAATGAAATCTGTCCCTAGTTGCGCTTCTTGTACGACGTCCGATTGGTGTCTTTGACCCGGTTTTAAAAGCGGGGTTTGCCATCGCCGGGAGCGGATTTCTTTTTAGGTCGTTTGCCACCCGGTTTCCAGAGGGGATCTGGTGTGTGTGCGTCCTGCATCATGGCTTCCATCTTTTTCACGACGTCCGGATGCTGGTCTGCCAGGTTGGTTCCTTCACCTAAGTCCTGGTCGAGATTATACAGCTCAGTTTCGCCGGTCAGCATTGGCATGCGAACGGCTTTCCATTTTCCCCAGCGGACGGCCTGCTTGCTGCCTTGTTCATAGAATTCCCAATATAGAAAGCCATGCTGTTTCTGTTGATCTGGTTTGCCTGTCAGTGTGGGGGCAATGCTGACGCTGTCCAGATCGGGAGGGCAGGCGACATGTGCGAGGTCGGCTGCAGTGGCCATTAAGTCTCCGAAGTAGCCGATGTGATCAGAGACGGTTCCTGCGGGCGTGGTTCCAGGCCAATAGGCGATGAAGGGAATGCGGATGCCTCCTTCATACAGATCACGTTTCATGCCTCTGAGTGGGCCATTAGCATCGAAGAATTCCGGATCATTGCCACCCTCGCGGTGATGACCATTATCAGAGGTGAAGATCACCAGCGTGTTTTGATCGATATTCAGTTTTTTGAGACGATCCAGAATCTGTCCAACGCCGGTGTCCATGCGTGTGATCATGGCTGCCTGACCTTTATTCTGTTTTTTCCAGTCCTTGTCCTTGTAGATACCGTAGTCGGGAACTTCCTGTCCATCGCCGACTTTTCGCCCCGCTTCATTATTGGCATGGGGGATTGTCAGTGCGACGTATAAAAAGAAAGGCTGTTTGGCACTCTGGTCGATGAAGTTGAGCGCTTCCTGCATAATCAGGTCGTGCGAGTAATCTACTTTTTTGGTCGATACGCCCCCCAGACTGTCTTTGCCGGTGGGGCCTTTCGAAATGGTGCTGGGGTCAACAATATTTCTGAGCCGGACTTTCTTTCCGTTTCTCCAGAGGAATTCAGGATAGTAATTATGGGCGTTGTGCTGGTTTAAATAGCCGTAAAAATAATCGAACCCCTGCAGGTTGGGAACGCCTTGTGTGCCTTCCTCACCGATGCCCCATTTTCCAGTCAACGCAGTTTTGTAGCCAGCCTGTTTCAGGACTTCCGCGACGGTCACATCTTCGGGTTTGAGCGATTGATTCTGTTTGACCCAGGTATTTCCTCGAACGCGGCCGTGTCCCATATGCAAGCCGGTCATCAATACACAACGGGACGGGGCACATACTGTATTGCCCGCGTACATTTGTGTGAACTTCATGCCTTCTGCTGCCATCTGGTCGATGCGGGGCGTTTTAATTTTCTGTTGTCCGTAACAACCGAGATCACCATAACCAAGGTCATCAGCCATGATGAAAATAATATTCGGGCTCTTTTTCTCAGCGGAACAGGCTGCTTGATTTGAACAGATGGCTAGAAACAATACGCAGAAAGAAAACAGGAACGTCATTGTTTGATATCGATTATACCAAAAAAGTAATTTGTGTCGTTTTGCGGTGAACGGGGGGCATGATGCTGGCGCCTGCATGGCAACTCCTCTGAGAGTTCGGTTGGCTAAGGATATATTTTGATCTGTTCAAGTATCAATTATGGGAACGACCGGGTCAAGCAAGTCGTTAGAGGAATATGTTTGAGCCAGCAGACACTTTTTCGGTTCTACAGCAGACTTTTTGACCGATTTTCATAGTTGCACCGATTCTTTTCTCTGCTGAAGTGCCGCATTGAATCGATAAGACAGATAAGCCATCTCACACGGCCCGGTCGCGGGATTCCCTTTGAGATAAACACTTTCCCAACTTAAAAACAAGCTATAATTCCAATATTGCCATTCAATCATGCACCTGAAATGAGTGGAAAGCGACAAGCATCCGTTTTCAGAATCAGCACAGAGGAACGCATTCCATGATATTTACCTGGTTGCGCAACCGCCGACGAAAAAAAATACTCTCTGCCCCGATGCCAGGACACTGGGAAGCAGTCCTGAATCAGAATGTAGCTCAACTGGCACGGCTAACACCGTCTCAACGCAGTTTGCTGTATCAGCGTGTGCAGATTTTCGTCAAAGAGAAATACTGGGAAGGGTGTAATGGTTTTGAAATTACCGAGGAAGTCAAATTGACGATCGCCGGTCAGGCCTGTTTGATCACATTGGGGTTTGCCAGCGATTGTTTTGATCGCCTGAAGACGGTGCTGGTTTACCCTGATACCTATGCCGCGAAGGAGACGCTGGTGAATTCAATCGGCGTCATGACGGAAGGGACTTCATTTCGCCTGGGAGAATCCTGGGGGCAGGGGCCGATTATTTTATCGTGGGAAAGCATTCGCGAAGGGGGTGAAATTCCTGACGATGGCCGGAATGTGGTGATTCATGAATTTGCACACTATTACGATGCCGTCGATCATCAGTTTAATGGGACGCCGCCGTTGAATGGCCCAGAGGAATACGAACGCTGGAACGAAGTGATGACAGCGGAGTATGAGTCGCTGGTCTCGCAGTTGCGGCATGGACACGATACGTTCATCGATCCTTATGGCGCCACGAACCCGGCGGAATTCTTTGCTGTCTGCTCTGAGCATTTTTTTGAGCAGCCACATCAGATGCAGGAGTACTCGGTCGATTTGTATGAGACGTTGAGAATGTTCTATCGGCAGGATCCCGCACGAGCCGTTTAATCGGTTTCAAGGTCTTTTTCTGGTTCAATCCATATAGTGGGCGGCTCTTCATTAGAGCAGACGCATTCGCTCATTTTTAGGCTTTTGACCGGCAAATTCTGCCGATTCGGCTGCTGATGTTAATTTATAGGCTTTGCTCCAGATGGGAATCCAAGAAGACTCTAGCGATTCTCTGAGTTCTTTCATCTTCCTGGGGTCGATAGACGATACTTGAGAATATATGTCTCTGTTTTGTGAGAATATAAATTCACAAAAATAATCGGTGGCATGATTTAAACGGATTTATTATCGAGTAACTTTCAGGTCAGAATAGAACCTTCTTGATCTTTCTTGTTTCTGCCAGGACGGTCTGAGTGTTTCTCACAATGGATAGTGAAACATCACAATTTTGTTTTGTGAGGTAATGGAATGCGAAACTCAACAACGTGGTCTCTGGTCATCCTTTCTGGATTTGCCACTCTTTTTACTGTCGGCTGTTCTCATACTCATAATATGGTGGGAACAAATCTGAAACTGCCGCTGGAAGAGTCACCACAAATGATTATGGCGCGAACTGCTGAGGATAAAGGCCAGTTCGTGGATGCAGAACGAACTTATAAGGTCATGCTGCAGCGCAATCCCCAGAATGCGACCGTTTTAAATCGCATGGGAATTGTCTCTTCCAAAATGGGGAAACATGACTCAGCAACAAAATACTTAATGGAAGCGGTAAAAATTCAGCCGAATAACGCCAAGTACCTGACAGATCTGGGGTACGCACTGTATCTTCAGAATGATCTGCCCGCGGCTGAAATCGCTTTGGAAGAATCCATCAAACGTGATCCCAGTTCCAAACGCTCCTTCAATAATATGAGCCTGGTATTAGGGCATCAGGGACGGATGGATGAAGCGTATCAGGTTGCCCGCACGGTGATGAATGCCGATGAAGCTCATGCGAACATTGGTTATATCTGCCTGCAGCGAGGTATGCTGGACGACGCAGCGAAACACTATAATCGGGCGCTGGAGATGAATCCGGATCTGGATTCAGTCAAAGAAGCCATCGTGCAGATTGCTGAACTTCAGAAGCAGCAAATGCCAAGTGTTGAGCCGCAGCCAGAAATTCAAATTGCCCAGACGCCAGCTGCTGAGCCTGTTGTCTCGGAACCTGCCGTCGTTACGGAAGTCGCTGAAACATCATCAGAAGAAACACAATTCCGTGTGATTTCGGATGCAGACGTGGAAGTGATCAATCCAGAACAGATTGCAGCAACTGAATTGCCAGTGGCACAGATCTCTGCTGTACAGGAATTGCCAATTCAGGGATTTGAACCTCCGCTGAATGTCAGTAATGACGACTATATTCCTTCGGAAAGCAACGATTTCTTTGTAACGGTTCAGAGCACGCAATCGGTAACCACGGTTCGTAGTGCAGAAGAATAGTGACTGATTGTCGTTGATCGAAACATCAAAAAAGGACCGAAGTGATCTCACTTCGGTCCTTTTTCTTGTTTTCAGAGGCTGTCGATAATACCGTAGCAGACCGAATCAGCAATCAGGGGGTTGGTGTGCCGGGGGTCGTTTTGGCTGCAAAACGTTTTTCGCCCATCAAAGGATCATTAGGATCGATTTTTCGGAAGAGCATTTTCCGTTTAATCTCTGATTCTTTTTTCTTCTCACCTGTGCGCTGGACGAATGTGGGAGTTAATTCAATGTGCCGATCTGAGAAAGCAGCATAGTCAAAGTACAATACGGCATTAATATCAGATTTTCGCATATCCATGATGATGGTGGCCGGCTCTGTTTCTGTATTGAGATAATATCGCCCCTTCCGACGTGGGCCGCGGTTAATGCTGTAGACCGTACCATCTTCCCGGAAAATCATATTCGGGCCCCCTGTACTCTGCCAGCGTCCTACCAGGTTCTCGTGTTCCGATTGCTGGCACGAACTCGACACACAGACCAAGGCCAGTAATAACGCCATTCCTGAATGCTGAAACTGCATTTGATTCCTCTAACTGATTGATCTTTTAGCCGGAGAGAGAACGGACGAGGTAAGCAGATGACGCACCTCACCCGCGGTTCTGATAGTCGTATTGTGCCCGGTAGACTGACCTGATGTAAAGAAAAATAGTCTGTAATAAATAAAAGATTTCCAGTGTTTACGCAGCAGAGGGTGTGTCTGGTGCACGCGGCTTCGTACATTTGTATCTGTTTTAGATGTCAATGTAAATAAAACACGGCTTATATGTTGGTGTTTTGGGCGTTCATTTTGATGTAATGAGTAGCGTTGGGAAAAATTAACGTCTTGGTAAAATTGTTAAAATTAGAGGAACAGGCGCTTTTTTCTGTGGAATTTTTTAGAAGTTTCGGATATTGATGGTTAGACAAATGACAACAGGTTTGCTGCGCTGACTGATAAATAGGTCGGTAAGAGGCCTGATGTCACTAAGAAAAAATTCTGAGAACACTAATGAGGGGTGAGATTTTTTCTGCCTCTCAAAACATATTCGATACCAATCGTCTCATACATTTACAGTTTATCTAACTGAATTGACCTACTATCTGAGGAGTTGACAGGATGCTGCTTACGAATTGGCTCGGTACTATCACTTCCCGCATCAAAAAACGTCCCACATTTCGTTCTCGTGATCGCCGTGCAATCCGGCGCCGCTGGCACGCTGCTGTCAACAACCAGATCTCCACGACCGAAGTCTTGGAAGACCGGACGCTGCTGACAACGTTCTTCGTCGATGACTCTCTGGAGCTCACGAATGACCAGGGGGCCGCTGGTTTGGACGCGGGTGATACTGTCACTTTTGCGTTTGGTGAAGCCGGCCAGACAGTAGGGCTGATTTTCGGGACGGATGCCTTTGCCACGATTCAGGACGCGGTGGATGCTGCTCAACTCAGTGTTGATCCTACGGATACCATCAACGTGGCCGCAGGAACTTATACCGAAGATGTGATCGTGGATACCTCTGTGATTCTCCGGGGAGCCAATGCCGGGATTGCAGGTAATGGTGTTCGCGGGGCGGAGAGTCTGATTGATCCGAGTTCACCCTTTGGGATTGAAGTCCGTGCTGATGACGTCACGATTGACGGGTTTGAAATCACGGGACTCAATCGGGATGGGATCAACGTGCGCCCGACAAATTCCGGGCCGGGGGTGTCTACACGCGAAAACATCGTGATCCAAAACAATTACATCCATGAAACACTCGTCCCTGGTAGCCAGGTTAACGGGATTGTGTTTGGGGAGCAAGTTGTCGGGGGACCTGATTCAACTGATATGGCGACGATCAGCTTTGTCACCATCTCGGACAACTTGATCGATGTGACCGATGATAACTCCGCCCGCGGCGTGGTGATGACCGGACATTTCGCGAGCATCCACTTCGACAATTTCGACATTACTGGCAATGTCATCCAGGCAAAAAACAACGGGCTCTTCTTTTCGGAAAACCCTGCCATCTACACTGCCGCAGGGATTGAAATCCTGGATAACACTTTCGAATCACCTGGGAGTACGGGGATTAACGCCGGAAACCTCGATTCCACTTCGAAAGTGAACGGGAACACGTTCATCAATAATGCCACTGGGGCGGCTCTCAACTTCGCTGAAGCGGGTGGAGAGGTGTTGAACAACATTTTTGAAAACAACACCAACGTGGGATTGTACTTCTTTGATGATACCTACTTCCCGCAGTCCTCGGAAAATCCCACAGTTACCGGCAACACCTTCACCAATAATGCTCGCCAGGTGGGAGGAGATGCGCCTGCCGTGGATTTCGATGCCATCCAGAACAACAACAGCTACGATGGTGGTGTGGAGGTTTCCAGCAACGGTAATCTCTACGGGAGCATTCAAGAAGCCATTGACAACGCGATGCCTGGTGATGATGTGACCGTGGTGATCAACGCGACCTACACCGAAAATGTGGACATCAACAAAGCCGTCACATTAATGGGAGAAGCAACGGTGGACGGCAGTGTCACGGCATCCGTAGCCGGAGCAACCATCGCCCCCGGTTTCAGTCCCGGCACCTTTACCAGCACCGATTTGAATCTGACTGCCGGCTCCTCATTGAGTGTGGAAATCGATGGAATCTCCGGGGCCGGGGTGGTGGGCGGTCATGATCAATTCGTGACAACCGGCAATGTGAATCTGGGTGGTGCCACACTGGACACCACGGGCAGCGACATCATCGGCGCCATGTTGGGCGATACGTTCGAAATCATCGATGTGGGCGGTACTCTCACGGGCACCTTTGCCGGTCTTGACAACGGGGATACTGTGCTGGTCAACGGTCAGACCTTCCGCATCTTTTACAACGGTGGTGACGGGAACGATGTGATCCTCACCTTCCTGCCTCCTGTTCCCGTAACCTATGTGGACACCACTTTCACCGGTGTGTACGGCACCTTCATCACCGACGCGGATCCCAATCAGGGTGGTGATCAAAATGCGGTGATTGGAGTCAATGCGTTCGCCTCCATCCAGGAAGCGGTAACGGCCGCATCAGCAGGCGCCACGATTGATATCGCTGCTGGAACTTATGCCGAAGATGTGATCGTGAATACTTCTGTGATTCTTCAGGGAGCCAATGCCGGGATTGCTGCCGGGGTTGACCCTGGTGTCCGCGGCACAGAAAGTGAACTGACCGGCGGGTTTCGTCTCTTTGCGAACGATGTCGTGATTGACGGACTCAAGATCATCGATGGGACCGGTCCGGCCGGCATTGGCAGTCAATCTGCCGTCTTCATGACTGCCGGCACCACGGGGCATACGATCGAGAACAATATTCTGGAAGGTCCGGGAACGGGAGTCGAAAGTCGTGGTGTGCTCTCCACATTTAATGGAAATAACGACAACATCACGATCCAGAACAACGAAATTTACGCTTGGGTCGCCGGTATTCATAACCAGGGCAACACGAATGTAGACATTTTAGGCAACAACTTCCATGACGTGGTCGTAGGCATCGCCAATGACTTCGTTGCTGATGTCAGTATCGAAGGCAACGCCTTCAGCAACGCATCGGGAGGTGTCGGCGTCTTCAATAACACTTCCAATGGCATACCCGATGTAGCCGCTCATAACAACTTTTTCGACTCCTCAACGCTCACCGAGCTCATCGGTCATCACGGTGGAGATGCTGTTGACGCTTCCGGCAACTGGTGGGGCAGCACGGACGAAACAACAATCGCTAATTCCATGAAGAGCGGCGGTGTTGCTGGCGACGCTTCGCAGGTCGACTTCACTTCATTCTTGAATAACGGTGCAGACACAAACGTGGGGCTGGCAGGTTTTCAAGGTGACTTTTCCACTCTGAATGTGACCTCACTGGGGGCTCAAACAGGTCCCGGCGGACGGATTCAGGAAGCCATTGATAGTGTGACTGCTGGAGGAACTGTTAATATCCTCGCCGGTACATATTCCGGAAATGTTGATGCAACTGGAAACAACGTAATTTTGGCTCCGGGTAACAGCCCCGGACAGGTCACCATCAATGGCAACCTGACATTGAATGGCGACGATACACTCGACATCGAAATGAACAGTGCCATAGCGGGAACCGGCTTCGATCAACTGGTCGTGAACGGAACCGTCAGCTTAGGTGGTGTTACTTTAAATCTGATTGATGGTTTTGATCCTGCAGAAGGGGATGAGTTTGTCATCATCGACAATGTTGATGTTCACGCTGTCGCGGGAACCTTCAACGGTCTCGCCGAAGGTCATGAATTTACCGACTTCCTTGGCGTCATCGGACAGAGCGCGTTTCTGACTTATGCGGGTGGCGATGGTAACGATGTTGCGATTGTTGTTGAAAACTCAACACCTGTGGTCGATCTGCCCGTCGATGGAAATCCCGATGATTACACCATCGAACTGGTAGGCGGAAATGTCGTCATCACTGACGATGCCACTGGAGACGTGATTTCGAATACGCCATTAGCTGCACTCGGCGGACCGATCGTGATTAACGGTGAAGATGGCCAGGACGATACTCTGACATTCGACTTGACCGGCATCGATGAAAATACCGGTTTGGAAATTGTCTTCAACGGGGGAGTCGGTGGTAACGACGAACTGACTCTCATCCGAACGGGCGCTCTGACCTCATTGGATCATATTTTCCAGACTCCCAGCGATGGTTTGATTTTCATCAATGGTCAGGTCTCTCCAATCATCACATACACCGGTTTGGAACCGATAACTGATAATGTCGTCGTTGCGAACCGTACCTTTACATTCATCGGGGCAACAGAAACAATTACACTGTCTGATGATGGTGATGTAGGCGATGGGCAATCCTTCATTGATTCAAACCTGTCCGAATCAGTTGTGTTTGTGCATCCCACTAACTCGTTGACGATTAGAACCGAAGCCCTGGGGGGTAGTGGGGCAGACATCATCAACATCGATGGTATTGACTCGACCTTTGATCAAGACTTGATTGTCCTGGCGGGCACCGATGATACGATCAACACCGCCGCTGTTGACATCGGCTCCGGCTTGTTAGATTTGACTGCCGATCAAGTCAACGTCAATGGTGCCTTTACTACAACGGGTAGTGTCGATATTGAATCCACGGCTCAAGACATTACATTTGGCGCCGCTGGTTCGATCGACGCCGGTGCCAGTGATATCGATTTAACGGCGTTCTTCAATGTGGAATCGGTGAATGTGACCACAACCAGTGAAGTACGCGTGACAGCCACCGGTGGTGGCATTAATGACCTGAATGGGAATGCCCTGATCACCGCTGATCGCGTGGCCCTGCGTGCTGGTGGTGCAGGGGGGGGGATTACCGGTCTCGAGACTGATGTCAATACCCTGGCGGTCAGTGCGACCGGTGGCGGATTTGCTATCGACAATACAGGTGATCTGGTAATAGGCACCGTCGATGGCTTAAGCGGAATCACTGCGAACTCTAGTACCATCTTTTTTACCACTACCGGAGCACTCACAGTGAATGAGGCTGTTTCTGCAGGAATCATTGCTTGGTTGTCAGCTACAGATTCTGGTACTGCAGGACAGGACATTAACGTCAATGCCGACATCACCAGTACGAGTGGCGATATCTCATTGGAGGCTGGTGATAATTTCAATCTAGCAACCGGTGTGACATTGGATGCCGCAACTGCATTGAGTATCGAGATTGATTCCTTCAATGCCGATGCTGGAGGAAGCATTGCTAACCTGAACGGGGATCTGATTGCAGGAACACAGATTACCGTGTTTGGCCAATCCGATGACGATCAGGTCATCATCGACGGCAATGCCGGGGCCACCAATGATGGTGGAACTGTAGACGGAATTCAGTCACTCTTCTCATTCGTTGGGGGTGGCGGTACAGACGAGTTGATCGTGGACGACTCGGGTGATGTGACCGGCGATACGATTCTCGTTCAAAGTTTATTTCCCGGAAGTGGTGCTGTAATCGGTGCCACTGGGGTTACCTTGGGCTTTGAAACGTTGGAAAACCTGACATTGTTTGCTGGTACGGATGCCGATGACATTACTGTCTCTCCAAATGCTCTGACGTCAATCGATATCTTTGGTGGCGATCCTGCAATTGCTCCCGGCGATACATTGACTTACCTCACTCCTCCGGGGGAAACTTCCACATTCACTCCCGCTGGCTTAGATGGTGGTACCATCGGAGCGACGGGCGGATTCCAGGATGTCGTCTTTGATGAAATCGAAGGCCTGACCTTTGGTGGAAGTGTAGCCGTCGATGGTACCGCCGGCGATGATGTGCTCACGATTACGGCAACCAGTGCCGATTCTGGTACCTACCAGATTAACGGTGGTCCGGTCATCAATTTCAACGCAGCCACCGATTTTACTTTCAATGGTCTGGCTGGCGATGACCGTCTCGTGATTAACAACCCAGGGGGTGGCGTGTTTGATCCTCTGAACGGCATTTTCTTCAATGGTGGCTCCGGTGGAGAAACGCTCGGCGATACCCTTGAGATCTTAGGCGGAACTGCAGGCTCTGTTGAACATCGCTTTACAACGGAAAATGACGGCAGCGTATTCTATAATGGTGAAGGTGTAGCAACGATTACTTACACCGGTCTGGAACCGGTGCTGGATACGATTGTCGCCACCGATCGGATCTTTAGTTTCTTAGGCGCAGGTGAAACAATTACGCTCTCCGATAATGCTGGTGCCGGTGATGGTATCTCTCTGATTGATTCTACCCTGGGTGAGTCGGTTGCGTTCGTGCATCCGGCCGGGACGGTCACCATCAATACCGAAACCAGTGGAGGCAGCGGTGTAGATCAGGTTAATATCAACGCTGTCGACTCGACATTTACTGCAAATCTGACCGTGAATGCCGGTACCGATGATATCATCACTACCACCACTGTCGACATTGGAGCGGGTGTGTTGGATTTGACTGCCGGTCTGGTCAATGTCAATGGTGCATTTACCACCACAGGCAGCGTAGATATTGAAGCGACAGCAAGTGACATTGAATTCAATGCTGTCGGTTCGATTGATGCCGGTGCCAGTGATATCGATTTAACGGCCTTCTTCAATATAGAATCGTTACAGGTTTCAACCACCAGTGAAGTTCGGGTTACAGCTAGCGGCGGCGGCATCAATGACTTAACAGGGAATGCCCTGATCACTGCTGATCGGGCGGCTTTGCGTGTTGGTGGTCCCGGCGGTATTACCGGTATCGACACAAACGTCAATACTCTGGCAACCAGCGTGACCAGTGGTGGATTTTCGATTGACAATACCGGAGCATTGGAAATTGGCACGGTCGATGGTTTAGCTGGTATCACTGCTGCTGCCAGTTCAATCTTCCTGACGACAACTGGTACTCTGACAGTCAATGAAGCAGTCACTGGAAGGGCGGTCGATTTAAGATCGAACGATACCATGACGATTTCAAATAATGTAGCTGCTTCTATGGGAACTTTGAAGCTGCAAAACTTTGGCGGTGACTTTGTATTGAACAGCCCCGCACAAGTCTCAAACGCCGCAGCATTTTTGATCGACATTGATTCTGCTGGAACCGTAGATTTGGCTGAGGGGTCGATCATCACCAGCCTTGGCACCGGTCTGATCGACATTGATGCCGTTAACAATATCAATCTGGCAAGTATTACAACTGGCGGTGAAGTGCAAGTCACCACTTCCGCAGGCAGTATCACTGACAATACAGCAGCTGAAACTGCTTTGATTGACGCCAGTACTGTTGCGCTGCGTGCCGCCACCGGCATTGGTGCCGCGGGACCTGCTGACATTGACCTGGATATCAGCTTTATGGCCGCAAATGCGACAAGCGGCAATATCTTCCTGCAAGATCCTTCTCTGACAACCGTCGGCACTGTCGATGGACTGGCTGGTATTACAGCCGGCGGAAACATCGATTTGGATATGGGGGGACTAAATCTCAATGAGCAGATCGAAGCCACCGGTGCCGCGTCAACGATCGTGGTGAATTCGTCATCCAGCATCTTGGCTAATGACACCGTGCGGACGAACGGCGGGACGATTGACCTGCTGGCGAATAACGACCTTAGCCTGTTTTCATTTTCATTGGTTGATACCACGTCCGCCGCTGTCGTGACACTGACCGCTGATAACGACAGTGTCGGCGGTGGCTCTTTCGAACAATCAAACGCTAGTCTCGTCAACGCACGCGGTGGCGATCTGGATGTTTCCGGAAGCGGCGATTTGCGGCTCGTTGATCTGCAAAGTGCCGGCGGTACTGTGACTGTAACGACGAACGGAACCATCTTTGACAATAGCGTTAGCGAAGCCGCCTTGGTTACCGCGGGCGAAGTCGCATTGCGTGCTGCCTTCGGTATTGGAGCCGCGGGTGCTTCTGACATTGATTTGGCCGTCGGCAGAGTGGCCGCTTCTTCTCCACTCGGTAACATTGTCCTCAGCAACACAGGCGCTCTGGAAATTGGAACTGTTGATGGTCTGATTGGCGTTGACGCCGGTGCGGGACAGGTGATTGCTTCCGCTGCCAGCCCGCTGACCGTTGCCAGCAACGTCACCGCGGCCGGAACGGTCACGCTGACCTCAACGGATGCGGCCGGACCCGGGGATGACCTGACAATCAACGCCGGTGTGACCGTCGAATCGACGGGCGCGGATGTGGTGCTGAATTCCGGCGATAACTTCCTGCTCGCACTGACGGGGGAAGTGATCGCCGATACGACCATTACAATTAACGTCGATCCGATTACTGACGGGGCAGGAGCCACCGTCGATCTGCTGGGGAACGTGGATGCGACCCTGACCACGATCAACGGTGGTGACGATGCAGACACGTTCAACATCCTGCCAACGCAGGATTCACCGATTACCATCAATGGCGGCAATCCGACTCTGCCGACGGTTCCCGGGGACGTTCTCAATCTGGACTTTACCGGCCTGACGTCTCCCGTGCTGACGCTGGGTATGAGCCCCGGTTCGGGAACCTTCAGTTTTGCCGGTGATCCTCAACTGCCGGTAACCTACAGCAGCATCGAAAACGTCAACACCAGCACGGGTGCTTACCACCTGGTACTGGACATGCTGGCTTCCGGTTTCCAGAATGCGGCCGCTGATACGATTGATGCGATGCTGGATGGAACGGGCACCGATCTGGTGATCGACATCAATGCGGCGAACTTCTTCACGGGAGCCCAGTCCGATATTCTCTCCTTCACGGTCATCGGTTCTGCCGACAGCGATACGCTGAACATCAACGAATCTCCCGGCGGTCTGCCGTTCTTTACCACGGCGGCTCCGGCGATTGGTGCTTCCAACGGTTCGCACCTGAACGCCGCCGCCGACTTCTTCCTGGAAGACATTTTCAACCCCAACACTTACGATGCCACCGACATCACGATTCACTTTGACGGGGGCGCCGGTGTTGATGACGTGAACGTCGGCTTCATTACCGACCATGACGCCGGTTACTTCTCGGACATGGACGATACCCTGGGCAGCGGCAATATCGTCGCCGCTCTGACGGGCGACACCGACATCGATCTGGGGCTTTCCTTCGCTCGCGTGGAAGGGGCCGGAATCTTCGGCACGACCACCGGTGGCGGTCTGCACGTCGATGCCAGTGCCACCCCGGCAACCACTCAGGTCGTGATTGACGATGCTCTCGGAGCCGGCGACGGGATTTCCCAGGTGATGGCCAATGGTGGATTCACCAACCTGCTGTTCGGTGGATTTAACGATCTGCAACTGGTCTCGGGACCGGGCAGCGAAACCATCGATCTGATCGCATTGGACTCCATCACCAGTTTGATCAATATCGAACTGGATGCCGACGACGTCTTTGGCACCAACGCAGCCGACAACGATGTGATCCGTGTGCATTCGGCTCCGCTGGGCGTACTCAACATCAACATCCTGGCAGCCGCCGGTGATGACGTGATCAATGTCTTTG